>NZ_CAJYIU010000107.1 GCF_913775355.1 uncultured Aureimonas sp.
GGCAGAAGGAGATGTGGTTCCAGTCGGTCGCGGGATGCCGGAACCCGAGCTGCTCGTTGGCGGCGGCGGTGATCCGAACGCCCATCCGGGCGATGTCGCGCGCCTGATCGGGCGTCAGCTCGAGCCCGAGCGCGGCGGCGTCGACGAGCACGAAGCTGTCACCGCCGTAGGCCGTATCGACGGTGAGCGTGCCGATCCCTTCGACCTCCAGCCTGGCGTCGAGCTTGTCAGCGAAGGAGGCGACGTTGCGCACGCGGATGCGCTCGGCCTTGCCGTTCCGACACTCGGCTTCAACCTCGACGAGCCCGCCGGGCGGCTCCAGCACCATGCGCGTGATCGGCTCCTCCATCGGGATGATCCCGGTGTCGAGAAGCACGGTCGCCACGCAGATCGAGTTGGAGCCCGACATCGGCGGCGTGTCGGCCGGCTCCATGATGATCCAGCCCATCTGGGCCCGCGGGTCCTTTGGCGGCACCAGGAGGTTCACGTGCCGGAAGACGCCGCCGCGCGGTTCGTTGAGGACGAAGTTGCGAAGCGTCTCGTCGCGCGCGATGAAGCGAGACTGCTCCCAGACCGTCGCCCCCGGCGGCGGGGCGACGCCCCCGACGATCACGTCGCCGACCTCACCCTCGGCGTGGCACGTCACGACATGAATGACTTTGGAGGTGCGCATCGGTTCGTCCTCGGATGGGGCCGTCGGGCCGTCCGACGGGCGGTCGTCCCTGAAGGCAATCGAGCGGCGGCAGGAATGCCGGGGGCACATTGGGGCCAGCCTCTGCGGTCCGGCGGCGCTCCGCCCGCGCGCCCGGCTGCGTCAGTGCGTCGCCGACAGGAACCGGCGCGTCTCATCCTGCTGCGGGGCGTCGAAGAGCTGGGCGGGCGGCGCGATCTCGGCCATGACGCCCTGATGGAAGAAGGCAACGCGATCGGAGACCTCGCGCGCGAACTTCATCTCGTGCGTGACGCAGATCATCGTCATGCCTTCCGAGGCGAGCATGCGGAGCGTGTCGAGAACCTCGCCGACCAGCATCGGATCGAGCGCCGAGGTCACCTCGTCGAACAGCATGTATTCCGGGCTCATGGCGAGCGCGCGGGCGATCGCCATGCGCTGCTGCTGGCCGCCCGACAGGCGGCTCGGATAGACGTTCAGCTTGTCGCCGAGACCGACATGGGTCAACTGCCTGACCGCCATTTCCTCGGCCTCGGCCTTGGTCTGGCCGAGCACCTTGCGCGGCGCCAGCATCACGTTCTCGATCACGGTCAGATGCGGGAAGGCGTTCCACTGTTGGAACACGATCCCGATCTTGCGACGCAGCTTGTCGAGGTTCGTGCCCTTGGCGTGGACTTCGGTGCCGTCGACGACGATCCGACCCGCATTGATCGGCTCGAGGCCGTTGATGCAGGTGAGGAGCGTCGACTTGCCCGAGCCCGAGCCGCCGATGATGGTGAGAACCTCGCCCTTGGCTACCGTGAGGTCGATCCCCTTGAGGACCTCGAGCGGGCCGAAGGACTTTCGAACTTGTCTGATCTCAATCATGGGGGGACCAACGTTTTTCGAGGTGGCCGCCAAGCCGGGCGATGGGGAAGCTGATGAGGAAGTAGATCGCGCCGCAGATGATCAGGATGAACAGCGGCTCCTGAAGCCGCGTCACGAGGATCTGCGAGGCGCGCAGAAGCTCGATCAGACCGAGCCAGAGAACCAGCGCCGAATCCTTCATCACGCCGAGCGTCAGGCCGATCCAGGACGGAAGCGCGATGCGGGTCGCGAGCGGTGCCACGATTTCGCGCATGTCCTGGCCCCAGGTCATGCCGAGCGAGCGCGCCGCGCGGCGGGTGGTCGTCGGCACGGCCTCCATCGAGCCGCGCACGATCTCGGTGCAGTAGGCCGCCGTGTAGAGCGAGAGCACGACACAGGACGTCGTGAACGGCGCCCAGCCGAGCTTTAGGATCGCCTGCAGCGAATTGCCGAGGACGAGCTGGATCAGCAGCGGGACCGAGCGGAAGACGTCGAGCACGAAGGTGAGCGGCGCCGACCAGTAGGGCCCGAACTGGAAGCGCAGGACGCCGAAGAGGATGCCCATCACGGTGCCGGCGGCGACGGCGACGGCCGTGACCGCGAGCGTCATGCCTGCGCCCTTCAGGAGGAAGACGAGGTCGGCTCCAGTCATTGCGGTATCGAACATCGAGCGCGCCCCTCAGTAACGGAACAGGCGCGAGGCCAGGAGCCGGGCGGCGAGCGTCACGACCTTGGCGATCACGTAGTAGATGACGGCCGCGATCGAGAAGAACTCGAAGGTGCGGAAGGAGCGGGCGTTGAGCTCCTGCGTGACGCCGGCGAGATCGGTGTTCATGCCGACGGTGACGCCGAGCGAGGTCATGAGGATCGCCCACACCATCTGGTTGGTCGCCGGCAGGAAGGCGATGCGCAGCATCTGCGGCAAGACGATCAGCCGGAAGGCCTGGAGCGAGGTCATGCCGAGCGACCGGCCGGCGCGGATCTGCGTATCGGGAATGCCCTTCAATGCGCCGCGGAAGTTCTCGGCGAGATAGCCCGCGTTGTTGAAGGCGATGCCGGCGAGAAGCGAGGTGAAGGGGCTGAGGTGGATGCCGAAGGCTCCAAGGCCGAAATGGGCCATGTAGATCTGGAAGAGGGCCGGCGTGTTGCGCGCGATCTCGACCCAGGACGTCGCGAAGGCGCGCAGGATGCGGCTTTCGGAGCGGCGGAAGAGCGTCAGCGCGACGGCCACCGCGACGCCGATCGCCATCGACAGGAGCGCGATCTCCAGCGTGACCAGCGCCCCGTCGAGCATGCGCGGAAGGGCCTGGAAGGCCTGGTTCCATCGGAAGGTGTAGCCGAACATCCGAGCCCGTTCGTCGGTTGGGTGAGGGCGGCGCGCGACCGCCGGAGGGGCCGCGCGCCGTCGTGTGACGACGAGATTAGCGGTAGACGCCCGGCGCCGTAAGGTTCGGCGCTTCGCCGCCGACCCACTTCTCGAACAGCTCCTTGTAGCGGCCGCTGCGAACCTGGTGGTTCACGAAGAGGTTGAGGTAGTTGATCAGCCCGTACTCCTCGCGGTTGGTGAACAGCGAGACGTAGTCGATGTCGAACGGCGTCGGGCCGACGACCTTGATGCCCGGGAAGTTGCCGGTCTTCACGTTGGCCTGCGCGACCGTCGAGGTCGAGACCGTCGCGTCGATCTGGCCCTGGCTCAGCGCGAGGAAGACGTCGGCCTGGGTCTGGTAGGGCCGGAACTCGCCCGAGCCCCACTCCTTGACCTGGTTCTCGAGGGCGATCGCCTCGTAGGTGCCGGCGGTGGCGCCGACCGTCTTGCCCTTCATCGTGTCGTAAGACGTCACGCCCGACTTCTCGTTGGCGGTGACGACGATCTCGAAGGCGAAGTAGGGGACCGAGAAGCCGACGGTCTTGGCGCGCTCCAGCGTATCGGACGTCGAGGCGACGCCGACGTCGACGCGGCCCGACATCAGGGCCGGAATGCGCTCGGGGAAGGGGGTCTCGACGATCTCGGCGGTGACGCCGAGCGCCTTGGCGAGGTCGTTGCAGTAGTCGACGTCGAAGCCTTCCGGATTGTTGGAGGCGTCGCGCGAGCCCATCGGCGGGAAGTCGAGCACGACCGCGCAGCGCAGCGTACCGGACGCGATGATGTCGTCGAGTTTGTCCGCATAGGCCGGCAGAGCGAGGCTGGCGGCCAGGACGGTACCCGCGAGGAGAGCGGCGATTTTCATGATCGACATTCCAAAGTGAGGGACGGGGAAACAATTGCGATCGGCTTGTGGACCGGGATCGTATACGCCCCTCGAAGGCAGTCAAGCGCGTGCATACAAAAAAAATGCAGATTGCGGCAATGCAATAATTCTGGGCAACCGACGCGCGAAAATGCTGCGTTGCGATGCCTCAACCCTCAGCGGCGGCTGGCAATCGGGTTCTTGCATTAGGTCGGAAAAAGGTGCCACTGCCATCCATCTAGAGTGTCGGCTGAATGCAACCTGCGATCGACCCATCTACCGCTTGCATCGCTTCTTCGTCGACGGCTTTCCGATTCTGAGCAGGGTGCGCCTCGATCGCATGGAAGATCGATCCGGCTGGTCAAAAGCCGGACACGAACAGCGACGGATGAAGGCGACGACGGATAGCAAGAGAGTTGAGAATCGGGTTGCGACCCGCCGCCCATCCGTCGATTGCGCGAACACGAAGCCGATGCGGTGGAGGCGTTCATAATCACATTCGCCGTGCGTCGCGAGCGCCACGAGATCCGCGGTACGGAAAACCGAGCTTTTGCCCTCGTTGAAAGAGCGTTCGGGGACGCACGGGCATGTCAGCCTGGGTCAGCGTGCGCTCGCTGCGGCGCGAGTAGACATCCGGGAACGTTGCTGCCGTGACGTGGCCCAGGTAGGCGGGACGCCAAGAGGACAGCCCAGCGTGCGGCCGTGCGCATCGGCGACGACCTGACGCCTGCCGTTCGTGCCGCTTTTGATTCGGGAACCATTCCTCCGGGCCCCCGGTCTGACCGGCAGGCTCGCGGCCGGCCGGAACGATTGTAGGGAGCGTCCGTCGAAGGGAAACGAGTCTCGACCCGAGCCACGGCTTCCCGGGGCTTCGAGCCCCGAGCCAGTTCAGTACCCGTGGGCCCGCATACGGTCGACGTACCAGGTGGCGAAGCTGTCGAGCTGTCCTTCCGTGAAGCGGGAGTAGGGACTTGGCTCGAAGGCCGGATCGCTGACGCCTGCGTGCGAGCGTGCCACGAGGTCGGCATCCTACTCGGTCGTCGCGATCCAGACGCTCGTCAGCTTCTCGAGATCGTAGTCGAAGCCCTCGACGGCATCCTTGTGGACCAGCCACTTCGTTCGCACCAGCGTGCGTACGGCCGAGAGCGGGATGACGAGGGCGACGATCGCGTGGTCGCCCATAAAGTGGTTCCAGGCGTTGTGGCCCCAGAGGTGTGTGTCGCCGAGATTCTTGCGGGTCATCGAACCGAGAAGCTTCTCGCAGGCGGCGGTGGCGTCGGGTGTCTGCGACTCGCCGGCTCCGGCGATGATCAGGCGCTAGGTGCGGAAGTTGGTGGCGCAGTTCGAAATCTGCTCGACCGTAGCGGACGGGAAGCCGTCGGCTTCCCAGGTCTTCGTGCGGGCCTCGTAGAGGGCGAAGTGCTGTTCCGCTGGCGCGCGGTCCTCGGGCGTGAGGCTTTGCGGATCGAAGCCGAAGTCGAGGTCGATAAACGAGACGCAGAGCTCGGGATGGTTGGCCGAGCAGTGGTAGCACTCGCGGTTGTTCTCGATGGTCAGCTTCCAGTTGCCGTCCTCGATGACGTCCTTCTCGAAGGCGATCTTCGCATCCTTGAGGCCGTAGGGCGCGAGGCGTTCGCTCATCACCGCCTCCAGGCGATCGACGTCGGCCGGCGGATCGTCGGAGAGGCAGGCGAAGACGAGGCCGCCGATCGACTTGAAGGCCACCGGCTTGATGCTCCGGCACTCCTTCCGGAAGTCCTGACCCATGTGCGGCGCGTCGATGAGCTCGCCGGTCAGTTCGTAGGTCCACTGGTGGTAGGGGCAGACGAGCTTGGACACGATCGACGGGCCGGGGTCGAGGAGGCGTGCGCCCCGGTGCCGGCAGACGTTGTGCAGGACGCGGATCTGGCCATCGTCGTCGCGCCGGAGGATGAGGCTGGTGCTGCCGATGTCGATCACGGTCGCATCGCCGGGCTCGGGGACGTCGCACTCCACGCCGATCTGGATCCAGTGGCTGCGGAAGAACACGTCGAGATCGGCGGCGAAGACGTCGTCGCGCGTGTAGAGGCCGGCCGGTAGGCCGTGGCCGTCGGCGCGGGCATCGAGAAGAGACGAGATCGACGATGGGAGGCGGTTCAGCATGACGTCACCTCATGGTGGAAGCGCTCCAATCTTCGCCCGATCGCCTGGCCGCTCAACCGCATAAATAGTTGCCGTTCGCATGACCGGATGTAATGTGAAGCCTCCACGGCGATCGGAGGCGCTGAATTGCATTTCCGCAAGAGCATGCCGTCCCTGACGACCCTCGTTGCGCTGTAGGCCGTCGTGCGCCACCGCAGCGTCACCGTGGCGGCGGGCGAACTCGGCGTCACGCAGGCGGCGGTGAGCCGGCAGATCGCTCTTCTCGAAGCCGAGTTCGGATTTCCGCTGTTCCCCCGCGGCCATCGGTCGATCGAGCCGACCGCCTGTCAAACGGCGTTGGAAAGGGACCCCGGATCGGCGCGCAAAAGGGGGTCTGACGCAATCTCGATGACGATCAAGGCACTCCGATGAGCCGCGCCTCGAGCAGATCAAGATTGGCACGGCCGTATATCTGGCGCTTGACGAGCTTCAGGCGATTGACGTGGCCCTCGGTCTGGCCGTTCGACCAAGGCTGATCAACAGCAGCGCGGACGGCGGCAAGATCTTTGGTGATGCCGCGGGCAAAGGAAGCGATGAGACTGGAGCCGGCGTCCTGGAGCCAGGGGTCGAGATCGGCTTCGGTTTGCGCTGGACGATGGACTGGAAGCGGTCGACCAGGGTCTGCGCTTCCGCCAAGGCTGGGGCGCCTTGCTCGATCGCGGCGACGATGAGGGTCTCGGCCTTCGTCAGGTGATCGCGCTTCAGCGTCATCATACGGGCAATGGTGCGGGCCGATGGCGGCTTGCGGACTTGGGCGGTCGTCATGCGTTCCGATCTGGGTCGTCGCGTCGCCCATTCCGAGACGACACGGGTTGATCCGGCGAAGCCAAGCGCACGCAGGCGACGCCAGAGTTCGGCCCCGTTACGACAGCCTGCCTCCCACTGCGCGTCGAGAAACGGCAAATGCGGGTCGAGCGAGCCCTGTCGCGTACGGAACATATCCGTGCGCTGGCCTTGCACGATCAGGCGGACCAGCCTGCAGCTGCGGCCCGTTCGACGGACGATCTCCTTGATTGAGGTGCCGTTGGCTGCCAGCTCGGCGACAATGGCGTTCGTCTCTTCGCGCCGAAGGTAGCCTTCGTACTGGAGACGTTCGGCACAGGTGAGCAGCTTGGGATCCACGGCCGTCGCGCCGAGGGCAGCCCGGATCGGCTTCATCGACTTCGATACCGCCTCGAGAAAGCTGCTGCTGGCGTTCTCCATCGAGTGCCAGCGGTCGGCAACCTGGATCGCATCAGGCAATGCCCGTGCAGCCGCTTCTCCGTAGCCGCCGCCTCGGTCGTGGGAGACGACACGAATGCCGGGATGGGCAGCGAGCCACGCGGCGACGGTCCCGATCTCGCGGTCGGGCAGCAGCTTCACGATTCGGCGCCGTTCCAGATCGCAGATCATTGTGCCGTAGCGATGGTTGCGGCGGAACGCCCAGTCATCGACGCCGACCACGGTCAAGGGATCAGTCCGACAACCCGCCCGGCGCCGAACGACGCGCAGCAGCGTGTCGTTGCTGACCGGCAGCATCAGCCGTTCGGCGAAGACGGCACCCGGCCTACCGCCGAGAGCAAGGCCGAGGTGATGGACGATCCCCTCCATGCGATCGGTACGACGGGCCCGTTCGGACACGCTCGCTCCGAAGCGCTCGGCGAAGATCCGTCGCCGCCAACCTCGCTCGTCACATCGGAAGCGCCTCGTCGCCAACCGAAGCTGGACCGCATGTCCGCCCAGGGGCAGGTCGGCGACACGCCGGTGGTAGCGGCTATGAACCCGATGCGAGAGACGATCGCAGGACGGGCACGCTGCGGATGACGCTCGCGCCGAGGCGGTGACGATCAGGACGCCGTCCACGAACTCCTGATGATCGACGGCGAATCCGGCTGGAATGACGGCTGAGAGCGAAAGGCGGCACGACATGGCAGCGATCCCCATCGGAAATCGCCGATCCCAACGCCAAACTGCACCGAAGATGAGTCAGACCCCCTTTTGGACGCCGATCACCTCAGAAACAGGGGCCTTATTCCACGCCGATTCACATCGGACCGTTCGAAGCGATCGATGAGCCCGGACCGAGTATGCCTAGTCGATGACGTCCGCTGCTCGTTCAGCCCAAAACGAAGCGGGCGGGAACCGTCGTGGTCCTGACGCGTCGCTATAACTCGCTCACATGCGACGAAAACGTCATTCGAAACAATATCTTGCAAATCCGAAATTCATGGCTGCGCATGGGTTAGACGCACGAAGTTCGCTCAGAATCTCGCCCGGAACGACATGCAGCGGCAACAAAAAACCCCCGACCATAAGGGCGGGGGCGGGAGAAGACGTGATAGGGCAGCTACGTCAGGGAATATCTGACCGCCTGTACAGCGTCGCGTCGAGAACGGAGCGCTCGACGACAGGCTCGACGCCGGCCGCGGCAAGTTCCTTCTTCACGCGGAGGGAGTGGACGCCTCGGCTCGCCGCCAGTCCATGAAGAAGGACATACTCCCTCCGGAAACGTGCGAGCTCGTCCCGCGTGACGACCCTCTGCGGGGCGTTCGTCACAGGGTTTGGAACGGTACTAGCTGCCATCAGACCGAGATCGATCAGATTGGCGACGACCTTCGTCGACGTCACCAACTCGCGCTCGACCTCGCGCAGGGTCATGCCGCCGTGATCCGGCCGGACGACATGCGGCCTGATCTCGTCGACGTCGACGAGGACCGACAGGAAGCCGCGCTCGTCGTCGCCAGCCGCGACCCGTTCGAGCCTGCCGTCCAGCAGCAGGCGCAGGATCCGGATCGAGTCGCAGCAAGCGATGCGGGCCGCCTTCGGAATGGTGGCCATCCGGGTGTCGGGGACGATGCCGCGGTCTGCACGCTCCCGAAGCGAAGCGGAGAAGGCGTCGAGATCAGTGCGTCGGAAGGCGTGACTTCCCAGCGCGTCTCCTCCGCCCCTGATCATCGGACGAATGTAGCCAGCTGCCACCAGTTCGCGGTCCAGGGGACGCGGGATCCCGAGGTAGGCGGCGGCCTGCTTCAGCGACATCGTCCCAGCGATGGTCGAGACGAACTCCTCGGCAACCTGCGCGTCGATCATCACCCTGTCGTCGGAGAGACCGGCATCCGCTTCGATCAGTCCCCTTTCCCGCAGCAGCTTGCGGAGACGCTTCGGATGCAGTCCGGACTCGAGCGAGACCGAATGGATCGAATGGAAGCGGCGCGTCGGGAACGCGCGGCCGAACATCTCGTCGTCGGGGCCGACGGGCAGCGTCTCAGCAGCATGCGTCACCATCAGCGAACGCATCGGTTCGTATGCCGGGTCGTCGCTCTCGTGCGCCAACCATTCGTACAATCGGCCGTACATCGCCTTCGGACCCCAGGTCGTACGTCCTCGCACGAACTTCTGCTGCAGGCGTTCCAGCAGGTCCCGCAGTCCCGTCTCGCCGCGGTCGAGGATCGCGAAGCCCGCGGCCTCGCTCTCCCAATAAGCGTCGGCGTCGAGCGATGTCAGGGCGACACCCGGACCGTGAACGTCGACCGCCCCGACGACCCCGGTCAGGCGGAGTGCCGCATGGAGGGGAAGGGCGTCGAGCCATGGGGAGGACGATCGGCCTGCCAGCCGCCCGCGCACGTAGGTCTCGAAGGGTGACGGACCACGACGCGTCGTCGATGCGATCAGCTTGTCGAGGTGGGGCAGTGCGCCGGCGAGGGCTCGCGACGTGTCGTGCGAACGGGCCGGCAGGGAATCGACGCCGAGGTCGACGAGCGCGAGTTCGTGCGCAGGGCACGTGCGGACGGCGAGGACGATCCATTCGCTTCGCCGCCAGGGCCGGGCGGACAAGCGGACCTCGTGTCGGGTCACGTCTTCCGCAAGGCATGCCGGGCAGACGCGCACGCGATCGCGTGCGAGGTTTCGGCGGACCAGCGTCTCGTCCTTGTGGACGTACCGGTGCGGGACGGTCGTCCTGACGAACGCCTCCGCCTTAAGGCGTGCTGCATCCGCTCCTGCAAGGTCCGCCAGACGGTCGACAGCAAGAGCGTCGCCATCAACGATGCGCTGATAGTCCAGCGCGAAGTCGCCGCAGAAGTCGCGAAGATCGTCGCGGCAGCAACGGTGGGCCAGTCTGGAGGCGAAGTCGGACGGCATCTCGCTTTCGCCCTGCCGCAGTTCGAATGCCAGCCTCATCGATGCACCCCTCTAGTACGGCGGCCCTTCAGCTTGCGGCCGCCGAGGACGCTCCCTTCGTCGTCGACGACCTCTTCGTAGAGCGACGTCTCGACGGAAATCGAGGCCCAGTTCCGGGACAGGAAGACATTCATGTCGTCATCGAGCTCGCCAGTGCGGAGCGAGTAGACGTCCGCGAAATGGACTGCGGAGAGGGCGCTCTCTCCGGCCGTCAGGCATTCACCGATCGCGTCCTGGATGTACTCGACCAGAATCCCGAACTGGCGCATCGCCGCGTGCAGCAGCCTGTTCGCAAATTCGTCCGTCATGACCGTCGTGCAGTTGACGGACGGACAGGCCTCGCCGATCCGGCGCGCCGTGTCGCGGATCGTCTCCACATGATCGGGAAAGCGCAACGGCTCGAAGCGCAGCACGCGCACCCGGCGCTTCATGCTCTTGTCGTCCTGGCAGAACCGGGCCAACTCGGGCAGTCCCGACAAGATCAGCCAGACGAGCCAGTCCTCCTCCTGAAGCATCCGCTTCAAGGTGTTCTCGACTTCCCGAAACGCGACCTGGTTCACGATCTCGTCGCCGTGCTGGGCCTCGTCGATGTGCAGGATCCTGACGCCACGCTCCTTCAGCAGTTCGCGGACGACCGGCCAGACCTTGCTGTGCTGAATGTCGCGGCGTCCCTCGTAGCCGGAGCGGCGGACGATCGCGTTGCCCAGAGCCCCGAGCGTGAACGGCGACGGAGCGACAACCGAGTCGACCGGGCTCCATGCACCCTCGATACCGTAACCGGCGAACTCCGGCCGGTTCCTGAGCGCATGGTCGATCGCCGCCGACTTGCCGGCGCCCGCCTCGCCGGTCACGACCAGAACACGCCCGCCCCGGATCATTCCCCGGGGCGTCGCCGCTCCGTTGCGGCATTCGAGTTCCAGGAGCATCGAATCCAACAGCCAGTCGAGCTGATCGTTCAGGTCGGCGTCGTAAGCCGTGGGGAGGTGGACCGACAGGACGTCTCCCATGATCTGAGCGACCGAACGGCGCTTCTCGTTCTGGTTGCTCCGGATGCGATCGAGGAACGCCTCGGACTTCCTGGACGGGGTGAGGGGATCGGTTTTGCTCATGATCAGTCCTCCTTCAAAAAATCGGCACCGTGCCGACCGCGACGACGCCTGACGGGTGCGTGCGTCACGCCATCCTCCTCGACGTCCCCGTGCTCCCCAGCATCGTCGGAAGCGGAAGGATCGTCCTTCGCAGCGGCCGCCTCCGCTGCATCGTCCTCGTCGTCCAGCCCTTCGAACGTTCGACCGCGCCGGTCCGAAACGACGATGTCGAAGTGCTTGAATTGCTCCTTCTCGATCTGCAGGATCTCATCTCGCGACGTCGTCGACGGGCCGATGCCTGCAGCCCTGGCCGAAGCCTTGCCGGCGATGCGGAGATCCCGGAGTGCGGCGAGAACGATCGGCTCGCGCAGCTTGGCCGTCGAAGCGTGGCGGCGCCGCAGATCGGCGGCTGCCCCGAGCCATTCCTCGACGCAGACGCCCGTCATGTCGGTTTCGCAGGGGACGGTGAACCACCGCGAGCCCGGCTTGTTCCTGCAGACCGAGATGGCGCCGAGGTCCGAGAGATCGACGCGAATCCTGACATCCTCCTGTCCGACATCCATGCGGAGCCTGCCGAGTTCCTTCGAGCGGTAGCGCAACCCGAGGAAGCGGATGCCGCGGTTCTGGATGCGGCGGGTGTCTGCGAAACCGAAGACCGCACGCAGGACCTTCGCGGCCGGCGGGGGGATCAGGCCGTAGCGTGCCGTCTTCTCCTCCCATGCATCGTTCGGTGTCTGACCGCCCAGACCGGCGTGCGGGCTGTTCAGGTAGACGTCGACCAGGTACCGCACGAGAGACTTGCCGAGCACCTCCACGACGACGTTCGCCGCTGCTCCGGGGTCGTAGTCGCCCTTCTCCCCGACACCCGAGAAGGTGCGCCCCTGAAAGAACTGCGCGAACTGCACGTCCAGGGTCGCGAAGAAGCGCTCGACCCACGGGCGGGCATCCGGATGCCTGGCCGGGCCGATCACGTTCACGGCGCCGATGTCGCGGATCGCCCAGCGGACGTTCGCTTCGATGTTCTCCGGTCCGGAGTCGAACGGTACGCTTTCCGGCGTGCATGCATGGTGCCACGTCGATCGGCAGCCGGCCGCTGCGGCGATATCGCTCTTGTCGCGACATACCATCTCGAGCGTCCGCAGGACCGTGTCCGAGTCCGCGTTGACCGAGAGGCGTACGCCGAGAGGCACCTTCGTCGCCTCGCAGACCGCGACGCAGGCGTTCAGTCGGAGCGCCGCGAGTCTGCCGATCAGCTCCTTCGGCAACCCGGCCCAGGCCTGCTGCGGCAGTTTCGTCATCATGAGCTGGAAGCGCCATGAGTCGATGGCGACCCGTTCGCCGGCAGCCATCGCGGCCTCTCGACGGCCGGCGATCTTGAAACGGCGCCGGGCCTGCTGGATGCCGTATCGGGCCGCGCAGACCTCGAACGGGTCGAGTCTGCGGACGGCGCGTTCGAAGGTCGATCGTGAAGGGATCGGCAGCGGCGGGAGGCCTTCCGTCCCGCGCCGTGCGTTGACCACCGCGAAGGTCTCGAGGTCCTCGACGGCAAGCGCCGACCGGCCCTGAGAGTCCCGCCTGGCATTGACGTCTTCCACGTCGACGGCCCCCAGCATCAGCTTGTAGAGCATCGCCATCGTCGGCCGGGTCCGGTCGAGATAGGCGCGCACCCAACCTCCCATGACGGCGAGCGACAGGGGTTCGGTGATTTTGGGAGCCCGATCGCCGCAACGCCCCTTGCGATGGTCGCGAAGCGACAACTCGTCCCAGTCGTGCTCGATCAGGACGGCGATCCAGCTCCGCAAGGTGGACGGCGAGGGGGCGTTGAAGCTCCTGTGGACCTGTCGGGCGGCCGTGCGGCGGACCTTCGCCTGCACAGGCGGCGACTTGCATCGGCCGCGACCCTTGACGCCCCTGCCACGTTCGGGGAATTCCCGCTCCTCCTCGTAGATGCCGAAAACGATCTCCGCCATGACCTTCGGGATCGCCCGCAGGAGCGCCTTGTCCGTCTTCGACGTGAGCCCGGCTTCGTACATCTCCTGGATGCGTCGGCAGAGCCTCGCATAGAAGACCAGTGCTTCCCGCTCCTCGTCGGGCAGATCGCGCCCCGTTTCGATGTCGGGGTTGCGGGCGGCGGTCCGGCGACGGGCGTCTCCCTCCCGGTCCATGCGCGGGTCCACCTTGTCGTCCCCGACCAGGATGCCGAACTCGTTCTGGGTGAAGAACTGCGTCAGCCCCGGTCGGCCGACGGGCTCCACCTCGAGGAAGTGCTGATCGTGGCCGACATGCTTGTAGAGGATCTCGTCGGGATCGCTGACGGCGAAGACGTGACCTGCCGGGAAGCCGTAGGTGGTCCGGGCGGAGCGATGGACGGCGGTTCCGTTGAAGACGGACATGGAAGCCTTTCAGATCTGGAAATTGACTGAAGGGAGGTCAGGCGGCGCGCCTGACGAACGCATCGATCGAGATGCGTGCGTCGCCCCGCGCCGACAGGACGCCGGAGCCAAGGGCGCGCACCGCGGCGTTGAAGGCGGCCGACCCGCCGCCGATCGCGTCGACGAGATCGACAAGCCGGCACCATCCGGCGAGGAACGGCAACGCTTCCGCGATGGCGGCATCGGCCGCCGGATCCGCGAGGCGGCGGGCGCGCAGGACGAGTCTCGCGTCGGCGACGTCGTCCGGATGGATGTGATCTTCGGTGCGCACGAGATACCGGTCGGCGAACCGTGTTCCCACCTGCTCGCGAATCCGCCGCTGGATATCGAGAATGCGGCTGCGTCCGATCTTCGAACGGGGCTTCACGTCGATCGCGACGCGTTCGCCGCTTCGAGTGACGAGAAGCGCGTCGAAGGTGTGCTCGGCGCGTCTGCCGTCGTCGTCGATGAAGGCGACGGCCGGCGGCTGCTCGTGCAGCTCCACGACCTCGGGAGATGCGAGAGCGATGTGGATGAAACCCTGCTCCAGATCGCTTTCGAACAGATGCTCGCGGTTCGTCGCCGCGTCGACGATCGAGCCGCGGTAGGAGGCGGTCGACCGCAGGGCGATCGCACGGCTGGCGCGACTGGGCTCGGGCGGGAGCCACGACTCGTCTTCCGCGTGCCTGCTGGACACGTCGTGGGACGAGACCTTCTGCGATGCCGCGTCATGCGACATGGAAATGGAATGCTTCGGGACATTCGGCTTGTTGCGCATGACGCGGGAGTTTCTCCACGCGAGTGCCGCGACAGACCGACTTTCACTTGACCACGCGGGTGCGTTGGGCAAAGGTCGGGTTGCAGCGCGACGAGTCGCGATGTGGTTGAAATCCGCCCGCGCGTCGCTTTGTGGAAACGGAGCGCGTGGACGGTACTGAAAGCGACGCGTCGATCCCGGCCAGGATCGGCGCGTTTTTTCGTTTCCTAGGTGATCGTCATATCCGCCTCCGCCTCATCGCCGGCCGCACTGATTCTGCGTCCAGAAACGCAGGAATCGACCGGCGATCAACCCGGTGACATTCGACGGGAGAGGCGCTAGCATTTCAAATGCTGACAGCTAAGTGCCTGTTTCGGTTGATAAATCGCCGAAATCAGATCGATCACGATTCGTTACAACCGTTAATATTCCGTTACTTTGGTGACTTCAGTAGGGTGTCGACGCCCGAATCGGGTCGGTCAAGACGAATCGTCGGTCGCGGCCGATTCGGGTGCCCGACCGGATCGGAGAACATTCGGTCTGCAGGTATGGTCCTGTGTTCCGGGTAAGGCGCTGCCGCAATCACGGACCTGCGGTCCCGGGGGCGCACGATCGCTGCGCCATCATGGGCAGGGACGCGTTGCGAAATCCCTTCGGGTGACGGCTCCGAGGAACGTGCGCCGTTCACGTCACCCCGATCGAGGGGGCGGTCCGCGTCGTCGGAGGCGAAAATCCGACCATCGGGGCAATCTAGCGGAAACGTTCGCCTGACGGGATCCGGCGGACGACCGGCGCACCGCCGGTGCGATAGATCTCGCGGCGGCAGAAGGACTCCTCGTCCGGGGCGCGGTCCCTTGGAACGATCTTGTACCAGGACTTCGCACGTCCTGGCCCGCCGGCATCCCAACGATATCCGGCATTCTTCAGCATGCCCCGGGCGGAGTAGGGAGCGCCTTCGGCCCGGATCTCGAACATCTCAGTCACGGCGGCGGCGAGAAGCTGCGCGAAGGCGCCTTCCGGACCGTCCCATGCGGGCGCCGCGAGGACTTCGAGAACCGCGTGGCAATCCGTCAGGGCCCTGTGCGCGCCATGAAAGCGTCCGGCCGAGGCCAGAAGATTTCCGAGCTTGGCGACGGGCTCGCCGAGGCCCTTCCAGTCGATGTCCGTTGCTGAACAGACCCACGTCTTGGTCGCGAAGATCGGATCGAGCTTCTCGCAGAAGCCGCGGTCGAAGGCCGAGTTGTGGGCGACGACGATGTCCGCTGGGCGGACGAGGGCGGCAAGGGCGGCTCGGTCGATGTTGCGTCCGGCCAGCTCCGGATCCGTCAGGCCGGTCAGGCGCGAGATTTCACGCGATAACGGTCTCGTCGGCTGTTCGAGACCCGAGTACTCGCCCACCACGTCGCGGATGCCGTCGGCCGCGTAGGTGAAGGCCACCGCGCCGACCTCGATCACCTCGGCGCAATCCTTATCGAGCCCGGTCGTCTCGACGTCGACGACGATCCCAAGTCGCAGTCCGGCGTGGTCCGCGTCCGTCATCCTAGCCCGGACGGGCCTGTGTTCGAGTTGGCGCAGGATGCGGAAGCGTCCGGTGGACTCGAGACGACGAGCCGCAGCCTCGTCTGAGGAGCCGGCCGGATCCGTATCCGTCGCCGCTTCGTCGAGGCGTTCGAAGAGGGTCTGCATCGGCATGAAACGAGATCCTTCAGGTTGTTTGAGAATTCTGGTTCGGTGTCGGTTCGTCGGAGGTCGGTCGGGGCGGCGGTTCTGGCTGCAGCGGCGGTCGGTAAGGTTTGGGGAATTGTCCCGTTCGAGGCGTAAGGTTCGCCGTTGCATCCTGCCGAGCGAGCGTGAACCACGGGCATCCCGCCACCGGGACGCTGTTCGGCGAACCGCCGTCCGCCTCACCCGTTCGTCGGCGAACCGGGCTTCCGCGTCAGATGATCGAGAACGAGCTTCGCAGTGGGGTCGCCTTCTGCGGCAAGCTGCCGCAACTTCACGGTGAGCCACCGTCTGCGCGGGCCGCGGATACCGTGCCTTTGGCAGCGGATCGCCGCGCCGATGATGGTCGCCGATCCGATGTCGGTAGTGGTGGGTGACACGACGTTGGTTCGGGGACGGCGCAGTACGACGGCGCCTGTGAAGCGAATGACGGCCACGTTCTCACTCCGCGTGCCGAATGGGCCGCGTCGCTGCCGTCATTCGGATTCCTGTCGGGCTGCGTGACGGGTCGACCCAATCTTCGGCCGACCCGCTGACCTTCCGGACGCAGTCCGTCAATCCGAGGAGCAGGACTGCGGCGGAAGCGGCGACGTGCACGGACGGATCTCGAACGGCGGGATCTCTGCGAGCAGCGGGGCGATCTCCGCTTCGACGAGGTGGCCTGCATCGAGCAACCGTGTCGCCAGGCGCTCGATCGCGAAGCGTTCGCGGCGGACGAGACGCTCCGCCTCCGCTTCGGCATGGCGCAGGACCCGATGGACGGCGATCATCGATCCGGGCGGGCTGCCGAGCGCGGACAGGCCGTCGGTCGGATCGCCGTGCCAGAGCGGGCCGACGTGACCGAGGCCCCAACTCAGTTCGTACGCCATCGCGATGCCGGTCGCCTTCGCGAGATCCGATGCCTTGGTCCCGCCGGCGCCAGCGGACGGAGAGCCGAGGAAGACCATCTCGCCGGCCCGACCCGCGAGAACGCTGACGATGTCCCTGATCGCACGGTCTGCCGTTACGATCTGCGTGCGCGGTGTCAACTGGATCGAGCCTCCGGCATCGCTGAGCGTCAACGATCCAATCGTACCGACACCGAGAGCTGCAGCCGCGCAGGCATGCGCGGCTTCGTGGATCGCGCAGCGATGGAGATCCTCCTCAGAAAGGTCGCTGCGGCTGCTCCGGACTGCTTCAAGCAGATCCTCCACGAGCAGCTTGCGTCCGGCGCGCCTCGCGGTACCGCGTGCTCTTCGGCACCACGACGCAGCGTCCGCTCCGCTTCCTCCGGTCCCCGCCCGTGCGACGGGCATCAGATCGGCGCCATTAAGGTCCGATCCCAGGCATGTCCTCAGGATGCCCACCATTTCGACAGGATCGGGCAGGTCGATCCAGACTACGCGGTCTATCCGTCCGGGACGAACGATGGCCGGATCGATCATCCGGACGTGGTTCGTCGCGCCCAGGACGACGACGCCCTCGCGATCGCCGACGCCGTCGAGCTGCTCCAAGAGGCCGTTCACGACCTGGATGGAATAGTCACGGTGGCGGTGTTCGAACGTCGACCTGTCGCCGAGCGAATCCAGTTCGTCGATGAAGAGGACGCACGGCGCGGCCGCCCGCGCATCCGAGAAGGAGCGACGCATCGACTTCAGGAGATCGCCGAGGTGGCCGGCGGCCTGCCACTGCGCGAGGGAGGCGGAGACGAGCGGCAGGCCGGCCGAATGTGCGAAGACCCTCGCGAAGAACGACTTGCCGACGCCCGGCGGGCCGGCGAGGAGCATGCCGCGGTCGATGTCCCGCCAGCCGAGTCGTCCGTCGCGGTATGCCTGAAGATCGGCGATCAGATCGAGCCCGATCCCCTTCGCCTCACCGTAGCCGGACAGGTCTTCGAGCCGAGGCAGTCCCGCCGAAGTCGCTAGCCTCTTCTCAACGATCCACCGGAGCCGTTCAAGAGAGCCGGCCCCGCCGCGACGACGCGAGACGGACGACCTGAGATCGTCCAGCGCAATGCTGCCGATCCACGGACCGTTCGGAACCTCGATCACCGATCCCGTGACGGCCTCGATCACGAGACTGACGGCTTGTCCGGTCCACCGACCGAACTCGAGGACATGATCGGCCGTGGTACGGATGCGCTTCGGAACGCCTTGCTGCGGGTCCGTCGAGACGGCGCAGATCGGGACTCCGAGGGACATCGCACGAACGGCCCAGTCATCGAGCTCGTCGCGTTTCCTTACGGCGTCGCACGGCATGACGACGGCAGCCCGTCGGTCTGCGCGTAGGCCGGCCAGCTTGTACATCGTCGACCCGTCCTCCACGAGCGGGGTCGTCCGGCCGAAGACGCATACCGAAAGCACGCTCTTCACCGAGGCCAGAAGGTCTTCGTCGGGCAGACGGACGACGACGACGGGCGCGGCCGTACGGAGCGCACGCAGCACGCCGGGCTCGGCTTCGAATGCTGCGGCCAGAAGAACAGCCGTCGTCGCGACGTCTACTGACAGGCCGATCTCTTCCGTCACGGGCGCATCGGACGCGTCGACCATCGTACCGAACTCCGGCAGGTCGTCGAGATCGGGCACGGGATCGCCGCCCGTCATGACCGAGTGGATCCGCGCCGTGTCGGCGAGCAGCAGATCGACGAAGCGTCGCCCGAGCGTCGGGGACTGTGCAGGATCGGGCGTGGGCTCGTCTCGATTGGGTGCTTTCAAGGCGTGCATGGGAACTCCTCGTGGGAAGAATGGCGCGGCGAAGCATCCCGACGGGTGATACCGGGCGGGATGCGGCGGCTCGGTCGCCGAGCGCGGGATGCGATCGGCGAGCGGGTTTCCATGTCTGGGGAGGTTCGGGTCCGCCGAACGTCTCGGCCCGGCGGACGTAGCCGACGGAGCTAGAGACGGCGCAGGACGATCGTCCGATCGTCGGCGTTCTGGAAGTCGGCGACGAACTTGCCCCGATCCAGAAGATAGAGGAGCTCGACGATCGCCGTGGGGCCGTGCCAGTCCAGCACGGCCGCGGCATCCTCGATCGCGATCGTATCTCCCGAGCAGGGAGCACGGTCGAGAAGGTCCTGACGGGCCTTCCGGTACCGGCGGGCCTCGGCGGCGTTAACGAGATATGCGGAAAGCGCGTGCGCGCAGTTGCCGTCGCGCTGCGGCGCGACGATATTGCCGTCAACCATTGCTGAGCTCCACAAAAGCTACGTGATGGCCAGGCCGTCGATGCAGTTGGCGCTGCTCGGCGGCCGATCAGGGACGTCAGGGAGGATATGCGAATCGCCCGACCGCCGACGATCTAATCACGATCGGTCTGAAAGCAAGTTCATCGATCGAAGCGAGTCGATCGTGGTTAACGGACTCGGTGCGGCTTCGTTATACTGCTGTCCAAATAGCCGTTTTCCACAATCGGTGCGCGTTACTGCACCACCTTGGCGTGTTTCTGCATCCTGATCAATGGGTCGGGTGCCGAACAAGAGCGAAAATCCGATGTCGCGTCCGTTGCAAGGTGAAATCATCTTGCATTAGCATCCTACATCTTTCGGTCCTCCTGCGGCTAAAGACCGATCACCGTACTTTATTCACTCGCGACCCAGCCGTCTCCAATTTCGTGAACCGCATCGGTGCCGTTCTGGCCAGCGGAGCGGGCGTGCGGCCGTCGCAGCTGAGCTTCCGGAGCAGGGGATCTGATCAGCACGCCACGCCAGTCTTCGTTGAATTTCAACTCCGATTCAGCAGCTCATCGATGGCGTGGATCGCCCGAGAAAGAGCGTCTCTCGCAGCAGACATCTCCAGGGTCAGCGACAGCTGCTCCCGACCTGCCATGGACAGGACGGTCCTCAGCACTTCGTCCGAATTTTTCATCAGCATCACGAGGTGACGTCCGTCGGGTCCACGCGTGCCTTCGATCCAGTACTTGACCGATCGCTCGCTGGCACCGGTCCAGTGCATGACGATCTTCGTGGCACCGCTTCTCGGTCCCAGCTCGGCCAGCAATGCCTTCGAAACGGCGACCGCGTAGGCAGAACAGGGTGGAACATCCGTGCCCTTTTTCGGCATCATCGTCCGTCTCCTTTTAAATTACGCTGCATTCTCCATGGCCGAGTCCGGGGAGCCCTTGCGGACGATGGTGATCGACTGGAACCAGGCAGAACCGGATGGGACGCTCATTAGAGCCGCTCAATACGTGCGGATGTCCACCGAGCACCAGCGCTACTCGACCGACAACCAGTCCGCGTCGATCCGAAACTATGCCGAAGCCCGCGGATACGAGATCGTCAGGACCTATGCGGACGAAGGCAAAAGCGGCCTCGACCTGAAAGGACGGACCGCGCTCCGCCGCCTCCTCGACGACGTCGAAAACCGCAAATCCGACTTCACGGCAGTCCTGGTCTACGATGTCAGCCGGTGGGGTCGCTTCCAGGATCCCGACGAGGCAGCGGAGATCGAACTACGTTGCCGGCGCGCCGGTGTCGCGGTGCACTACTGCGCCGAGCAGTTCGAGAACGACGGCAGCATCGGATCGTCGATCGTCAAGACCGTGAAGCGGGTCATGGCGGGGGAGTATGTCCGGGAACTCTCGGTCAAGGTCTTTGCCGGACAGGCGAACCTGATACGGCAGGGCTTCCGGCAAGGCGGCGCGGCCGGCTTCGGTCTGCGCCGCATGCTGGTGGACGAAACCGGTGCGTCCAAGGGCGAGTTGCGCTCGGGGCAGCAGAAAAGCATTGCGACGGATCGCGTCGTCCTCGTACCCGGACCCGCCGACGAGGTCGCCGTGGTGAAGGAACTGTATGCCCTGTTCGTTTCCAACCGGATGTCGGAAACCGAGATTGCGATCGAGTTCAACCGTCGCGGCATTGCGAACGAAGGCGGACGTGCCTGGACGCGGGGGACCATCCACCAGATCCTGATCAACGAGAAGTACATCGGCCACAACGTGTGGGGCCGCACGTCCTTCAAGCTCAAGAAGTCGCGGTCGAAGGTGCCGTCGAGCGCGTGGATCCGGTCCGACGGGTCTTTCGAAGCCATCGTGGATCCGGCAGCCTTCCAGGCTGCGCAGGCGATCATCCGAGCCCGTTCGGAACGGTTGTCCGACGCGACGATGCTGCAGCTGCTGGCCGCCGCGTTCGAACGTCACGGTCAGCTGTCCGGTCTCATCATCGATGAGACCGAAGGCTGCCCGTCGAGCGGATGCTACGGCCAGAGGTTCGGGTCGCTTCTGCGTGCCTACGCACTGGTCGGCTTCGTCCCCGACCGGGACTACCGGTACCTCGAGATTAACAAGGCCATTCGTCGGATGCATCCCGACGTCTTCGAACAGGTGCTGCGGGGCGTCGCGACCGTTGGCGGCAAGGTGGACAGGGATCCATCCACAGATCTCCTGACGATCAACGACGAGTTCACCGTCTCGTTGGCCCTCGTCAGGTGCTGCACCACGTCCGCCGGCTCCCTCCGGTGGAAGGTCAGGCTCGACGCCTCCCTGTCGCCGGATCTTACCGTCGTGGTGCGCATGGATCCGCCCAACCGAAAGCCGATGGACTTCTACCTGCTGCCCCGGCTCGACATGCATGAAGCCGTTCTCCACCTCTGCGAGTACAACGGCCTGTCGCTGGACGCCTACCGGTTCGACACGCTCGACCGCTTCTTCGCCATGACCGCTCGCACTTCGATCCAGGAGGTGGCCTGATGACGGCCGTACCTGCCCAACGCGTCGAGATGATCGATCTCGACCGCATCGTCGTCGTCAACCCCAGGTCGCGCAACAGACGCATCTTCGACGAAATTGTCGACAACATCGCCGAGCTCGGTCTCAAGAGACCCGTCACGGTTTCCCGGCGGATGGAGGCGGACGGACCGTTCTACGATCTGGTCTGTGGGCAAGGTCGCCTGGAGGCGTTCCGTGCGCTCGGGCAGAAGGAGGTTCCTGCGCTCGTCGTGAACGCCTCGGAGGAGGACTGCTTCATCGCGAGCCTCGTCGAGAACTGTGCCCGACGCAACCACCGGTCGATCGATCTCCTCCAGGACGTCGCCGGCATGAAGGAGCGCGGTTACAACGTGCCCGAGATCGCCCGCAAGACCGGGCTGTCCGCCGAGTACGTCTACGCCGTCGTCCGCCTCATCGAGAACGGGGAGGAGCGGCTGCTGCGAGCGGTCGAAGCCGGGCAGATTCCTTTCAGCGTCGCGCTCCAGATCGCCGATACGGACGATGCCGGCGAGCAGGCGGCCCTGCAGGAGATCTACGACCAGAACCTGTTACGCGGTCGAAAATTCCAGGACGTCAAGAAGCTGGTCGAAATTCGGCGCCAGAAGGGGAAGGGGCTGAAGACGCAGAAGAAGTCCGGCGACGTTCCCGTGTCCTCGGCCATGCTCGTGAGGGCCTATGAGAAGGAGAGCGCGAGAAAGAGGCTGCTGATCCGCCGGGCGGAAACGGCGAAGAACAGGCTGACCTTCGTCGTAGAAGCGGTAAGACGCATCTCGTCCGATCGGACCTTTCTGGTGCTTCTGGCCGAGGAGAAGCTCGACACGATGCCGGAGCCGCTCGCGAACAGGCTCGCCAGAGGCGGATCGACGAGATGAACGCCCGGAGACAGGTCGGCCCGGTGAGGGTGGCGTTCGAGGATACCAGCCTGCGGATGGACCTCACCGACATACTCCCTCTGCGGATGGTCTCGGCGGATGTCGTCAAGTCCGCGAAGTATGCGCAGATCGCAGCCTCGATCGAGGAGGTCGGCATCATCGAGCCCCCTGTCGTCGTCCGCGACAAGAAGAACCACGACAAGTTCCTGCTGCTGGACGGGCATTTGCGGATCGATATCCTGAAACGCAAGGGCGTGACGCATACGGTCTGCCTGATCGCGAAGGACGACGAGGCGTACACCTACAACAAGCGCGTCAACCGCATCGCAGTCATCCAGGAACACCTGATGATCCTGAAGGCGATCGAGAAAGGGGTGCCGGAAGACCGGCTGGCTCGTGCACTGAACGTGGACGTCTCCAGCATCAGGCAGAAGAGAAATCTCCTGAAGGGCATCTGTCCCGAGGTGGTCGAGATGCTGAAGGACAGGCATGTGCCGGTCAACACGATCGGACATCTCCGGAAGCTGAAATCGGTCAGACAGATCGAAGCCGTCGAACTGATGATTGCGATGAACCGCTTCACCATCAGCTACGCGGCCTCTCTCGTCGCGGCGACACCTGCAGCGCAGCTCGTCGATCGGCGCAAGCCGACGAAGGGCCTCGGGGAGATCGAGATCGGCATGATGGAGCGGGAGTCCGCGGCGCTCGACCGCGAGTTCAAGACCATCGAGCAGGACTACGGATCAGACCATCTCGACCTCGTCCTCGCCGTGGCATACGTCGCCCATCTGCTGACGAACGCCAGGGTCGTCGGATACCTGGCCCGGCACTTCCCGGACATCCTCGGCGAGTTCCAGAAGATCGCGGACCTCCAGAAGGCTGCCTGAAGCCGCGACTACAGGCAGACCCAGAGGGCGGCATATGCGATCGTGTTGGCTCTTCCTCCAGTTCGATCGCGATCGGCATACTTGCTTTGCCGGACTACTCGCTCGCGACCCAACCGCCATCGACCTTCGTGAACCGCATCGGCGCCGTTCTGGTCTGCGGTGCGGGCATGTAGCCGCCAGACGCCGTGACGGTGATGTCGCAGACATAGGTTGCTCCTTGTTGAAGCGTGCACCCATGCTTCGCTACGTCGGTCGCGACGAGCGGCTGCGGCGCACGCTTCGCGATGACCTTTCCGAGCTCGACCATGAAGGCCGATACCGATGTCCGTATCTCAGATTCGGACGGCTCTCCCGAACAGCCGGCCAGAAGCAGGGGAGCCATCATCATTCCGAACGCGAAGCGCTTGTTCATCTTTATAGTACTGTCGATGCTTGAAAGGGGATCAGAAGGTGTCGAGGCGCACGCCGCCCTTGCGGCCGGCTCCCGACGTCAGGGCTTCGCGCATGTGCGTTCCGACGGCTTCCGCGTCCTGGACGACAGCGCCGGTGTAGGCCAGCTCGACGACGATCCGGCTCGACAGGTCATCCTGACTGCCCGGGTAAAAGACGACCGTTGCAAGGGCCGTGCAGTCCCTCGGTACCTTCTCGCCGGACGCGAGGGCATTCACGGTGTCGATCAACGGGTCGTTCGAGACATAGCCTGCAAGAGTGCTGCACGCATCCACGCGGCGTTCGAGGTCTCCGAGTTCGCTCGGCCGAACGCCGGTCGCTTCCATTGTCGCCGATACCGTCGCCTTCAGGTGCGGAACATCGGCTCCTGCGATCAACCGCCCGTCTAGCCAGACGTAGGACCACTTCGGCGTCGTCTCGTCGTAGCGGCCGGTCGGCTGTCCGAGGGCCGCGACGATGGCTTCCTGGATCGCAGGGATCGATAGTTCTTCGCCGCCTCGGCCAACGATGCTGCGCTCCAGGGTGAGCAGCTGTGATCCGGTCAACGGCGAGGAGAAGGTCGCCGTGCGCTCTTCCCGGATCGGCCCGGCGCCGTCCGCCTTTCCCGCCAGCTGAAGCGTGTCGGGAAAGGAGAACTCGACGGTTCCGTCTCTCGAATTTCCGAACTGCAGTTCGCGGTTCCCGCGCTTCAGTTGGAACTCGTCGCCGACGGCCGCAGCGAACGTCCTTTCCACGTCCTCGTACGAGGTTCCGAGCGACAAGCCGGCGATGGCTGGCACGGTCCCGTCGAACACCTCAGACGCCGCTGCCGCAGGAGCAGAGAAGGGAAGTTCGGCCGCCGCAGCGTAGACGCAAGGGAGCAGCAGCGCCGCGGCGAACGCGGCACTCGACAGATGGTTCTTCATGTTTCTCTCGGAGGTTTCGAGCTCAGAGCTCGGGAGGGGTCTCGTACTTGAAGATGAGGCGGCTGTTCGGCGAAGAAGTGGAGTATCCGGTGATCGCGCAGCCGGACTCGGCACGGACAGGGGCTCTGCCGCGCAGGGTCAACGTCGATGCGTAGCCGTCCGCGAACGCGCCCGTGACGTCGTATGCCGCCGGCTCACAGCCGTACCTGAACGTGAAGGCGGTGCCGTGGACGCGCCTTGGGTTGCTCATGTCACCCCGAAAGAGGATCGCGCCCTTGGGAACGGAGCGACGGATGGCCGATTTGGGTTCGGCGTAGGCAATGGTTCCGGAGTGGACGTCGATGGTCATCATGCTGCCGTTGTGCATGAACGGCTCGCCGAGAACGTCGCCGGCCGCTGCGCTGACCTTTACGGCGCCCTTCGTTGCGGCTGGCACCTTGTCACCGCAAAGAAGGAGCCAGTTCGTCGCGAGTTCACGACCTCCGCTCGCGTGGTCGGTCGAAACGATGCTCCCGTCGGCACGTGAGAACTTCGGTGTGCCGATCGCGACGCCGGTCGGATCTTCGCGTCCCCAGATTCCGACGATGCGATAGTCCGCATCGTCGACATTCCTGATGCGGCCGGCCGTGCAGTCGGCCGAGGCGGTGAGGGCGGTCCCCAAATCCGTCTTCCGCGTGTCGGCCAGGCAGGCCAGCAGCCGTGTCGGATCGCCGACCTCGCGTTCGCAGTATTCTGCGACGTCCGCTTCCCTGACCTCCGACCGGATACGTGCTTTCGCCGTGCCGATGCCGGACGAAGCCGTCAGAGTCGTGCCGATGCATCGGCCACAGGTCAGGAGACCCTGAGCCGCGAACGAGACGCTCGGCATCAAGGCCAGTATGGTCACTGTGAGAAATGCTGCTGGTATCCGCCGCATTGTCCAACTCTCGTGGGAAGCTTCCGCGGTGCGCCCCCGCGATATGCTGCCTCGACCCTGATCGGGGAGTTGGAAAACCGGACTACGTACGGTCCCATGGACCTTTAGTTCGTGAGAACCTGGACATGCGTCCATGGCTCCCCGACCCAAAGATCAAGGATACGGCGCCGTTCTGGTCGGCGGCCAAACCAACGTAATCCGGGGTTTCCACGCCCCAGGCTGCGCGTACAGCCCGGACGAAGGCTACGCGATCACCCTTGCGCAAACCAGTCCGCTGCAGGCGCTAATCGGAGCACGGTTTACGGAGGGTAACTGCCGATCATACCTCTCCGCAGTCCAGATGGTATCAGGATTGTTGCATGTCTGATGTAAGCGTCGTCCTGACCGCACCTTGCTGACGGCCGTTTAGGTGTCGAGTTTGAGCCCTTCGCTTTGAAGGAGGGCTTGGAGCCATGTCGATGTCATGTGCTGATGCTGGCACGGAGCCGGTTCGTCGGTTCGAGGTGTTCACGGGGGGGCGTCGGCGCGAATGGAGCGACGAGGCGAAGGCTGCGATCGTTGCCGAGAGCTACTCGGGCCTGGAGAGCGTGAGCGCGGTAGCTCGTCGCCATGGCCTTGGCCATTCCCAGCTCTTCACCTGGCGCCGCCAGCTTCGCGGACCGATGAACGATGCCGATGGATCATTGCCGCTTTTGACCTCGCCGTCGTCGGTGACGGAGCAGCACTTTGTGCCGGTGTTGGTCGCGGCGCAGAGCGTGGAAGGTAAGGATCCGCAGCGCAAGCGCCGCCCGCGCTGTTCGGGCAAGGCGGGCCCGACGATCGAACTGGAGATCGACTGCGTCTCAGTGCGGATCCCCAAGGGCACCGACCCACGCACGATCACGGCGGTGATACAGGCGCTGAAGGGTTCATCGTGATCGGCCCGTCGGGCGTGGTCCGGGTGATGGTGGCGACGAAACCGGTAGACTTCCGCAAAGGCGCCGAAGGGCTGGCGGCACTGGTGCGCGAGACGATGGGGGCCGATCCCTTCTCCAGTGCGGTCTACGTGTTCCGTGCCAAGCGGGCTGACCGTATCAAGCTGGTGTTCTGGGACGGCACGGGAGTCGTGCTCGGGGCCAAACGTCTGGAGGACGGTGAGTTCCGCTGGCCGAAGGTGCAGGACGCCGTGCTGCACCTGACGGCAGCTCAGCTCTCGGCGCTACTAGAGGGTCTCGACTGGCGTCGCGTCCATGCCGTGCGTGAGACCCGCGTGCCGGCTTTGCCGGGCTGACGAAGGGGCGGTAAAGCCTGTTGCCGCTGGGATTGAGAGGTGATTCACTGGCCCATGACCCTGGCGGCCGACACGCTTCCCGACGATCCCGGCACGCTCAAGGCGATGCTGATCGCCGAACGGATGCGCGCCGAGCGGCTCGAGCAGATCATCAAGGAGCTGCAGCGCCATCGCTTCGGTCGCCGCGCCGAGACGCTGCCTGAGGACCAGCTTTTGCTTGGGCTGGAAGACGTCGAACAGGGCGTCGCGGCCGACGAGGCTGCCGAGGAAAGAAACGCTCCGGCGGCAAAGGTCGAGCGTATCACCAAGCGCCGCGCCAACCGCGGCTCGCTGCCCGCCCACCTGCCTCGGATCGAGACCGTCGTCGACATCGAGCACAAGGCCTGCCCCTGCTGCCGGCATCCCTTGCACTTGATCGGCGAGGACGTCGCCGAGCGGCTCGACATCGTGCCCGCCCAGTTCCGGGTGCTGGTGACGCGGCGTCCGCGCTACGGTTGTCGGGCGTGTGAGGGCGTCGTGGTCCAGGCCCCGGCGCCGACGCGGTTGATCGAGGGCGGTCTGCCGACCGAGGCCACCGTCGCGCAGGTGCTCGTTTCCAAGTTCGCCGACCACCTGCCGCTCTACCGCCAAGCGCAGATCTACGCCCGGCAGGGTGTCCATCTCGATCGCTCGACGCTTGCCGACTGGGTCGGGCGCGCCGCCTTCCTCCTGCGTCCCGTCCATGAACGGCTGCTCGGTCATCTAAAGGCCTCTTCCAAGCCCTTCGCCGATGAGACCACCGCGCCGGTGCTCGATCCTGGCCGCGGTCGCACCAAGACCGGCCAGTTCTTCCCCTATGCCCGCGACGATCGCCCCTGGCAGGGAGCCGATCCGCCCGCCGTGGTCTTTATCTACGCTCCCGATCGCAAGGCCGAGCGTCCGCTCGACCATCTGCAGGGCTTCACCGGCACGCTGCAGGTCGATGGTTATGCCGGCTACCGGGCGCTCGCCGAGTAGGGGGATGTCAGGCTCGCCTTCTGCTGGGCGCACGTGCGCCGCAGGTTCTTTGAACTCGCCGCCGCCGGTCCCGCGCCGATCGCGTCCGAGGCTCTGGAACGCATCGCCGCGCTCTACAGGATCGAGTCCGCGATCCGCGGACGGTCCGCCGAGGCGCGCCGCCTCGCGCGTCAGTGCCGCACCCGTCCGCTTCTCGACGCACTCGAAGCCCTGCTGCGCGAGAAGCTCACGCTGATCAGCCGGAAGACCACGCTCGCCGAGGCGATCCGCTACGTGCTCTCACGCTTAGAAGGCCTGTCCCGCTTCCTGGACGACGGCCGCGTCGAGATCGACAGCAACACCGTCGAGCGCACGATCCGTCCGCTCGCCTTGACGCGCAAGAACGCGCTCTTCGCCGGGTCCGACGCGGTTGCCCAGCACTGGGCCGTCATCGCCTCGCTCGTCGAGACCTGCAAGCTCAACAGCGTCGATCCGCAGGCCTACCTCAGCGCCGTCATCACCCATATCGTGAACGGTCATCCCAACCGCGACATCGACGATCTAATGCCTTGGCGGTTCAACGCCGCCGAAGCCAACCTCGCCGCCGTGGCCGGAGGACGACGCTTACTGTCTGATGAGGCTGAAGCGCGATGATCTGATGATACCCAAGCCTTCGACCATCGCAGGAACCGACGAGGTGGCGCATGCTTTCGGGGAGGCACGAACCTTGCTCGACCACTTCGAGTTCATCGTTCAGTGCGAGGCCGAAGCCGCTTTTGATCCCTAATTTTACGACGCTTAGCGCGACTTGGCCGCCTTGTTCGCCTGCGACATCGCTAAGTTCTTAACGCTATGCGCGCTGCAGTTACAGACGGTCTGGTCGAGCGATCAAACGGAAGGACATATCAACCGTTTGACCCTCGTCGACCGCCGGATATATGGGCAGGAAAAGGTGGACCTTTGCTAAACCTAGGTCTCAGAAATATCCTGATTGTCGCCAAAATGCGGTGGATCGACTTTTACACGCAGATCTGGGGCCCCGTTCCAACACCGTTTTACAATGCATGGGACGTTATGTACGCCACGGGCATGGAGGACCGAACTTAGCTACCGAGTCGGTTTTCTCCAAATATTTCTTCATCAAACGATGAAATCCCGAAAACCATGTAATTGAACTCGGTAACTTCCTTTCCAGTTCTTTGATTGTACAACCTCGAGCGCTCATTATCCCAGACGCAACTGGAAAGAGGAATCGTCGACTGATCACCACCTTGTGCGACGATGTAAGATCCAAGACGCAACCGTGGCGATGTTTTACTTCCGGTGAAGTCAAAGCCCATCTTGAATTGATGAACTTCTTGGTTCTTGGGCCCGTTGATCAAAAATTTGATTACACCCCCAGCCGTAAGTGCCAAGGGCGCAAGAGCCGGCTGGGCGGTGCTGAGCAACGATAATCCTTTCTTATAAATTTCACTATCAAATATACCCATAAGAGCGTCGTCTGATGTAGATCCGACGTAAACCGTCCTTCCGGAAAGCTGTATACCGTTCTTACCTACAGTAAGTCCAAGGAATAAGGGGAGACCAGTGATGCCTGCGCTGTCCTGATTTTGCACTGTAAGTGTGGCAGCGAAATGTATAGGCTCAGAAGAGCCCGCAATTTGGTTCTTTCCTTGAAACTCGCAAAGTATGCTCTGCTTCCCGCGACCAGGATATTCAGCTGCATAGAAGTGGTCCAAGGTGACCTTGATTCGGGTGCCTGCAAGGCTCGGATCGGCGGCAATTCGATTGCCGGTCAAAACGCGGCTTACTGAGCCACTTCGATCGTCGTCTATGAGACCGTAGGCCACACCGGTCGCCGTGTACGGTGAGTTTCCGAAGCCGAGGAAGCCTTGACCTGTGCCGCCTGCCGCAGCAATGTTGTCAGCCGCTTCATGGTTTCCGATTTCTCGCAGGAAGGCGACGACGACCTCAGGAGCCTGTTCTCCCAAGCTGGACCCCGGTGGGAAAGGCTCGAATTCCTCGTCCAGATCCAGCTCCTGAACTTTGGTTCTCGAGGTCATGGTCTCACTCTCCTGCGCACAGGCGTCCTGCTTCTGCCGCGTTCACGCGCCTGTTCACGCAACGCTTCGTTTACCTGCTCGTAGATGTTCTGCGTAACGAGTTCACCAACTTCGATCGTCGCAACCAGAGCGTACGGAACTTCTGTTTCCTCGAACCCTGATTTAGCCATCGCCTGAACGCCGACCCGCATGGTCTCTTCCGCCGCGATGGACTGAATGCTGCCGCCTTTCAGCCGAACACGCCGGAGAGTCCCTTTTGCGCTCATCTTCGGCGGTGGCTGGACGACCTGGCCGCTCTCTACGCCGGACCAGAATGAGGTTTCGGACTTCGTGGCACCGGTCAGCATGAGCTTGACCGCTCTGTGATTGGCGGCCCGAGGACGCAAGGGCGTCATCCATGCCAGCGTCAAGTCGATCTCTCTCACCTCTTTGATGCCGTGCAACCCCTCAGGCAAAGGTATGTCGTACTCGTGGCGATCATCGTTTCGGATGAGCCCCTCGGCCAGCATCGTTACCCTACGTCGAGATCCGTCGATTACCCGCTCGACGGAGCACTCGCCATATCCGATTACTCCGGCTGCATTCCCTCGCCTCTTTTGCCAGTTCGTCCCGAATGGGTCACGCAGACTCTCGAGAACGCTTCCGGCTTCGCCCCAGCGGGCACCGTGGGCGACGAGAGCCTTGAGGACCGCAGCCCGGGTAGGTTTATCGAACCATTCGGTCTCATCATCGGGCTCATGCTCGATCGCATCGTCCAGCGACTCTGCGAGCCATCCGAGCATGCGCGTCGTCAATGCGGCTGAATTGCTCGTTCCGCTGCACCTCCGTCGAGCGTCGCTCAACAGGCCCGTGCCATCGGGTACGGCAGTCAGATGCCCCAGCTGTGGATTTGAAAGACCTCTTGCCAGAAGCTTGCTTCCATCCTTCCGGGATGCAACCAGTTGCCTTCCGCCCGGCACAACAAAATCTGGTTTGACGCTGCCTCCAAGACCGGGACCGATTGAAGAGTAGACACTGGCAGCACCCGCCAACTCGAAGGGATCGTGAGGGAAAGAAGTGCTCGCATGATCGAAATGGAGGGCGCCGATCGTCAGGCCGTTGATCGCCTCGGCAGGCGATATGATCCGACGCCTTTCACGCGATCGATGTAGTGCTCCGATGAGATCGGACGAACGTTTGGCTTTATCGCCTCTCTGGAATGCCTGAGGGCTCGGATAGCCGTCTATTTCAAATTCGGAGCGAATGTTTCCTGCACTCGTCACGAACAACACGTTATGATCGAACATCAGCTGATCGAGTAGGCGAGCCCACGCTGATGGAAGCCTCGTAAACTGGCGATTCTCGTCGCCAAGGCTATGATTGAATACGATGAGACTAGGAGCTGCCGGCTCTCCGTCGTCAAGTCCGACCAGCATCGCCTTGACGGCACGCTCTACGATCTTGATCGCGAGACGATCGGGGGGAGTGGTCTCGCGGCCGAGCTTGTCGAGCTTCAGGACCGGAATGCATGCGACGCGTCTCGGAAGCGTTCGCTGGGTATGGTCCTGAAGATCTCCATGCAGGATGAGCGAGGCCATCTGTGTGCCGTGAACGCGACCATGGAGCGGAACGTCTTCTCCGAGGATGTCGACGGTATGTACGTCTACACGACCTCGCAGGTAATCGTGGTTGGCGACTGGAAAGCCGTCCAGGATCCCGATGAGAGGGGAGCGCTCGTCCGCTTCACCAAGACGGCGTGTCATGGGTATCGCGGCGTCGTCGTCATCTTCGCGATCGAAGGAAGCAAGCGACTGAGGTCGGATCGACATGACCTCTTCCGCTGATGCGAGAGATCCTTGCCGTTCGACCAAGGTGCGAGCCGTAGCTGGCGATAAGGATACCAGGACACCGTGGTACTGGATGGCTTCGATGACGGCTTCGTCGAGGATCTGCGCATCGTCCTCGGATAGGCTCTCGAAGAACGACTCGCGCCGACTGTTTCGGACCTGTCTTCCCTCTCGAAACCATAGGTCGATCTCGAGAACGACAGGCTGATCGGGGGCTTCTCGGAGTCGTCGCTCGATGTAGTCGACCGTAGGCGCCTCGATCCTGTCCCGGGCATCCCACGTCCGCAACGACGCGATCAGCGGGAAAAGCTGCCACCAACCTCCAGCACCTTCCTTGGGAGCGTTCGGTGAACTCTTGAACGCGTCCCACAGCTTCAAAAGTTTACGAAGGGACGCCTCGTTTGGCATCGATACGTAGAGATGACCTTCACTGGATGGCTGTCTGGACCCCGGGTCGACTACTGGTGTCTCGTCCTCATCGAGATCGTCCAAACTTTCGCCCAAGTATTCGAAACCCACCTCGGCCGCAGATTTTGCGAAATCTGCAAGAGGCCCGAGAACCTTCAGAACGATAGCACGGTCCGGCCCGATTTCGGATGGATCATCAGAGATGCCGGGGGAGGCGGTGGCGGCGTTAAGTTTCTGGCGGATTTTTCCGAATGGCCCATCCAGCCTCTGAATCTGAGTCAATCGTGAAAAGCCTGGAGCCGGCGTGACTCTACTGCCCGGTATCCTTTCGGCGACGCCCTTCCTTCTTACGAGGCGTATGATCGGGAAGCTCTGAGGATCCTTCGCCATCTGAGATCGCACCTCGACTGTCTGAGGTGCGATCCAGCCAGCGGTGCACGACTCGTTCCACGATAGGTATAATGTCGGACCGATCCTTCGTCAGCACAACTCTCCGTCGGATATCGGCCAACATTTTTTCGACTTCCGCGAAGCTGATACCTTCCAGGCCTTCGGCAACCAAGCTGATATCGAAGGAATGGTCTACTCCCACCTTCCGCAACATCTTGCCAATCCATCGCTCGATCTGCTTCCGATCGGGCAATGGAAGATCCAAGGTCAGGTCGAAACGACGCCAGACCGCCCTGTCGAGCATCTCGGAATGATTGGTCGCTGCGATAACGATCGTGGACGACGGCAAGGCATCCATCTGGACCAGGAGTGACGACACGATGCGTCGCATCTCCCCGCTCTCATGTGAATCGGCTCGCTCTTTTCCGATGGCGTCGAATTCGTCGAAGAATAGGACGCAGGGCAACGAGGCACAGTATTCGAACACGTGTCGCAGTCTGCCCGCCGTTTCGCCGAGATAGCTGCCCACGAGAGCTTCGTATCGTACGGTCAGGAACGGCACGCCAACCTCTGCAGATACGATCTCCGCCAGGCTCGTCTTACCCGTTCCCGGTGGCCCGGTCAGCAGCAGCGATCGTCGGGGTTCAAGCGAATGAGATCGCAGGAGATCTGTCTCCCGCTGTTCCTGGAGAAAGTCCGCGATATCATTCCTGGTCGAAGGGTCGAGGAGTAGGTCGTCCAGCTGCCTCACGGCGGGACGTTCGATAAGAAGGTCGCGGACGTTCTCTGGAAGGAAAGTCAGAGATCCGACATCGGCCGATGGTCGAGGACCCTTGGACGGATCGAAGACGCTCGCGTATCGACGTGCCAGCGTGTGCTGCTGTTTCGAGCGCGCATCCTCGGCCAGGGCCTCCAGCGTTCGCTGCAGGAGGCCTCTGTCGTTCTCGACGCCAGCTTTCGCCAACTTGAGGACCAGATCGCTACGACTCATCGGATCGCCTTCTCGGGGCTGTCACTGCATCTGCATCGCGCCGCACCATGTCGGCAAGATGATGCAGGACTTTTAAGAAACCGGCAACGTCGCTCTCGTTTATCTGTACGTTTTGTTCGTCTTTCGACGCGAGGGTATCGTTTCTAGGTTTCTGGATGCCCGCCCGCAACCGACATGCGATACGCTCAGTCGCCCGCCCGGACTGGAGAAACGTGTAAACCGTGGAACGATGAAGCCCTGTTCTTCGAGCGAGTTCGGCTCCCCCAATCGCTCTTGCTACCATCAACAGCTCAAGGTGTTCGGGTGATTTGGGCATCCCCGTTCATAATACGTACAAACCGTACAACGCAAGCTACATCCGAGGTACCGTATCCGCATGCGGCATCTTGGAATCTATGTTGAAGGGCTCAAATCCCGCCCTGATAGCTCGAGGCTGTCGCGGCTCACGTCCCGATGCCATTCCAGCATAGCGGCTTGCGGGCGCAGACGCCCTTCGTCCCGGAAGACGGCTCGCTCTTGCGGGAATCAAGAACGCTCGACAGATGGTCCGGCATCTTGATGAGAACAGGCTCGGAAACTCGACCGGTTAAATATATGCAGTTTCAACTCAAAGGTAGCATGAGGGTCACGACAAGAGAGACCATTCCTAAACGACTGCGGCGGACCACCCGTTGACCTTCAAGGCGAAGGTGGCCCTCCCAGCTATGCGGAACGAGAAGACGATCGACCCGCAGGCGCTCTCAGCCTCCGGACCTCCGTCCGAATTCAGACGTAGAACTTGAACGGCTGGCGTTCCTCGCCCTTGGCCGATCCCATCGTCAGAACGTCGCCGACCATCCGGGCGAAGCGGACTGTTACCGGTAGCCCGTCGTTAAAATTACACGAATTGTAATTGATCTTCGTCAGTCCCATTATATCCCGCAGTACGGTGGCGATCTTTGGCCTTGCGTTCTTAGACCGCATTACGGTGATGTGGAGCGGATTGGGCGTTTCAGGCCCGATGTAGGTGTCCAGCTGCGGCACGTAGCCCGTTGTCCAGAGATAGGCCGACCTGTCATCAAGAAGTAAAGCCGTGCCGCGCAGGACGGGATAGTCGCCGTCCCTGAAGAGCTTGGTCTCACCACCGGTCGGACGGATCCTTACCCCGACGACGTTTGTCTCCTTTGGCGCTGCGGCGGCGAAAGCTTCCCACTCCTCGTCGTTGAAGTATGTCTGTCCGTGAATGAACAGTTCTTTCGGTGGTGAACCATGCTGTTCGCCATACGTCTTCAGGACGAGCTCGAGCAGGTTCCGCGCGGCCGGAGCCTTTAGATGATACTCATGCTCGCCCGTTTTCCAAGGTCCATTGGCGCCGCGGAACACGACGCCGTCGCCCTCGTCGAGAAACATCTGTGCAGCGCAACAGGCGTGTCCGTCGGGATCGTTCGGCAGGCTCTTGTAGACCATGCCGATGTAGCACACGCCGGGCCGCACGTCCGCCAGCCGCCACGGCGGTTTCGGCTGCGTCTTGTAGTAGAGGCCGGTCGCGAGGTTCCAGGCGACCGTCGCCGCATCCTGGGTCTTGCGGATGGGATAGTTGGCCTTATTGAGGAAGGCGCCGGGCGCGAGTGTCGTCTCACGCACCAGCTGGGTCGGCGCGATCCTCAGGAACTCGGCTTTGATCCTGCGATGGAAGTCCGGAACGTCCTCGAAGATCGCCTCGCCCGACTGATCTATGGCGCCCATCGCAGATAGCAGCGGCAGGTCTTCCTTCATCTTCTGTCGCTTCCTGAACTCACCTTGCTCCATGGGAAGTCCGGAACGCTTGGACTGCGGCCGGCAGCGTTCGTAGACGATGTCCGGCAGGACCAGGACCCACACGTCGACCGACCGCTCGTCGTTGCGCCGATGCTTCTCCACGCGATCGATGTATAGGCGAGCGACCGTGTCGACCGCTTCGTTCAGGTTGAAGATGCGCGTGGCGCGCTCAATGTCCTTCGCCTGGATCGAAAGCGCGCTGAACTCGTCTGGATCGAACGATATCCCGAAGGCTTCATCGAGGCCGGGGAAGTTCGCCAGGTGCAGGCGATCGACCTTCTCGCCCTTTCCCGGCGGCGGAACCGGGATGGAAGACTGTAGATCGCGCGACCATGTGCGGAAGTGCGCGATGCCTTCGTCCGTGCCGACGACGCCGACGCGGATCTCGTGCGTCCGCTTCGCCTTCGCATGCGGGCCATACAGGAACAGGCCATCCTTTGGGTGGGGGCTGCGCTGTGCGTATGCGAATTCCAGCAGCGGCTCGTCGAAGTGCTCGACCTGGAGCGATCTCTCGGGAAACTTCATTCTTCGACTCCGTCGTCGCCGTCGGGTCGGCCAAGGGTGCTGTCGTCGGTTTCCTCCTGCTCAGCATCGAGAAGGTCGGGAAGTGCCGTGCTTACCGGCGAGGTGAACAGCATCGGCGCTGCCTCGATCACCAGTTCTGCATCCCTCGCGAGACGAAGGCGCAGGCTTGCACCCTCACCGGACATTAGTTCAATGAAGGCAAGCATGCGTCCGTGCCACTGCTTGTTGCGCCATCCCTTGCAGATGCTGCGACGCAGCCGATGCAGCTTCTTGGGATCGTCGATGTCGAGCCCGCTGGGCGTGCCGTTGTCGACGGAAAACAAAACCCGCGCCTTGAGCCTGAGATGCCAGAAAGGCCTCAAGAAAGGCATCGCGGTAACGCCGAACTGCCAGATGTGGCCCTTGGCCACGTTGCGCAGCATTGATGACCGATGATCCCCCTGTCTACCCCATGGAACGCGTTGACCGGTGCGGACTTGGTCGGCCGACGCGTGGAAGCCGACTGCGTGCGAATAGCGATATTCGAGGAAGCCTTTTTCCTTGCCGAACGCGGACCACGCCTGCTTGATCATCGCGACGATAAGGTTCGAGGCAACCTGTCGCTGGATGCCGAGCTTTGGAAAGCCACCATCGACGAATTCCAGCAGGGGGATCTCGTGCTTCAGCCGGAACCGGCCAGCCGATGCGAACGCGACGTCGATCTCGTCCTGATCCGCGAAGGTGATGAAGCCGCTGCGCTGGAGGGCACATGGATATGGGAACTGTTCGATCGCCCGATCCAGCATTCGGCCTTCGATCGCGCCGACGCCTTCGTAGTATCGGATGACGTCGGGCGCCTCCGAGACGCGCAGCCAGTTCGACGTCAGCCGCTCGGCCTCCTCGACGAGTGGGATCGCACCGCGTCGCCGGAAGGCTTCCCAGTTCGGATGGATAGCGGTCGGACCGGCGGATCGCGGCACCTTTTGTCGCCGAAGGGCATCGACGAGGCTGGCGACGCCTTCTCCCCAGCCACGGACGAAATCGACGGGCATCGTGTCGCCGAGGCCTTTGACCTTCCTGACCTGCTCGAGACGGAGCGGAATGACGAAGCGCGGATCACCGAGCTCCGTCGCCACTTCCAGGGCGATGTCGAGATCGTCCTGCACGTGCCGGTCGGCGAGGGTCGCCTCTCGACAGACAAGCAGGACCTTCGCCGCACGATGCTGAAGGGCCTGGTTCACCTGCCGTCGCAACCTGTCGCCAGGCTGAAGCGTGAGTATGTCAGAGAAGACGCGGTATCCTTCCGCCTCGAGCTTGGGACCTAGCCAGAGCGTGAACTCGTCGTCGAGCGGCGTGGCTTTTATCAGAAAGATCATGTCGCGTTCCACGGGCGCGAAACTTGGGCCAGATGCGGCTCTCTGCGGACGTGGCAGAAGCTCTGCGAGAACTGCGGGTACCGGTGTTCCGTCGGCTTCCTCAATTGCCTCCCTAATCACCGACTTGAGGATCGCGGTGCTTTGGGCCCATAGCTTCTGGTGAGCCTTCTCGATGTCCGGATGCTTGCGAAGCAGCGCATTGAGATCGCCTGGACCGAATATGTCACCCGGTCCATGCAGCGCAGGTCCGATGATTTCCGCTAGCGCCGCCTTGTTCCCTGGCGTGAGAGACACCGACGTGGCGAGGATGTAGCGTGAGCATCCCATGGCATCGATGGCCTTGCGCTCGCCCTTCATCTTGGACTTCAGCGCCGAAAGGCCCGACCGGTGATAGTGCTTCGCCTGCAGGACAACATCGCCCTCGGCAAGGGCGTGTCGCCCGTCCATCCCTTCATCCGGTCCTTCGGGGAAGACCTCAAACCGCTTGCCGATCTCGCGACCGACGAGGTCGCGTGCCAAATCCTCGAAATCAGTAGGAGATAAACTCGAGAAATCATAAGCCATTCGTCCAGGTTGAGATGCCTTCCGAAAGCGGTCAAGGATCCCGGGAGACGAATGCGTCACGGAACTGCCTTGCCAACAGGAAGAGGATCCGGCGTCCGGTGGCGATGCGACGAAATGTGGCTCCCACGTTCCGCATGCTTCGAGCGGAGTCATGGGTTGAGGTCGGTCATGGTCCGAAGCGGAACGCCTCTTGTTGCGTCCCGGATTTCCTCGTCCAAGTTCGCCTGAGGATCCGGCCCGGAATTGCTTGCAGAGCGATGAGGTTGATACTCGCCTTAAAGGGTAAGGCCCGGGACGATGCTTTCCGCCTTCGATGGGTCGGCGCCGTAGTGCGCCGTCAGGAGATCGCGGACATATTGCATGTTCGGGTCGCTCCCGAAGCGAAGCCGGCCGGCCGCGTTCCAGATCGCGGAAGGGAGATCGCCTCCGAACTCGTTCGTGCCGCGTGCATAGTTGTAGAGGATGTCCACCATTCCGGACACTATAGCGACACGTGCGCAGACGACCTCGACGTCAAGTGGTGTCGGATGGGTCCGATGACTGCTGTGAACGTCGAAAAGGCTGCGTAGGTTCGCGTGGAGCACCTGGAGTTCCGAGGCGAGGGAGATCAGGCTGTCTCTCGCTACGTCGTCGTCCTCAAGCTCCACGATGGACTGCAGGGGCGGCACGATATCCTGCGGCAGCGGCGCGAAGACGAACGGGACGTCCTTGTCCGCCGCGGGATCGCGAAGCCTGCCGTGCAGTGCCCGCAGGTCCGAGGCGATCCGCGTCAGGTGTGCCGACGCCGAGGACAGGGCCAGTGGCAGGCCTGCACGGAGGCCGCGCAGCTTCCGCCTTCGCGCCTCCTCGACGTGCTGGTCGACCTGCTGGCGTTGCTCCCAAGCGATGCGTTCGGTCTGGCGCATCTGACGACGGATGGCGGAGGCGCCGAGAAGGGCGGCGAGCAATGCCACGAACGACCCGACCAGGGCCTCCCAGTCGTCCACCCAGGCTAGCGTCGCGATGTCCCCTATCTTCTGCCAAGCTTCGGACAGGCAAGGGGGTTCGAAAAGTGGTCCGCACTGCGGTGGCATGCGATCGACAATCGTTGCCACTGCGACCGCGAGCCAGATCACGATGATGACGACGCAGGGCAACATCCGGAAGAGAATCCTGTGCTGGCATCGCTGCTGTTAACGGCTCGGTCGCCAAAATGTCAGCGGCCAACATCATCATCCAATATTGGCCAGGACGAAGGATGTCCATTCGCCTGCTCCCGCCGGAAAGCGGCTCGGCTCCCACCCTGTATCGCTGGTGCGCACGCAGACACCCTCCTCGGTGATGCTGAACGACGACGACACGTTACTTTTTAGCGCGGACGCCGGTCGTCTCCGGGAGGAAAGAGCCGACTTCTGGGTTGGAGACGACGACGGCTTCTTGCGCGCCGGCTTCCTGTTCGTAGTCTTTCCGACCTTTGCCCACATGCTGCCGGCGGGATGCGTTGCCGAGTTGGATGCAGAGACGCCGACAAGCCCGCGACCGTTGCCGGAACGGATGCGGCCGGGCACGCCGCGCAGGATGAAGAGGTCGGGCAGCGCATCTATGACGTCCGCAGACTTCAGCGTCCGAACTTAAAGACGGCGGTATGCGTGGCGTCAGCGCTCTGTCGCCGGCTCGATGATCTGGGGCCTTGTGCGTCGCATCGTTAGTTCGCCCTTCGCCACCTTGCTCGACATCGAACAACGCTGCCCTTGAACCCGGCACGCCAGGCGCTCCGAAATGTCGAATCTTCCTAGTCCAGGTACAGGTCGGCCTGCCGCTCTGGCTTCGTAGGCGGAAGCCGCCCCATCAAGAAGCCGAGGTGAGCTGCGGCACCGAGTAGCGGCGGAGATCGGAGAACGTGAAGTCTGAAGTCATAGCCGGCACCATCGCCGGATGTGCCGGGGGCGCGCAATACCGCCGATCGGTGCCATAGCCACAATCTGTCTGAGATGCACGCACGGCATCATCGGTCGCCACATGTTCCGACTGGTTGGGAACGCCTGCCGATCCCGTCAATCGGCGGCCGAGCGTTGGTCCTCCAGCCTGCGAAGTTCAGACACCACGGTCGGTAGGATACGGTCGACGATGCGCTTCACGCCGGCCGCATTCGGATGGATGCCATCGCCAAGGTTCAGGCTTCTCTGGCCGGCGACGCCCTTCAGGAAGAACGGATAGAGGGCAGCCGAATGGCGATCCGCCGACCTCCTGTAGATCGGCGCGTGCGCCCGTGCCGCATCGTTGCCGAGGTTAGGAGGAGCGACCATGCCGGCAAGGACCGTGGCCTTCGACACCGTGCCGACATGGGAAAGGATGGCGTCGAGGTTGCGCTCCGTGGTGCTCGGCGACACGCCGCGAAAGATGTCGTTCGCGCCGAACTCGACGATGGTGAGATCCGTGCCTGCCGGCACCGCCCGCCTGACCCGCGCCAGGCCCATAGCGGAGGTGTCGCCTGAGACCCCCGCGTTGGTCACCGTGACATCGTAGCCTTTGGCCCGCAACGTGGCCTGCAACTGCGCCGGGAACGCTTCGGCAGGTCGCAGGCCGTAACCGGCGACGAGGCTGTCGCCGAAGGCGACGATTCGAAGCGACTTCGATGCGGATTGGGCCGACGCGTCACTGCCGGTCGTTGTGACGGCGGCGAAGAGGGACAGGGCCAAGGCGGCGGCCCGCAGGAGAATTCCGTCAGGCATGGGACATCCTGGAGATGGAGAACAGACAACCGGCCGTCGCGGTGGGCGGCCGGAAGGTGCGAGGAAGCGTCGGACTGGTCGCTTTCAAGCGGACCGGCCCGGTAACGCGCACGACGCCATCGTCGATCCGGCAAGGGCCTGCTGCGTTCCGACAGGCAGCTTCGGCGCGCCGGTGGCTCAGTCGCGTACTGCCGGCCATCCGCCCGCCCGGTCGGCGACGCCGCGGATCGAGCGCTCCACGTCGCCGAGGATACGCGGGACGTCGACGCCCAGAAGCTGCCCGTCGCGGTTGCGGATCTCGCCGTCGACCATGACCAGGTCGACGTCGGCCGGCTGCGCGGAATAGACCACCAGTGCGGCCGGGTCGCCGTCCGGTAGAGGCGCCATGCCGAGGGCCTGGAGATCGATGGCAATGATGTCGGCCCGTTTGCCCGGGGCGAGCGAGCCGATCTCGTCGTCCATACCGATCGCGCGTGCCGCGTCCCGCGTGGCGAGTTCGAGGATGCGGCGGGGCGACACGGCGCCTTCCTCGCCGCTGGCGCCTGCCTCGTTCAGGGCGAGAAGGCGGATGTTGGCGAAGAGGTCGGCAGCGCCCGCAAGGCCCGGTCCGTCGATGCCCAGCCCGATGCGCTCCATCGGCTCCAAGTCACGGAGCGCGATCACGCCGTAGCCGACGCGCTGCTCGGTGACGGGGGTGAGGGCGAGCGAAGCGCCGGCCTCGGCGAAGATGCGGAGTTCTTCCGGCGAGGCGCCGGTCGCATGGATGATCTGGACGTCCGGCCCGAGGAGACCGCTGGCCGCCAGCGGCGCGACGGTTTCGCCCGACGCATGCACGGCGATGGGAAGCCCCAGCGTTCGCACCGCTGCCAGTTCCGTCCGGCCGGTCGCCAGAAGCTGCTCCGAACCGGTGCCCGTCCCGCGCCAGCCGAAACCCAGCGTCACACGGCTGTCGCGCCATTCGGCGGCCAACGTTCCCAAGCGTTCGAGATCGGCTGTCTCGTCCGGCGGCGTGTCGTCATGGGCGCCGAACAGGAGCCGGGCGCGCAGGCCGCTGTCGACGAGGGCCTGCCGGCTCGCCTCGAAGAACTCGGCGCCCCGGTTGTTGTGGAATAAGTCGACTGTCGTGGTCACGCCCGAGGCGAGCGTTTCGACGGCGCCGTAATAGGTGGCGATCCTTACGTCCTCGGGCGTGAAATGCCGCCCGAGATGCGCCTTGACGGCGAAATAGGCGCTCTGCGGCGTGTTCTGGAACCGGCCCTTCATGGAACTGGTCCAAAGATGAGTATGGGTGTCGATGAGACCGGGCAGGACGAGCTTGCCGGCAAGGTCGACCCGCGTCGCGCCAGGCGCTTCGATCCGCGGCGCGATCTCGGCGATCACGCCGCCCCGCACCAGGATGTCGCCCTGCCGGAGATCCCCGACGGCGGGATCGAACGACAGGACATAGCCGCCGCTGAGGACGACCGCCTCGCGCTCCTGCGCGGCGGACGGCATGGCGCCGACAGCCACAACCCAGGCATAGGCCACGCAGGCGATCGCTCGACGCATCGTGTCTCCGAGGGCAGTGAGAAGCCGCATCTGAAACTGGAGCATGCATCGAGCCGCGACGACCGTGCGTCACGGCATCGTGCGTAGGCATCCGTCAAATGGGAATACGATCAACGTCACTGCTGCCGTCCTTACAGATCACCCGATCATCCCTGATCGAACTCTGCAGGCAGTTCGCCGTAGCGAGCAAGGACGACGGGATTCTCGACAACCTCACCAGTGTCCGTGTCGATCGTCTGCTGGAGCGCCACGACACCGGCGGTGCGGGCGGCGTCGCGCTCGGCGCGGCCCTGCGCTTCCGCCGCCGTCTTGAACTCCATCATGCGGCCGGCGACCAGCCGTTTGCCGCTGCGTTCGTACTGCTGGACGATGAACAGCGTCTTTTCGGGCACGGGCTTCTCCGTTGGCTGGCGTCTGGTTCGGCACCCTAACTCGTCCCGGGGTCTACCAGTCCCTTCGTCCACTGTCCGGTCGATCCTGTCGGCTCCTGCGCGGTGGCCACCCCTCGCGCTGGGCATCGCGATGTCCGTCCGCGTCCTCCGTCTGGTCGTGGAACAACATGACCTGCGTGGCATAGGGAATGTCGATTCCCTTCGCGTCGAGCGCCTGCTTGACGCCCTCCAGCACCTCGCCCTGCACCTTCACGAGGTTGAAGCCCTTGGACGGCGTCCACCAGCGCACGCGCAGGTTCACGCTGGAGGCCGCAAGGTCGAACACGATCACCTCCGGCGCAGGTTCCGAGACCACGGCCTCGACCTTGCCGATCGCCTCCAGAATAGCAGCGCGGGCTTCGGCGATGTCGTCGCCGTAGCCGATCCCGATATCGTACTGCGAGCGCCGCAGGGGACGCGCCGTGTTGACGGTGACGGAACTCGAATAGACGCTGGCGTTCGGGATGATGACCCGGCGCCCGTCGAACAGGATGATGATCGTCGCACGGGTCTCGATCCACTCCACCGTGCCCTCGAACCCGTCGACGATGATCTGATCGCCGACCTCGAACGGGCGCTGGATCAGGATCAGGAGCCCTGCAAGCCAGTTCTGGAGGATGTCCTTGAAGGCGAAGCCGATCGCCACCGAGCCGATGCCGAGGCCGGCGAGGAGGTCGCCGGGGTTGAGCGAGGGGATGACGATGGTCAGCGCGAGAAGCGTGCCGAACAGGAGCACCAGCCACTTCAGGAACGAGCCGAGGACGGCGCCGAGGTTGGCCCGCGCGTGCTTGTCCGCCCAGGCCCGAAACGAGCGCTCGATGGCCCAGCCGATGCCGAAGGCGATGGCGAAGACGACCAGCGCCACCACGATGTTGGGCAGGAGCTGCTGGAAGCCGACGACCCAGGTCTCGATCTTCGAGAGGACGAAGGCGGGATCGACTCGTACGGCCTGTTCGACGGTCTCTGGCGCGTTGGCGGCGATGGCATCGGCGGCGGTACCGGGATCGACGGCGGCAGGTGTCGCTTGGGCGAACGCTGGGCTCATGCAGGACTCGAGTAAAGCAGGACCGGGAGGGCGGTCACCGTCAGATAGGGGACGTCATCGTTCCTGCATGGGCCAAATCGACGCTTGGGACTGGCGCCGCGAGCCTGACGGCAAGCGCTGGTCATGGATTTCCTTCGGTGACCGCTATCCGATATCGAACGCTAGATCCTCGGTCTGTACTGACGACAGGTAGTCGGAAATCTCGAAGCGCGACGGGGCGTCCGATGTCATGTTCTTTCTCCATGTCGTGCATGAAGGTAGTCGGAAAGGTCAGTGCGCCTGCCCTCCCAGTCGTCCGTCATGACCACCTGGATCTGGCGAGCGCGAATACGCCAAGTTTCCCGAACGAACGACGCGGGCTCTCGAACTACGACGACATCGACCTCGTTGCGGACGAGTTTGCATCCCAGGACCTCCAGACCGAGGACATAGTCCCCGGCGGACAAGTTCGCAGAAACCGGGTAATTCGCATTGCTGGTTTCACGAACCGGATGCAACATGCCGCCCATTACGATCGGTATGAAGCCAGGTGAGGTGCGGCAGATCTGGAGAACGACGCGGTTCTCGGCGTCATCGAAGAATGCGTTGCTCATGCCTATAGCGTCGCCGTCCCCTGCCTCAATTGACGATCTGCGCCGCGATGCCGTTCAGCGCCTTAATGATCTCGTCCGGCGGATAGGGCTTGGCGAAGAACAGGCCATTCTCGGGCAGGTCTTCCTTGCCCACCTTCACACGTCCCGACGTCACCATGATGGTGACAGGCGGCCAGCGGTCCCGAACGGCACGGGCGAGTTTCAGCCCGTCCATGGTTCCGGGCATCTCCACATCGGTGAACAGGACGCGAATGTCGGAGTGGCGCTCGAGATGCCGGATCGCCTGATCCGCGTTCCTCGCCTCGTAGACCGTGAAGCCGGCCTCCTCACAGAGGTCGACGGCCTCGGCGCGCACCAGCGCATCGTCCTCGACGACCAGGACGGCGTAACGTGCAGGGTTGAACGATTGTGCCATGTTGACGTCCCACCTTACGACGCGAGATCAAGGCGGTCGGACGCGCCTGTCAGTTTGAAACGGATGCCGGACGGGTCGAAATCGATGCGACCCTCTCCGTCGAAATAGGACGCGACGATCCGCTCGATCAGGCGAGAGCCGAAGCCGCGTCGTTCCGGTGCGCTAACGGTCGGTCCGCCCGTTTCGATCCAGGTGAACACGAACGCACCGTCCACGATCGTCCAGGACACGCGCACCGTTCCCGTCGCATTCGACAATGCGCCATACTTTGCGGCGTTGGTTGCCAACTCGTGGATGGCGAGCGAAAGGCCCAGGGCCTGCTGGGACGTCAGAAGGAGGCGCTCACCGTCTATGTGGATGCGCCCGTCTCCCGTCTGGTGAGGAGCGATCGCCGCAGCCACCACTTCAAGGGCGTCGGCGTCGGTCGACGCGGCCTGTGTCAGGATATCCTGCGCCCGAGCCAAGGCGCCGAGACGATGCGACAGGGCGTTGCGCGCCTCTTCCATCGAGGTCGCCTGACGAAGCGTCTGCGTCGCGATGGCCTGCACCATGGCGAGCGTGTTCTTCATTCGATGCGCGAGTTCCTGAGCCAGAACCGTCCGAACCTCCTCCGCCTCCTTGAGGGCCGTGATGTCTCGCGAGACGGAGAGGATGCGCTCTGGCCTACCATCCGCGCCGAGGATCGGGGACACCTGAACATCCCAGTATCGCCTGTTCCCCTTGAGGGTCTCGGCATAGCCCTGGAAGGCCGATGGCACGCCCATCCGCGCAGCCGCGACGGCGTTCTTCGCGGCGACGTTGCCTTCCTCTTGCCAGAAGTCGGGCCACGGACATCCGGCGATGGCGTTGAAGTCGGACACTTCCATGACGCGCTGGCCGCCCTCGCTCATGAAGACGAGGTTGGCGTCGATATCCAGGACCTTGATGCAGTCGTTGGAAGAAGCAAGGACGCTTCGCAGGAACTGCTCGCTGTCGCGCAACATCGCAGCGGCGCGGTCACGCTCGGCTTCGACGGCACGGCGCTCCTCGATGTCGATCACGACGCCTGGAAAGCTCGTCGGCGTCCCATCGTCCGCGAGATCCACCCGGCCATTCGCCTCGAGCCAGTAGTAGCGACCGTCCGCACGCCGTGTGCGGTACTGGTGGATATAGGCCCCACCTCGAGCGATGGCCTCGTTGATCGCAGCAGCAAGGGCGTCCTGATCGTCGGGATGCACGGTCTCGACGATCTGCTCGAGCGGAATGCCGTCGCGCCCCAGGGCCGGATCCAGGCCGAACGCCTTCGCGAAGGGTTCGTCGATCGTGAAGCGGTCTGCCTGGATATCCCAGTGCCAGGTACCGATGATCGCACCCGCTCCGAGCGCCAACCGGACCCGCTCGATGTTCTCGCGAGCGATTGCTTCGCTAGCGCGCAGGGCGGCTTCCGCGTTCTTGCGTGGCGTCACGTCGTTGAAGAAGATGGCGATCTGCCGCTCGGCCGGGTTGCCCACGCGAATGGCACGAACGTCGAACCAACGACCAAAGGCCTCGGCATAGCTTTCGAAGGTCGCAGGCTCGCCCGTCCATGCGACACGCCCGTAGGTCTCGAACCAAAACTGCTCCAGGTTCGGCGCGAACTCCGTCACCCACTTGCCGCGAAGATTGACGCCAGCCTGCCGTTCGAAGGCGGGGTTCGCCTCGAGGAAGCGATAGTCCACCGGCCTGTCGTCGGCGTCGAACTTGACCTCGACCAAGGCGAACGCCGTGTCGATCGTTTCGAGAAGCGTCCTGAACCGCTCCTCCGAGACGCGCAACCGCTCACCCGCGATCCGTTGCGCCGTACGGTCACGCAGGATCTTCACGAAGCCTCTATGGGATCCGTCGTCGTCCCGCAGCGGCATCATCTCGCCCGAGGCCCAGAAACGGGATCCATCCTTGCGCAGATGCCAGCGCTCGTCCGCGGCGCTTCCGTCGCTCAAGGCGATCGACATCTCCGTCTCGATACGGCCGTTGGCGCGGTCTTCCGGCGTGAAGAAGCGGTTGGCGGTTTCGCCGATCATTTCCCGAGCCGACCAACCCATCGTGCGTTCGGCGCCGCGGTTCCAATCGGTGATGATGCCCGCCGGATCCGTCACCACGATCCCGAAATCGACAGCGCTTTCGAAGACGGCTTCACGCAGGCGGGTCCGCTCGGCTTCGTCGACCTGCGCCTGCAGGTGCTCGACCCGAGCCTCCAAATCCTCGCGTAGAAGCGTTTCCATGGTTGCAGTTCACCCAGACGAAGGTTTGCCAGTTGGACAGCTTCTACCCGAAAGCCGACGCATCCGGGCGGGAAAATGCGATAATCCGTCGGGCACGACTAGCGTCTTCACGATCGAATTCGCATCCGATCCGAACATGGCCTGAATCGGGATCGCCTTCGGACGGGCGGAAATCCTCTCGGCCCGCCGGCAGGCTTGGTGCCGAGTGAGCGCCACGACGTTTCGACTGACCGTCGATCACTGTGCATGGCGGCTGTCGAAGGCTCTCCATGCTGCCGAGGCATCCGTCATCGGCTCAGGCGGGTCGGTCTGCCCTCAATGGGAGGAGCCGACGCGCACCGCACGCCGGCCGTTTGCGTCTCAGTTGAGGAAGGCGATGAGGTCGCTGTTCAACCGCTCGGGAGCGGTCGCGAACAGGCCATGCGGCTCACCCTCGTATTCGATCAGCCGCGCACCGGCGATCCCCTTGGCGGCGGCTCGCCCGGACGCATCGATCGGCACCGTCTTGTCGCCGGTGCCGTGGATGACAAGCGTCGGGATCGTGAAGCTCTTGAAATCGGGACGGAAGTCGGTGCGACCGAAGGCATCCACGCACTCGATCGTGGCCTTCGGGCTCGCCATGACGCCAAGCACGAAGCTCCAGTCGAGAACGCCCTGGCTGACCGGGCTCGTCACGAAGCCGACGCCGTAGAAGGTCTTGGCGAAGCTCTGAAGGAAGGCGAAGCGGTCCTTGCGAATCTGCAGCTTCATGTCCTCGAAGACGCTCGCGTCGACGCCGTCGGGATTGCTTTCGTCCTTGAGAAGATACCCTGCCACCGAGGCGACCAGTACGGCCTTGGCGACACGCCCGGCGCCGTGACGGCTGAGATACCGGGCGATCTCGCCCCCACCCATCGAGAAACCGACGAGCGAGACGCTCTGCAGATCCAGCCCCTCGATCACCGCTGCCAGATCGTCGGCGAACGTGTCGTAGTCGTAGCCGCTTGCCGGGTGGCCGGACTGACCGAAGCCGCGCCGGTCATAGGTGATCACGCGGAAGTTCGCTTCGAGCAGCGCCACGGTCTGGTACTCGAACATGTCTCCGGTCAGCGGCCAGCCGTGGATCAGAACGACCGGCCGGCCCTGTCCCATGTCCTTGACGTGCAACTGGGTGCCGTCCTTCGCTTCGATGTATGCCATGCGGGAACTCCTTGGGTTCGATCGCAGACAAACCCAGGCGGGACTTCTCCTGTTCCGAAGACGAGAGCTGAAGTGTCCGTTTCCACGGATGGCGAAATCGACTGGCCTCATGCGGTCATGCCGTAACCCAAGCGAGCATTGTCGGCTCCTTGGACGGACATTCCCCCGACGCCGCACTTTGACCTTGCAACGACCCCTCGATTTGGTCATGGCGAATGCCCAAGGATGTTCCTGCCGATCGTCCGTCCCCGCCCGCTGTCAAGCCAGAGATACCGCCATGTTCCGTTACAGCGACCAGCGCATGGCCAAGCAGATCGTGGCGCACGACTGGAGCGGGACGGCGATCGGTGCGCCCGACGGCTGGCCGCCCGCGTTGCGGACGATCCTCGATCTCATGATGTCCTCGAAGTTTCCGATGTTCGCCGCCTGGGGGCCGGATCTCATCTTCCTCTACAACGACGCCTATGCACCGATGCTCGGCGCCAAGGAGCCGACGGCACTCGGGCGCCCGTTCTCCGAGGTCTGGAGCGACATCTGGGTCGACATCCTGCCGCTCGTCGAGGGCGCGCTCGCGGGCCGTGCGACCTGGATGGAGGACCTGCCGCTGGTGATGCACCGGAGCGGCTATCCCGAGCAGACCTACTGGACGTTCTCCTATTCCGCCGCCCACGACGACAGCGGCGCGATCGCCGGCATGTTCTGCGCCTGCCAGGAGACGACGGGCCGCGTCGAGAGCGAGCGGACGCTGAAGCAGCGCGAGGAAACGCTGGCCGAAGCGGTGACGTACCAGCGAACCCTTCTGGACGAGAAGGACATCCTGCTCGCCGAGGTGAACCACCGCGTCAAGAACAGCCTGCAGCTCGTCGTGAGCGCCCTCAACCTGCAAAGCCGCCGCGTCACGGACGCGGCCACGAAGGTCGCGTTCGAGCAGGCCATCACGCGTGTGAAGGCGATCACCTCCGTCCACGAAAGGCTCTACAAGTCGGCCAGCCCCCTGGTCGTGGAGATGCCGAGCTACCTCGACGGCCTGGTCGCCGACCTCGTCGACGGGTCGGAACTTCAGGACCGCATCGCGGTTGAGTGCGACCACATCGAACTGAAGACCGAGCGCGCGATCCCGATCGCGTTGATTGTGAACGAGTTGATCACGAACGTGCTGAAATACGCGTATCCCCCAGGGCGGCCCGGTCCGGTCACCCTCAAGCTTAAGGCTTCGGAAGGCGGGCTGATCGTATTGTCGGTATCCGACGAGGGAACCGGCATGTCGAGCACGACGACCACGGGTGGGCTTGGGACCCGGCTGATCGATACCATGGCCGGCCAGCTCGGCGGCACGATCGACAGGCAGATCGACGAGCGCGGCTACAGCGTGTCCGTCACCTTTCCGAAGGAGGAGGTGTGATGCCGCTGACCGTGATGATCGTCGAGGACGAGATGCTCCTTGCCATGGACCTCGAAGACATCCTGACCGACGCGGGGTATCGTGTCATCGGCAACGCCGTGGACATGCACCAGGCCATCGCCCTGTGCGAGAAACATGGGCAGCGCATCGACATCGCCATCATGGACGTCCACCTCGCGCGTGGTACGAGCGGCGTGGAAACGGCGAAGGTGCTGCGGCAGCGGTGGAACATCCCCTCGCTCTTCGTCAGCGGCAACATCGACGAGAAGATGCAGGCGCTCGCGCTCGAATGGGCGCCGGTCGGCTTCGTCGGCAAGCCGTTCTCCCAGCGCGCCGTTCTCGCGGCGCTGGCTTCGGTCGTGTCCAGCGGAACGGCGGCGCAGGCGGTCTGAGGGGCGCCTATCGAAAAAAAGCGAGAAGGTGGGACTTTCCATGGCCGTTCTGGTCGAGGATGACCGCTACCAGTCCGTCATTCATGTTCGGAGGGCGATGTCCTCTTGACCACCGACAACCTCGAAGGCCGTCACGCGGCGGAGGTCACTTCTACGGCGTCCGCCTTTCTCGACGGGGGCGGGGAGGCGTCCCGCATGATCCGCGAACGCGACTGGACGGGCCATCCGCTGGGTCCCCCGGAGCGGTGGCCGCCGGAACTGCGCTCGGCGATCAGCCTCATGCTGAACTCCCCGGAGTCGATGATCCTTGCCTGGGGCCCGGACCTCAGCTTCTTCTTCAACGAGACCTACTTTCCGCTCCTGGGGCCGCGGCTTCCTTGGGCGATGGGCGAACGCTTCGATAAGGTCTGGGCCGACGGCTGGGAGCAGGCCAAGCCGATCATCGACGAGGCGTTTGCCGGACGCAGCCGGCGCTTCGTCGATCTGCCGTGGAAGCTCGACACCGATCGCGGGGTCCAGGATACGTGGTGGACGTTCTCCTACTCGCGGGTACTCGATTCGCAGGGCCGCGTCGCGGGTCTCTTCATCTTCACCAACGAGACCACGGAACGCGTTCGCGGCGACCAGGCCCTGCGCGACAGCGAGGCCCAGTTCCGCGCCTTTGCCCAGGCCGTGCCGAACCAGGTCTGGGCGTCGCGCCCCGACGGCAACCTGTATTGGTTCAACGAGCAGGTCTACGCCTACACGGGAGATGAAAGGGGAAGCCTCGACGGGACCACGCAATGGGGTCGCATCGTGCATCCCGACGATCTTTCGGCAGCAGGGGAGGCATGGTCCCGCTCCCTGGCGACGGGGCAACTCTACGAGATCGAGTTCCGCATCCGGCGAGCCGACGGGACTTACCGTTGGTTTCTCGTGCGGGCGGAACCGGTGCGGGGCGACGACGGCGCGATCGTCCAGTGGGTCGGCACCAACACCGATATCGACCAGCGCCGCAGGCAGGCCGAGAAGATCGAGCGGTTCGCGGCGAGCCTCGAGGAACAGGTCCGCGAGCGCACGGCCGACCGCAACGCGCTGTGGCAACTGACGTCCGACCTCATGCTTCGAGCGACCTTTGAGGGGATCATGACGGCCGTCAACCCGGCCTGGACCGAGGTGCTTGGCTGGAGCGAGGACGAGCTGGTCGGCGCCAGCCTCTTCGACTTCATCCATCCCGACGACCTCGCCCATACGCTCACAGGCGCGAGGGAGCTGTCGGAGGGAACCGGTCATGCCCGCTTCCAGAACAGGTACCGCAGGGAGGACGGCACCTATCGCTGGATCAGTTGGTCGACCCGTCCCGGCGAAGGCGTGATCAACGCCATAGGCCGCGACGTGACCCTCGATATCGAACGCGCCGAGGCCCTGGCCGCGACCGAGGAGGCGCTTCGGCAGAGCCAGAAGATGGAAGCGGTCGGGCAGTTGACGGGTGGTCTCGCGCACGACTTTAACAATCTCCTGGCCGGCATCTCGGGCAGCCTCGACATGATGCAGACGCGGATTCACCAGGGACGGCTCGGCGAGCTCGATCGTTACATGATGGGCGCGCAGGGCGCGGCCAGGCGGGCGGCGGCCCTGACGCATCGTCTGCTCGCCTTCTCCCGGCGCCAGACGCTGGAGCCCAAGGCGACCGATGTCGACAGGCTGGTGGCGGGAATGGCGGACATGGTTCGCAGGACCGTCGGTCCCGAGATCGCCGTCGAATTCCACGCGACGCCGGACCTGTGGTCGACGCTCGTGGATCCCAACCAGTTGGAGAACGCGCTCCTCAACCTGTGCATCAACGCAAGAGATGCGATGCCGGACGGCGGGCGGATCGTTGTGGAAACGGGAAACCGGTCGTTGGACGAGCGCTCGGCCGCCGGACGCGATCTTCCGCCGGGGGACTACGTATCGCTGTCGGTGTCCGACGATGGGGTCGGCATGTCGTCCGACGTCATGGAGCGCGTGTTCGAGCCGTTCTTCACGACCAAGCCGATCGGCGTGGGGACGGGGCTTGGCCTGTCGATGATCTACGGCTTCGCCAAGCAGTCGAACGGACAAGTGCGCATTCATTCCGAAGTCGGCCGGGGCACGACCGTGACGATGCTTCTTCCCAGACACGGAACAGCGGAAGCCGCCGTGGACCTTACGGCGGCCGAGGATGCCGGACCGCAGGCGGCGGTTGGCGGCACGGTGCTGGTGATCGACGACGAGCCGCTCGTGCGAATGCTCGTCGTCGATGTTCTGGAAGACCTGGGATACCGGGCGATCGAGGCGGACGACGGCCCGGCGGGGCTGAAGGTGTTGCGCTCCGATACTCGCATCGACCTCCTCGTCACGGACGTCGGATTGCCGAAGGGGATGAACGGCCGGCAGGTTGCGGACGCGGCTCGGCAACTGAGGCCAGGCCTGAAGGTACTGTTCATCACGGGCTATGCCGAAACCGCCGTTCTCAACCATGGCCATCTCGATCCCGGCATGCAGGTCGTCACCAAGCCGTTCGACATGGCCGTTCTCGCCAAACGGATCCAGGAGATCGTTTCGGAATAGGCGCTCCAACACCGGTAAAACGGCGTCTTTTGTCCGTTTGCCGGGCCCTTGCACGTGGATTTCCACGCGGCGGCTGAACAATGCGTCGGGCCTGCTGCGGAACTCTCCTCGTGCGCGATCCTTTTGGCTCCACGCCCACGCCTTTCTAAACCGGGCGCCGAGGGGACCAGTCATGTCACAAGCGCCGCTAGCCTACCGGCCGGACATCGAGCAGCCGAGCGCCGACGAGCAGACGACGATCGACGGGATCGTCCAAGGCATGACGGAGCAGAGCCGCACCGTCGAGAAGCGCGAGCATCACGCCGTCCGGGCGAGCCATGCCAAATCCACCGCGCTCGTCACGGGCACACTCGAGATCCATGACAGCCTGCCGCCCGAACTCGCGCAGGGCCTCTTCGCCAGCCCCGGCACGCATCCCGTCGCCGTGCGCTTCGCGCAGGGGCCGGGCGAGCGGCTGGGGGACCGGGTGTCGACGCATCGCGGCATGTCGATCAAGGTCTTCGACGTGCCGGGCGAAAGGCTGCCCGGGCACCATACCGACACCCAGGACTTCGTCCTGGCGAGCGGCACCACGTTTCCCTCCGGCACGGCGGAAGGGTTCCTGCGCGACGGGAGCGTCATCGGCAAGTCCGCCGGGCTGCCGGAGGTCGCCAAGAGCGCCGTCGCGTCCGCCGCCCGCAACTTCAACCGGCTGCTCCACGCGTTCGGCACCGAGAGTGCCAAGGCCGACTTCTTCGGCCATCCGTTCTCGCACCCCCTGGCCGAGCCCTATTACAGCCAAGCTCCCGTCCGCTTCGGCGGCTATGTCGCCAAGATCGGCGCCTTTCCCGCTTCGGCCGCTCAGGCGGGGCTGAAGGATTGGCGGCTCGACCCGAAGGCGGACGAGGACGGCTTTCGACATGCCGCCGTCGATCTCTTCCGCACGAACGAGATCGTCTTCGAACTCAAGGCGCAGCTCTGGACCGACGAGCAGACCCAGCCGATCGAGGATGCCTCGGTAGAATGGTCGGAGGAGGAAAGCCCTTACCGGACGATCGCGACGATCCGGTTTCCGGCACAGGATGCCTACAGCGCCGATCGACAGCGCTTCTTCGACGAGGAGATGACGTTCCGTCCTGCCCACAGCCTTGCCGAGCATCGCCCGCTCGGATCGGTCATGCGAGCACGCTTGCAGGTCTACGCCGCGCTGTCCGACTTCCGTCACCGCGAGAACGGCATCCCGGCGGTCGATCCGGCCGGCATCGGTGACATCCCGCGCTGACGTCCAAGCCGGTGATCCGCAGCTCCCGCGGTGGTCGTCCGGGAACTCGATCACCGCGGACCCGTTCGCCAAGCCCAATGACGCCGCGGGCGCGTTCGCCAGCGGCATCGCGTCGATGACCGAGTTTCACAAGGACGTCCATGACACTGACCAACCGTAGGATCGCCATCCTCATCTCGCCGCGCGGCACCGAGGACCCCGAGTTCGCCAAGCCGAAGGCAGCCGTCGAGGCGGCCGGGGCGACCGTTACCGTGATCAGCCTGAAGAAGGCGGACGCCAAGACCGTCAACAACGACCTCGACCCCGGCTCGACCTATGCCGTCGACAAGGCGATCGACGAAGTGTCGGCGTCCGACTTCGACGGGCTCGTCGTTCCCGGCGGATGCGTCGGCGCCGATACGCTGCGCTCCGATGCCAGGGTCGTCGCGTTCGTTCGCGATTTCTTCGCCGAAGCCAAGCCCGTCGGCGTGATCTGCCACGGCCCTTGGGTTCTGGTGGAGGCCGGCGTCGTCAAGGGTCGAACGCTCACAGCCTACCCGACGCTGAAGACCGACATAGAGAACGCTGGCGGCACCTTCGTCGACCGGGAGGTGGTCACCGACCAGGGCCTCGTCACGAGCCGCAACCCGGACGATCTGCCGGCCTTCTGCGCTACGATCGTCGAGGAGTTCGCCGAAGGCCGCCATCCGGCCCAGGCGAGGAGGGCGTGATGGCCGCCGTGTCGAGGTTCGAAGGCAAGGTCGTGGTCGTGACGGGCGCCGCGTCCGGCATCGGCGAGGCCGCGGCCAAGCGCTTCGCCTCCGAGGGTGCGTCCGTCGTGCTCGCCGACAAGGATGCGGAAGGCCTGAAGCGGGTATCCGGCGAGATCGGCGAGCGGGCTGCCCCCCGCGAGACGGACGTCTCGGACGGCACCGCTCGCGAGGCGCTCGTCGCCTTCGCGGTGGAGCGGTTCGGCCGGATCGATGTCCTCGTCAACGATGCCGGCGTCGACCACCTAAGCCGGATCGACGAGGGGCCGTTCACGGACTTCACGAAGGTGATCGAGACGGATCTCTACGGTGTCGTCCACATGAGCCGGGCCGTCATCGCCGAGCTCCGGAAGACGAAGGGCGCGGTCATCAACGTGTCCTCGGCCTCAGGACTCGGTGGCGACTGGAACCACGCCGCCTACTGCGCGGCCAAGGGTGCCGTCACCAACTTCACGCGGGCCTTCGCGATGGACGAGGCCAAGAACGGCGTGCGGGTGAACGCGGTGAACCCGTCGCTGACCTACACACCGTTCACCGCAGGCATGAAGGACCAGCCGGCGCTGATCGCGAAGTTCGAGGAGCGCATCCCCATGGGGCGCGGTGCCGAAGTCGACGACATCTCCGGTGTGATCGCCTTCCTCGCCAGCGAGGACGCCCGTTACGTCACCGGCGTGAACCTGCCAGTTGATGGCGGCCTCTCGGCCTCGAACGGCCAGCCGGCGCTGAGCTGACGCGGGCGGGCAGGGGCCGGCATCCGCCGCTCCTGCCCGAACGTCGGGACCGCTCGGCGGGCACGTAAATCTTAGCGCTGCGTCGGAACGCCGCTGGAGGCCGGGCCTTTAAGCCTTCGGTCTTTTCGAAAGGTTCCAGAAATGACGCTCCCTGTCCCCGTTCGCTTCTCGCCGTCCGTCGAGGAGATCCAGCCCGATGAAGAGAAGACGATCGCCGAGCTGAACGAGACCTTCGACACGATCCTGGAGACGACGGCCAAGGACTACGGCCACGCCGTGCGGTCCGTCCACGCCAAGGCGCACGGCATCATCGAGGGGACGCTGCGGGTCGAGGACAACCTGCCGCCAGAACTCGCGCAAGGCCTCTTCGCCAAGCCCGGCGAGCACAAGGTCTACATGCGCCTGTCGACCAATGCCGGCGACATCCTGCCCGACGCGATCTCGCTGCCGCGTGGGCTGGCGCTGAAGGTGCTGGATGTCGAGGGCGAGCGCCTGCCCGGCGCCAAGGGCACGACGCAGGACTTCATCATGGTCAACGGCCCGGTCTTCCAGGCCAAGACCGCCGAGGACTTCCACGGCAGCCTCAAGATGCTGGCCAAGACCACCGACCGGCTGGAGGGCACGAAGACGGTGATGTCGAGCGTGCTGCGCACCGTCAACACGGCGTTGGAAGCCGTCGGCATCGAGAGCTCGACGATTCAGTCCATGGGCGGCGCGCCCAACGTCGATCCGCTCGGCGAGACCTATTTCAGCGTCACCCCGTTCCGCTACGGCGACTACATCGCCAAGTTCAGCGTCGTCCCCGTGTCTTCCGGCCTGACGGCGCTGACGAGAATCGAGATCGACGCCAGCGGCCGCGAGAACGCCATCCGCGAGACGGTGCAGTCGGAGATGGAGGCGATCCAGGGCGTCTGGGAACTCCGTGTTCAGCTCTGCCGGGATCTGGAGAAGCAGCCCGTCGAGGATCCGACCGTCGAGTGGAAGGAGGACGAGGCGCCATTCCGGACGGTGGCCACGATCACCGCGGCGCCGCAGGACACGTGGGCAGCGCCCAAGGTTCAGGCGGTCGACGAGGAGATGCGGTTCAGCATCTGGACGGGGCTCGCCGCCCATCAGCCGCTCGGCAACATCAACCGGGCCCGCAAGGCGCCCTACCAGCATTCGGCGGATTTCCGCGAGCGCTTCAATGGCTGCCCGATGCACGAGCCGTCGGGCGCACCGAAGGCCGGCGCATGAGTGGCGCACGCCTCTTCGGCGCCGTCGCCGGCGGAGTGGTCGCAGGCCTCGGCATTACGGCCATACTGGTGTCCGGCGAGAGGAAGAGCGGCCAGCCCTCCGAACTCGCGTCGCTGGAGCGGGCGAGCGCCGCAAGGCTGGGGCTGGACGTACCTGAGGACGGCCGTCTCCCCGGCACAGGGGAGCAGGCGGTGATCCAGGGCGGGCATCTGCTCCTGTCGGCCGCGGCCGGCGCCGTCTACGCCGCTGCCACCGACGAGGATACCGACGTCCTGCGGTCGGGCATCCTGTTCGGCCTGTCCTTCTACGCCGTCATGCACTGGATCGCGGGTCCCCTGCTGGGGGTGAAGAAGCCGGAATGGCAGTCCAACGCCGCGACCATCGCCATGCACACAGCGAATCACCTCCTGTTCGGACTGATCACTGCGGGCGCGGCGAAGCTGGCGAGCCGCCGCACGCACCACGCCCGGACGCTCCGCAACAGGGTCGCGCGAGGTCTACAGGGATGACGCCCTTCCAGATGAATTGGTCCGCCGCCGAGGTGGAGGACGTGCTGGCACGCGTGCGAGCCTATCGTTTCCCGCCCGTGCCGAAGGGCGAGGGCTGGCGCTACGGCTGCGACGCCGCCTTCCTCCAGGACTTCTGCCGTACCTGGACGGAGCGCTACGACTGGCGTGCCGCCGTCGATCGCCTCAACCGCTTTCCGCAGTTCACGGCCGAGGTGGACGGGGTGGACCTCCACTTCGTCCATGTCGTCGGCGAAGCCGAGGGGCGTCGTCCGCTCCTGATGACGCACGGCTGGCCGGGCTCGCACCGCGAGTTCTGGAAGGTCATCGAGCCGCTGGCCTTCCCCTCCCGCCACGGCGGCCGGGCGGAGGACGCCTTCGATGTCGTGGTGCCCTCGCTCCCGAACTTCGGCTTCTCCGCCAAGCCGGAGAAGACCGTGGACCAGCGGCAGACCGCGCTGCTCTTCGATCGGCTGATGCGGAACGTCCTCGGCTACGCCCGCTACCACGCCCATGGCGGCGACTGGGGCGCGCTGGTGACAGGCCTCCTGGCCCTGGAGCGACCGGGGAGCCTCCACGCCATCCACCTCACGATGATGTTCCCCGCACCGGCCGCGCCCCCCGAAAGCGCGGAGGAAATGGCCTGGGCGAAGGCGATGGAGGGGATCGAGCGGGAGAAGGGCGGCTACCGCCACCTTCAGGGCTCGAAGCCGCAGAGCCTGTCCTGGGTGGTCGGCGACGATCCCGTGGCTCAGGCAGCCTGGATCCTCGAGCGCTACCATGACTGGGCCGACCTGCGGGAGCGTTGCTTCGAGGACGTGTTCGACCGGGACGAACTCCTCGACACGATCATGATCTACGTCATGACCGGGGCGTTCCCCTCCTCGATCCGCTTCTACTCCGCCGCCCAGGAGGCGAAGCTTCGGACCTTGCCCGAGGGGCGCCGGATCGAGGTGCCCACCGCCTTCGCCCGGTTCCCGGACCCGCTCCATCCCTGGCCGCCGCGATCCCAGGCGGAGAAGGGCTATGCCGCGATCACCCGCTGGACCGCGATGGCCCATGGCGGGCATTTCTCGGCGCTGGAAGCACCGGAGCTTCTGGTCGGCGATCTCCGGGAGTGGGCTCGCGAGGCTGCCTGACCGCGAGGCTCGGGCGAGGCGAAAACCGTGTCTTCCCGTCGGGCAGCCTGCCGGACGAGGGGACGTCGATCTTGGAAAACGAGACGACCCGCGCTTGTCGATCCTCACGCGGGTCCGGCGTCGATGCGCACGCGAAGCACGGCGTAGGGCGGCTTCTGAAGGTCGGCGCCACCGTTGTATTCGGGTCGGCGATTGACCTGTGCCGCTGAGACGTAGAGCCAGCCGTCCGCCGTGATCACGATCGTATCGGCCCAGATCAGCCGCGGGTCGGAGGCGATCGTCTCCAGGGTGCCGCCGGGATGGCGGCGTCCGATGGCGTTCTGCTCCTGAAGCGTCAGGTAGATCCGGTCCTGCGCGTCGGCGCCCAGCCCGCCCGTCAGGCCCTTCTCGCCGAGATCCTCCACCCCTGCCGCGATGTCGGCGTCGGATTTCGCGGTGTCGAGGAGGCTTGCTGCGTCCACGGCGTAGAGGCGCCGTCCCATCAGGGGCGCGTAGTAGAGGCGGTGACCGCCGGGTCCCAGCGCGATGCCATTTGCCCCGCCTTGGACATGCGTCGGCTTGCCCGACCCGCTGGTGCGCATCACCGGGCGATGCTCGACGAACTTGGCGACGCCCTTCTGCGACCGCGTGCTGGCGTGCTCGCCGAGGCGCCGCACGACACGCCCCGTGTCGAGATCGACGGCCAGGACCGCACCTTGCCCGTCCTGGCCCTGGTCGGTGACGAAGGCGCGGGCGCGTCCGTCGGCGATGTCGATGCGAAGGTCGTTCAGCGACGAGGTGGGCTCGACGCCTGGATCGAGCGGCACGATCTTGAGCACCGTGCCGGTCTCGATGTCGATCTGCACGAGCTTCGCGGCGCCGGCGACCGGCGAGCCGGAGCCTTGCGGCAGCCCGGCATCCAGCAGCCACAGCCGGTCGTCGCGATCGAAGACGCCGTTCGGCACATGGAAGAAGGTCGCCTGCGCCCGCTCGGGGTCCGGTCGGTTCGACGCCGCATCGGGATAGGGCGTCACCGAGCCGTCCGGCGCGACTTCGCCCAGCGTGTAGGGCTCGTCGCCGGTGAAGCGCGGCATCATGACGAAGACGCGGCCACGAGCGGAGATGGCGAGACCGGTCGGCGTCGAGGGGGCATCGGCGAGAAGGGCGAGTTCCATCGTGCCGACCTCCCGCGCCGTGTCGGCCGTTTCGCTGGACGAGGCTGCCGGAGCCGGCGAGGCCTGCGCAGCGGCGGCCCGTGCCGCAAAGGGGAGGGCGGCCAGGGCGGTGAGCGTCGAGGCGAGGAAGCGGCGGCGGGCGAGCATGGCGAGAGGCCTTTTCGGGCAGGCGGAGGGATCAGAAGCCGAGGCCGCGGGTTCGCAGGTCTATGGCATGGATGGCCGGGCCGGCGGCGATGAACAGTCGTCGTCCCTCGGGTCCACCGAAGGCGACGTTGGCTGCGGGGCCGGGCGTGGCGATGCGCCCGAGCCGGGTGCCGTCGGCTTCGTGAATGTGCACGCCGTCCTCGCAGGCGGCGTAGACGCGGCCTTCGGCATCGACGCAGAGACCATCGGGAACACCGCTCGTCACGGCGGCGAACCGCCGGCCTGTGCCGACCTGTCCGCCGCCTGCGACGGGGAAGGCAAGGATTTCGGCTGCCCCCTCCGGGTTCAGCGCCGCGCCGGAGTCGGCGACATAGAGCGTCCGGCCATCGGGCGAAAAAGCGAGCCCGTTCGGCTGGTCCAGCGTAGCGATCATGGCGTCCACGCGCCCCGAAGGATCGATGCGGTAGACCCGCCGAGCATCTTGCTCCGGTTCGGCCATCAGGCCCTCGTCGGGCTGGCGGATGCCGAACACCGGATCGGTGAACCAGATCGCGCCATCCGGGGCCAAGGCTGCGTCGTTCGGCGAATTGAGCCGCTTGCCCTCGAAGCGGTCGGCGAGCACGGTGAGGCGTCCGTCCGGCTCCTCGCGCGTGACGCGCCGGGTCCGGTGCTCGCAGGTGACGAGCCGCCCCCCAGCGTCGAGCACGTTGCCGTTTGCATTGTCGGACGGGTCTCTCAAGGTCGTTACCGATCCGTCGTCGCGCAGGAGAGACAGGCGATTGGACCGCGTATCGCTGAACACCAGCCCGCCTCGGCTCGGGCTCCAGCAGAGGCCCTCGCACCATCGCCCGCCGTTGTAGAGCGTGCGCAGCGCGGCGTCCGGAGCGACGATGCGCCCGAAGCGCGGATCGATGCCCTGCACGGACGAGGCGGCCGCCGCGTGGCGCCCGAGGGACGCCGAGACGAGGATCGAAAGGCCTGCCTTAAGAAGACCGCGCCGGCCACCGTCGTACATCTCTCACCTCGCTGCTTCGTCGATCGGGCAAACGGAGAACGAGGACGTTTCGATCCCCCTTCCGGATCGGGCGACCCGCGCAGCTCTGCAACACGATGACCGATGGTGAGAGGGCCGTGACGGGCGAAGACAACGACTCCTTGTCTTCTGGAGAGAAATGAACCTTCGACGCCGTCTGCGCTCAGGCTCTGATCTTCCTTTGTCCCTCGATACCTCTCGCCTGATATGATGAGGGGTCCACCAGCGCGGACCCTGATAGGACATCCAAGAGCGTCCCGCTTGTTCGCAGCCTATTCGCCTGCGAACGATGGGCGCCACAACAGACAGCATACGAAGAAGCCGGCCCCTCATGAGAGCCGGCTTTTGGCGCCTTCAAGCCCGTTTGCAGGGGCTGTCCGAACTATCCGCGTAGCTGGACCGAACTACCGCGCCGGAATCCGAGATACCGTGACGCCCCAGGCCTTTGGGCGCCGTGACACTTCCGTTCGGGCGCCGCCGGAGGTGAGCGAACTTCCGGCGGAATCGAGCGAACCTTTGCGACGCCGAGCGAGATTCGGTGACGCGTCAGGGTGGTCACCCGCCCGCTTTTGACTAACCCGTTGACGACGCAGGGGTTGGGTTCAGATCATTGGCGCCTATGAACAGAACATAGGAGCGCCCAGCAACAATGACCCGTGTCAGGAGCAGCCGCTGGTCGAGCCGCA
>NZ_CAJYIU010000108.1 GCF_913775355.1 uncultured Aureimonas sp.
CAACCGCGAGCGCTCAAGACTTTCACTCGCGTGTCCGGTATCACCGAGATAGTCGCCGGTCGCCCAAATCTTGTTGGCGAGGAAGACGTTCGAGGCATCGGGCATTTCCGACAGGATCGCGCCGACCGTGGTTTCGGCCGAGCCGTAGAGCGGCGAGGTGTCGACGACGCCGCCACCGCCCGCGACGAGGCGCGCTACCACGTCGCGCAGGCGGTCGCGCGGGTCTCCCGGCAGGAGATCGAAGGTCAGGAACGTGCCAAGCCCCAAGGCGGTGAGCTCACGACCCGTTCGCCCGATCCGCCGTGTGATCACGGGTTCGGAGGTTGCCGGCGCCGGTGCCGGTGCCTGCGCCCCGGCCTGCCCCGCACCCGCCAGCGTGGCGCCCGCGGCCGCGGCTCCCGCGGCGGCGCCGAGGAAGCGTCTCCTGTCCATTCGCATCGCATCCTTCGTCATCGCGCGTCGCTCCCATTTTTAGAACTGCCAGCCGGAGGGGACCCAGGCGTAGCCCGAGTCCGTCCGCAGGATCCGGCCGAGACCGGGGAAGGGGTAGTGGAAGCCGAGGACCAGCATGCGATCGGAGGCTGCCCGGTCGAAGATGCGGCGGCGCGCGGCGGCCGCGGTCTCGCCGTCGCGGTCGGGACCCGGCCGCCAGGGCCGGTCGATGTTGACTACGGGGTGGTAGGCGAGGTCGGCCGTCAGGAGGAGCTCATCGTTCCCGGACTGGACGAGGAAAGCCGCCATGCCCGGCGTGTGACCGGTTGCCTCGATCGTGGACAGTCCCGGCACGACTTCCGTTCCCGCCTCGTAGAACTCGACGTGGCGCGCCACCGGCTCGACGCTGCGCTTGATGTTGGCAGCAAAGCGCCGCCGGAACTCCGTCGGGACCGGCATGTAGGACAGGTCCGGCTCGCTCTCGACGAAGAAGGCCCAGTCCGCGCGCGGCACCATAACCGTGGCGTTCGGGAAGGCCCGCTCGCCCGACGCGGTGCGCAGGTTGCCGACGTGGTCCGGATGGGTGTGCGAGACGACGACGAGATCGATGTCTGCGGCCGAGACGCCGGCGGCGTGCAGGTTGTCGAACAGCCTGCCACCATTCGGCCCCATCGTCGTACCGGCGCCGGCCTCGAGAAGGATGCGACGACGACTCGTTTCCAAAAGAAGCGTGTTGAGGTTCAGCGTCAGGAAGTCGGTCGGCAGGAAGGCCTGCCGAAGAACGGCTTCGAGTTCTTCCTCCTGGGCATCGCCGGCATAAACCTTCGGCGGCCCACCGATCACGCCGTCGCTGACGACGGTGGCGGTGATCTCTCCGATCCGGAAGCGGTAGAGACCTGCGTTTCCGGCCGGTGGCCTCAGTTCCTGCGCGAGCGCGGCCGGCATGAGGGTTGCCCCGGTCAGGGCGCCAGCGGTGCCAACCATTGCGCCCAGCATGATCCTGCGTCTGTTCATCGTGAGCATTCGTCGCTCCTGTCTACGAGATGATCGCGCTGCACTGACCGCTTCGGTCGGCGCGGTTAAAGCGCAGGGTGACGGACCGCTTCCGGTCCGATAAGCCGACCAAATGCGAGCAAGCTGATCGCGTGAGGTGAGCAATGGTTCCCGTCCGCCTTGACCATCTGGAAGTCTTCGCCGCCATCGTGCGCGCAGGAGGGTTCCGCGCAGCGGCGACGGAGCGCGGCGTCTCCTCGTCCGTCATCAGCCAGACTATGAATGCGCTCGAAGCGTCGCTCGGTCTTCGGCTCTTGAACCGGACTACGCGCAGCATCGCGCCGACGGAAGCCGGGGAACGCCTCCTTCAGCGCCTCCAGCCCGCGCTGGCGGACGTCCGCCATGCGCTGGTCGAGCTCGGGCAGCTACGCGACGTGCCCTCGGGCCAGATCCGCATCAACGCCCCTGGGCCGGCGGTGGACCATGTTCTGTGTCCGCTCGCCTTCGCGTTCATGGACCAGTATCGCGAGGTCAGCATCGAACTCGTCAGCGACGCGGCGATCGTCGACATCGTGGCGCAGGGGTTCGACGCCGGTGTACGGTTCGGCCGGCAACTGGCGCAAGACATGATCGCAGTGCCGCTTGGACCGCCGTTGCGTTACGCGATCGTCACCTCTCCGGACTACGTGAACCGGCGCGGTCGCCCTGCTGTGCCGTCGGATCTCGTCCTCCACGACTGCATCCGACGCCGCTACCCTGGCGGGACGCTCTCGACTTGGGCCTTCGAGAAAGACGGCGAGTCCCTCGAAATCGAGCCGCAGGGCCGACTGACGTTGAGTTCGGCGCAGCAAGAACTTCAGGCCGCCCTCGCTGGTCGGGGTATCGCCCACGTCTTCGAGGACTACGCCCGAGATGCGCTGACGGACGGTCGGCTTGTCGAACTCCTCGCCGATTGGAGCCCACGCCTACCGAGCTGGTTCCTCTACTATCCCAACCGTCGGCACAGCAGTGCCGCCATGCGTGCGTTCGTCGACTTCGTGCGTGAGCGCTCCCGTTGAGGAGCGGCCACGCCGACGAGAGTCGCAGATGGGGGGTGCGATCGACCTATGCAGCATCCCTCCTTCAGGGCCTCTATTGCAGGCCACCGTTGGCGAAGACGACCTGCCCGTTGATCCACTCGCCGGAGCTGGAGCACAGGGAGGCGATCACCTCGGCAATGTCCTCGGGCAGGCCCAGGCGGCCGTAGGGCGTCATCGCTGCAGCGGCCTGAAGCTGTTCCGGCGATCCCTTGCCTCGCAGAAGATCCGTATCGACCGCCCCCGGGGCGACGGCGTTCACCGAGATGCGGCGCCCCGCCAGTTCCTTCGCGAGCGCCGAGGCGAACATCTCCTGGGCCGACTTGCTTGCGGCGTAGGGGCCGCAAGCGGCGGGACATTGAAGAACGATGGTCGAGCCGAGGGTAACGATGCGGCCGCCGTCTCTCACCCGACGCGCGGCCTCGCGCAGCACGTTGAACGTGCCCTTCACGTTGGTCGCCATCATCCGGTCGAACGCCGCTTCGCTCATCGTGGCGAAGGGATCGGTATTCATGATGCCGGCGTTGCTGACGACGACATCCACGCCTCCGAACGCCTCGGCATTGACATCGAACAGGGCGCTGACCGCGGCCGGGTCGGCCACGTCCGCCTGATGGTGGATGGCGCGCCCCCCGGCGGCCTCGATGTCCCGAACCACCTGTGCCGCCAGATCGCGGTTGGTCAGGAAGTTCACCGTCACGCCGTAGCCGTCGCGAGCCAGGCGACGCGCAGTGGCCGCGCCGATGCCACGCGACGATCCCGTGATGATGGCGGCTCGTCCGGCGCCCGGAAGAGGGGCGGAACCGGACGGGGCGCTCTGCGCCCCTGCCGCGCCGGCCAGCAAAGTGGGTGTGGCCGCGACTGCGAGCGCGAGAAGGGTGCGTCGGGTCGTGTCTGTCATGGTCGAACTCCTGAAGTCGTTGGCAAGGATTGTTGGTTGGCTGGAGGTGCCGGCACGCCGGGATCGGAGGGCGGACCGGCGCGAGGGATATCCGATGAGGTGCGGAGAGGCTGCCGGGAGGTGATCGGCCCCGCCGCGCCGTCTTCAGATGACCCGCAAGCCCCTCAGGTGCGGCTGGTCGAATTTGAGGAACCGTTCGGCCGACGGCATCAGGGCCCGAAGGTTGTCGTCCTTGGCTTCGAGGCGGTTGCCGTCCTTGGTCAGCCGCTCGCCGACGCTTTCGAGAAAGCGCCAGACGTATTGCGCCAGGGCCTCGGCTCTGTCTTCGCCCTCGCCGTGGGCGAGCGCGAAGAGCTGGCCGACATGGGTTGCTCTCACGCCGCCCCCGGTCGCGGGCGAGGCCAGATGCTGTAGGTCCATGCTGACGCGCGCCCGGCCCAGGATGTAGGCGTTCAAGGCCGAGCATCTCGCCTCCTTCTCGACGGATAGGGGCCGGGCCGGAGAGACGAGACCGGCGCCCGCAAGGATCGTCAGGGCCTCCGCCACGTCCTCGGACCGTCGGTCGCTTAGCCCGGGCGTCGCCAAGAGTTCGTCGATGGTCTTGGCGCGGTAGCCGCCCCCCGCCAGCGCTTCTATCAGCGGGTCGTAACGCTGCGCATCCAGCTCGGCCTCACCCCTGGCGCAAGGTATGCGCTTGGGGACGTCGATGGCAGGGACCATGAGCACGAAGGCAAGTTCGTGCCAGGCTTCGCGCAGCTCGGGACCGGTGAGCCTGCGAGGGCCCTTGGCGAAGATGTCGGCGCGAAAGCGCCGGTTCACCAAATGGTCGCGCAACGTCTCGCGCATGACGGCGTCGTCGAAGCGTGCGATCAGCTTACGACCATCGACCCCGAGCTGGATGGCATCAACCGCGTCCAGAAGGCGGGCCGGACCGAGGAATGTGAGCTTGGCGTCCCGGAGGTCGCGGACGAGGGCCGAGACGTTCTCCAGGCGCCAGTCCGCATTCAGGTACTCGTGCGCGAGATAGGCGGGATCCTGCCGCCTCAGCGTTTCCAGGTGATGCAGCGCGAGGGGGTTGTCGCGGAAGCAGTCGGCCCCGGCACGGACGAGTTCGTTCAACAGCGCCCTCGCTTCCAGGATCGTCCCGTTCGCGCCCGATCGGCTCCGGTCCCGGCAGATCGCCATCATCTCCCGGATCGGGGCGATCGGCGCCCAGCCCGGCAGGCAGTTGTAGCTGACGTAGACGATGCCGCCGGGGCGTAGCCTTTGCCGGACGATGTCCTTCACGCTTGCTCGGCCGGCATCCGTGATCCAGCTCCAGACGCCGTGGAGCACGATCGCGTCGAAGTCGGGAAGGTCGGTCCGGGTGGCGAACTCCTCGAACGAGTCTTCCAGGAGGCGGATATCGGCGCCGGACACGCGTGCGAGCGTCCTTGCGCCTGCCACGTGCGCCGAGTTGAAGTCGGTCCCCCAGTACGAGCCGTCAGACCCTGCGGCGTGAAGGTTAATCGAGACGCCTTGGCCGAATCCCAGTTCGAGGTATCGCGGCTTGTCGCCCAACGGCGGCGCCACCCCGTGACACAAGCAGGCGAGGTCCAGCATGGCGGGGTTGAGTTCGGGGTAGTAACCGAACGTATAATCCACGTCGGTGACGTAGCCCTGCGACCAGGTCATTGCGGGCGCCCCGGTAGCGGCGCTGTCTCGAGCGCGTGCCGGCCCTCGAGGATGGATGCCGGCGCATCCTTTCTCATGATCCGGTAGACCGCGGCGGGCGGGACGTTGGCGAGCGTCCGGCCGGTGCGCTGGGCCCTGAGGCCGAGACGCTCGAGGATCTCCGGGCGGACCGGGCAGCACGGTCCGTAGGTGAACTGGTGGAACGCCCCGCCCGGTGCCATGCGACCGAACGATCCCTTCAGGATCGAGAGCACCTGGCGAGGCGGCATGGAGAGAACGGGCAGGCCGCTGACCACCGCGCCGACGGGGCGCTCGCCGAACGGCGCGTGCGTTCGCAGGCGCGCGGCGTCCATGCAGAGCGTGCGGGCGCCCGGGAAGCGAAGGCGCAGCGCTTCGGCGAAGTCCGCTCCCGCCTCCACCAGCACGAGGTCCTCCGGTCTGACGCCGCGTGCGAGGAGCGCTCGCGTGAAGGCACCCGTGCCCGGCCCCAGTTCGATCACGGCACCCGTCCGTTCGTTGATCCCCGCCGTGATGAGGCGAGCCAAAGCCTTGCCCGAGGGTGTGATCGCGGCTACCCGCAGCGGATCCCGGATCCATGCCCGGAAGAAGCCGACCGCATCCAAAAATGGGTGAGCCTGTGTTGAGCGCTCGCCGCTGGGTTCCGCAAGGAAGGGGTCGGTGGGTGCGGCATCGGACCGTCCGTTTGCGGGGTTCACCATGAGGCACCGTACGGTCTGCGCCGTCCAAGGGTCTTTCGAGCATGCAGGAACAACACGGCCTGCGCCGCCAGGAGACAGCCGAGAGCCGAAAGCGCCAGGAGCGTCGTGTTCGCGTCCTTGACGGAGTGGGACGCGAGGTATCCGGCGCCGATAAACAGGGCGTTCCAGACCGCGATGCCCGCGGCCGATGCCGCAAGGAACCCGAGCGGGCGGCCGGGAAGGAGACCGGCGAACGTCGGGGCCAGCAGACGGACGGTGGGCAGGAGCTGGAACGAGAAGGCCAGCGCCGTCCTGTTCCGGCGGTAGTCGGCGATACGACGCTCGACGCGCTCGCCGGGCATCCCGATGAACCGTCCCGCTCGCTCCAGGAAGCGGCGGGACCGCGCCTCGCCGACGACTCTCACGGCGTAGAAGCACGCGGCGCAGCCGAGGGCGCTGCCCAATGTCGTCGCGGCGAGGGCGATCGGTACCGTCCAGGCGCCTTCCTCGGAAGCAACGCCGACGGCCAGCAGCATGCCGTAGGACGGCAGGATCGGAACGAAGCGCTCGGCGAGGCCGACCGCGAAGAGACCGAACGCTCCGTAGAGCGTGACCCAGGCCATGAGGTTTGCGATCGGGTCCATCCTCAGCCCCCGTGCTGTGGGGCCGTGTGGAAACCAACGAAGGTTGCGACATCCGCCCCCCCGAAATGCAGCCCCGCGAGGTCTTCGGAAACGTCCCAGAGCCGCCGCGCCACATGCGCGGCGAGCGCCGCCTCGGGTGGCTTGGCCTCGCTTGGGTATCCGCGCGTTTCGGACAGCCGGTGCGGTCCGTAGTATCCACCCTTGCGGGCTTCGATCGCGGTGGCGGCGAAGAGGATCGGCAAGGCCCCCTGCTCGGCCGGCTGGAACAGGAAGGGCAGCAGCGAGCGCACGAGTCCCTGCGGACTGAAACGACCGGGCGCGTTGTGCAGGAGGTCGGTGCGCGACACGCCGGGATGGGCGGCGATGCTCGTGATGCCCCATCCGGCGTCGTCGCTGCGACGCTGGAGCTCGAAGGCGAACATCAGGCAGGCGAGCTTCGACTGCGCGTAGACGGGCATCGGCTTGTAGCCGCGCTCGGCCTGAAGGTCGGAGAAGTCGATGCGACCGCCGCGCGCGCCGACGCTCGACACGGATACGACGCGAGGATCGTTTCCTCTTCGCAGCAGCGGCAGGAGGTGTGCCGTCAGGGCGAAGTGTCCGAGATAGTTCGTCCCGAACTGAAGCTCGAAGCCGTCGCTCGTGGTCTGCCGGTGTGGCGGCGTCATGACGCCGGCGTTGTTGATCAGGATGTCGAGACTGCCGCGACTGTCGGAGAGGCGACGTACGAATCGCGCGACGGAGGCAAGGTCGCCGAGATCCACAGGCTCGAAGCTCACGCGCGCGTCGGGTGCGATCCGCAAGATGCGCGTGACGGCATCCGCCCCCTTCGTGGGATTGCGGCCTGCGACGATCACGTCCGCGCCGGCCCGCGCGAGCGCCAGTGCCGTTTCGAAGCCGAGCCCCCCGGTGCCGGTTACGACGGCGGTGGCGCCGCGCTGGGAGGGCATGTTTCGGGCGGTCCAATGTTCGGTCATCGGGTTTTTCCTTGAGTTGAGACTGTTTGAGGAGGCGCAAGGGGTCGACGGCCGACCGCGGCGGACCGCTTCCGGTGGACGAGGACGCATCGGGCGGTCAGGTCGCCGGGGCGGTGCCGGATAGGACGGAGCGGGTTCGCCGCACGCCAACCGTGTCTGTTCGGGCAAACGGCAGCGTGCGCAGGCGGCGGCCCGTCGCCGCGAAGATGGCGTTTCCGATCGCCGCGGCGACGGGAACCACACCGGGTTCGCCCGCCCCGCCGGGCGCAAGCGGGCTGTCGATGATCGCGACCGTCACCCGGGGCGCGTTCGCGATACGCTGGACCGGAAAGTCGTGGAAGTTCGACTCCACCACCGCCCCATCCTCGACGGTGATCGCGCTCATCAGGGCGGTCGTGGCGCCGAACACGATGCCGCCCTCCATCTGCGCGACCACGGCGTCGGGGTTGATCACCGTTCCGACGTCGACCGCGCAGTAGACATGGTCGATCCGCACCTCGCCGTCCGGTGCCACCGTGACCTCGGCGACCTGCGCCACGACGCTTTGGTAGCAGTCCTCGATCGCGATGCCCCGACCGCGCCTGGGAGCCATCGGGGTGCCCCAGCCAGCAAGCGTGGCGGCCCGCTCGAGAACGGCGAGGTGCCGGGGCCGGTCGCGCAGGAGCATGCGGCGGTAGCCGAGCGGATCAGCGCCGGCCGCCGCGGCGCATTCGTCGACGAAGCACTCGCTGAAGAAGGTGTTGAAGGCGTAGCCGTTCGAGCGCCAAAGCCCGATCGGCATGTGGCTCGCGACGTTTCGGCTGCGCACCCGGCGCGCGGGGATGGCGTAATGAGCCTTCTCCAACCCTTCGGTCGTCAGGCGGTCGCCGTCGGCACCGGGGTTCAGGGGCAGGTTCCGGGCGGCGACCGACTGGATCACCGATTGGGCGGCGACGCGCGCGTCGTAGGCAACCGGCAACCCGTCGGCATCGAGCGCTGCGCGCAGCCTGGCCGCCGCGTGGCTGCGGAAAAGACCCCTTGCGACGTCCTCCTCGCGCGACCAGATCAGCTTCACGGGCCGCCCGGGATGGCGAGCCGCAAGATACGCCGCCTCGGTCACGACGTCCTGATCGCTGCGGCGTCCGAACGCCCCGCCGTTCATGGTGACGTTGCAGGTGATGGCGCTCGGTTCGACACCGGCCCAGCCCATGCCCGTCCCGACGCCGACGCGGATGTTGATCGATCCCTGGGACGGGACCCAAGCCTCCGCCGTTCCGTCGTCGCGAAGGAGAACCGTGGCGTTGAGCGGCTCCATGCAGGCATGCGCCACGAACGGGACCTGGTATGCCGCCTCGACGATGGAGGCGGCGGGGTCGTCGAGGGCGGCATCCACGTCGCCCTCGACGAGGTGCTCGTAGGGATCGTCCGCCACCAGCGCGTCGAGAAGGCGCGTCGACAGCGCGGCGCTTGACGCCGCGTCGGCCTCGGTTCGCATCCATTTGACATCGAGTTGCCAGGCGGCTTGTTCTGCGCGCCACCAGGAGTCGGCGACGATGGCGACGTGTCGGCCGTTCAGGATCGCCAAGTCGATCACGCCGACTTGGTCCCGGACGGCCGCCTCGTTACGGATGCGCTCGACTTCGGCACCGAAGACCGGCGCGCGTGCCGGATCGCGGCGAAGAGCATCCCGGGCAGCCTCACGTCCATCCCGAAGACGGGCTCGCCGCGAACCTTGGCCGGCAGGTCGACGCGGGGCTGCGATCGACCGATCACCCGCCACTGGTCGGAAGGCTTGAGCATGATGTCGTCGGGCGGCGTCAGCACGGCGGCGTCACGCGCGAGCTCGCCATAGGACAGGCTGCGACCGGAAGAGGCCTGGCGCACGAAGCCGTCGCCGGTCGTCAGTTCGCCGATCGGAACCGCCAGACGGGTCGCGCCCGCCTGCATCAGCATGTGCCGCGCCGAGGCGCCGGCGACGCGCATCGGGTGCCACATCGCCATGGTCGAGCCCGAGGCGCCGGTGTTGATGAAGCCGAGCCGCCCGAGCACGCGTCGCGCCATCCAGACCACCGGACCGCTCGCCTCCTCGGGGCGCACCTGAAGGACGTTCGTCCAGGTCGAGTAGGCCGGGTGCGGTTCGGTCGGGAAGACCACGCTCACCCTGTTGTCCAGGGGAACGTCGAGTTCCTCCGCCACCAGCATGGCCAGTCCCGTGTGGATGCCCTGGCCCATCTCGGCACGCGGCACCTGCACCACGATCCGGCCGTCGTCGTGGATCACCAGGAAGGCGTTGAGGACGGCATGCTCACCATCCGCCCGTCCCGTCAGCCCGCCGACATCGACGGTGGAAAGGTAGCCGATGCCGCCGACGGCGGCGACAAGAGCGGTGCCGCCGACGGCAGCGCCGGTCAGAAGGAAGCTGCGGCGGGACAGAAGGTTTGGCATCTCGGGGGTCCTCACGCCTGCGCCCGCGCCGCGGCGGCGCGATGGATGGCGCGCCGGATGCGCGGGTAGGTTCCGCATCGGCAGATGTTGGTGATGGCCTCGTCGATCTCGGCGTCGGTCGGGTTCGGCACGCGGTCCAGAAGCGCGGTGACGGCGATCAGGAAGCCGGGCTGGCAGAAGCCGCACTGCGGTACCTGCTCGTCGATCCAAGCCTGTTGCACGGGCGAAAGGGGGCCATCGGGGCGGGACAGCCCCTCGACCGTGACCACGGACGCTGCCCCGACCTCGCCCAGCGTGATCGCGCAGGAGGGCGTCGACTCGCCATCGATCAGGACGCGGCAGGCCCCGCATTGCGACGCCCCGCAACCATATTTGGCGCCGGGAAGATCGAGATCCTCATGCAGCACCCACAGAAGGGGTTTCTCCGCCGAGGCGGTGACGTTTCGGAGCGTGCCGTTGACGGTGATCGAGGGCATGGGATCTCCAATGTGTATGAACATCACCTCCGCGTGCCGGCTGCACGGCCGGCGTTGCTCGAGGCATTGGGACCGTCGAATGCAGATCCCTCCGGCGGTCGCCTGCGGCGGACCAGTCGGGTAGACGCTTTGACGGGTTCGGGATCGGGATGCAAAAGAGCGGGTACCGCGGCTCGGCCAAGTGCGAACCGGATCCTGGCTCCGGTGGTGGCATGAGATCCCGGCCCCCATGGGGGGGCGTTGAACCCAAGCGAAGGCCGGGGGGAGCCGCCGCGGAAATCCGAGCTACTGACGAGAAGCCTATTTTAGCTATCTGCGGAGTTGGTCGGGCAGCGGGAGCGGATGCATGGGGAACGTGATCCGGTAGGGCAGAAGCTGGGCCGGCAACGCTCGCATCCTCAACTCAACAGTTGAAGCCGGTTGGCTGTTGTTCTTGCTCGGGGCAGATGCCTCGGCCACTTGCATTGCGGACCGGCCCTTCCGGGCCAGCGGAAATAGGAGAAGCAATGCCGCGCTGATCGGCAGGTCATCGATCGCGAAGGGGGCGTTCCGTGGTTTTTTCGAGCGTGTCATGGCGCGTTCGTCTCCGTGTCGATACGTGATGGGAAGCTCGAAGCCTCTCGGGCTGCGGCTTCGGATCGCTTTGCTTGACCTGCGGCAGGAGCCAAAGAATTGGCGATCCTGCGAAGGTGGCGGCGAGTTGCCTCGTCGCTTCGAGAGGCAAGTTAACCGTCGCTTGTCGTCTGGCTGTGTCGGCAACGTCCGCGATTGTCGCGGATTGTATCGCTTGGGCGTCGCAAAGCCCGCTGCCACCGTCCGGCTTGACACAGAACGCGACAGTTTTCTTCGGGCCTTCCTGCATAACCTCCAGTATGCATGGCCTCGGAAATCAGCAGTCGGGGCAGTCCATGGAGTCCGTTCCACACATAGCGGTCGTCGACGACCACCGGGAAATCCGCGACCTCGTCGGCAAATACCTGCAGCAGCAGGGCTATCGCGTCAGTCTCGCGGAAAGCGGCCCTTCCCTTCGCCGCCTGCTCAATCGCGGTGCCATCGATCTCATCGTGCTCGACATCATGATGCCGGGAGAGGACGGCCTGTCCGTCTGCCGCGAGCTGAGGGGCGGGTCGCGCACCGGTGTCGGCATCCCCATCATCTTCTTGACCGCGCGCCGCGACGAGACCGACCGCATCGTCGGACTGGAACTCGGGGCGGACGACTACCTCGTGAAGCCATTCTCTCCGCGCGAGCTTCTGGCGCGCATCAAGGCGGTCCTTCGCCGTGTGAGGGAGCTGCCGCCGCAACCGGCCGCCCGCAGCGCCGGGACGATGCGGTTCGACCGCTGGATCCTCAATCTGGCCCGGCGCGAACTGCAGGGCGAAGACGGGATCGGGGTTCCCCTCTCGACGGCGGAGTTCCGCCTGCTCAAGGTCCTGATCGAGCGCCCGGGCGTCGTCCTCAGCCGCGAGCAACTCCTCGATCTGACGGTCGGCCGCGAGGCCGACCCGTTCGACCGCGCGATCGACAACCAGATCAGCCGCCTCCGCCGCAAGGTGGAGTCCGACCCGAAGAACCCGGTGATCATCCAGACCCACCGCGGTGGCGGCTACAGCTTCATGCCGGAGGTCTCCGCGCCATGAACCGCGCCCTCCACTGGTGGCGCAGGAGCCTGAGCGTCCAGCTTCTCGGCTCGATGCTGATCGCGCTGTTCGCATCGCAGTCGATCGGGATCTGGATCTCGTGGGACAAGTTCCAGGCCGACATGCAGGCGGCGGCGCGCACCGAACTCGCCAGTCGCGCCGCCGCGGTCGCTCGGCTGATCGAGTCCTCCCCCGACCCGGTTCAGGCCAGCATCGCCAGGGTCAACGGGACCGAGTACACCCGCTTCTGGATCTCGCGCGAGCCCATCCCCGATCTTCAGAGCTGGGTGCACGAGGCGGCCGAGCGGTTCCAGATCCCGTTGCGCGTGCTCCTGAACGGCGCCCAATCCGAAGGCGCCGACGCGGTGGTGTCTCGACCGGCCGGGTGGGATGCGGAGCTCGCGACGATCGATGCCGTCTGGACCAAGGCATCCCCTCAGCAGACCGATCTACCGCCCCGGGCCGTGTATCTCGACTATGCCGAGCGCAACGGGGCGGGAGTCATCGTTCCACTCGGTGGTGGCAAGGCCCTGAACGCGGCCTTCTACAAGGAGTTCTTGCCCTCCATCTGGAAGACCCACCTTCCGCTCGCCCTGGCGCTGACGGCCATCCTCGTTTCGATGGTTGCCATGGTCATCCTGCATGGCGTCGCAGGTCCCCTGCGCCAGCTCACCAAGGCCGCCGACACCTTGGGGCGCGGCGAGGCGGTCCCGCCGCTGAAAGCCTGCGGAACGGACGACGTGCGACGGACCGCCGAAGCCTTCAACCGCATGCAGGAGCGCCTGCACCGTTTCGTCGAGGACAGGACCCGCATGCTGGCGGCGATCGGCCACGACTTGCGCACGCCAATCACGACGCTGCGCCTTCGTACCGAGTTCATCGAGGATGCCGAGTTGAAGGACCGGATGCTGTCGAGCATCGGAGAACTCGAGGAGATGACGGAAGCCACGCTCTCGCTCGCCCGCCAGGATACGACCAACGAGGCGACCCGGACGATCGACCTCTCGGCGCTGGTCGAGAGCGTGTGCGAGGACCTCGCCGAACTCGGCCAGTCCGTCCATTTCTCGCATGACGGGCGCGTGGCCTATCGCTGCCGCCCCGAGAACCTGAAGCGGATGGTTCGCAACATCGTGGAGAACGCGGTGCGCTACGCCGGGCATGCCGAGGTGCGCCTCGTCGCGACAGCGTCGGGCGTCGAGATCCTTGTTGAGGACGACGGGCCCGGCATTCCGATCGATCGGATCGAGGACGTCTTCACTCCCTTCGTCCGGCTGGAGGATTCGCGCTCGCGCGACACGGGCGGCGCAGGACTCGGGCTTGCGATCGCACGGGCGATCGCACGTCAGCATGGCGGCGACATCGTGCTGACGGCCCGCAGCCCCGGATTGCGGGCGACTGCCATGCTGCCGGCATGATGCGGAACGGGAGGGCATGCCGACTGCGGCGCGTCCGTTGTTCCCGCTGATGAACGGGCAGCTGCCCGCCATGGCAGGAACGCTGCAAGTCACGAGCCGGCGGTTGATGCCCGAGGCCGGACCCCAACGCGCTGAAATCGATCGAGAGATGCACCGACCTCCAGCCGATCCCTCGCTTCTCCAGTTGCGGTGCTTCCTGGCGATCGTCGAGGCGGGAAGCTTCGCCGAGGCGGGTCGGCGGCTGGGGCTTTCCGCGTCCGTGGTGTCCAAAACCATGGCGCGCCTCGAAGCCGCTCACGGCGTCAAGCTCCTGCACCGATCCACCCATGCGGTGTCCCCGACCGACGAGGGGCTGGCCTTGATCGAGCCTGCGCGTACGGCCGAGCGTGCGCTCGCCGAGGTCTAGCTGGTGCTTGAGCATTCGGGAGGGCGGACCGGCGGCACGGTGCGCCTGACCGCTCCCGTCGCCTTCATGCGCCACTGTCTGATTCCGTTGCTGCCGACGCTGCGCGGCCTGCACCCGGACATCCGCTTCGACCTGCGCGCGAGCAACGAACTGCTCGACCTTGCCGAGCACGGTGTCGACCTGGCCATCCGCACTGGGCCGCTCGCCAGCGTGCCGGGTCACGTCCAGACCCTTTGGTTCACCTGTCCCTGGGTGGTCTGCGCAGCGCCGACCTATCTGGAAGGCCGCGCCATGCTACGCGAACCGGCGGGCCTTGCGGAACACGACCTCATCGGCTTTCGTGCGAGCGAGGATGGCCTGGTGAGAGCCTGGACCTTTCGCGACCCCGAGAGGGCGGCCCGCGTTCGTACGGTGCCCGATCCGACCGCGGTCTTCGACGACGGCGAGACAGGCTGGCGAGCCGCGCTCGACGGGCTCGGGATCGCGCGTGCCCCCTTGTTCCTCGCGGCCGAAGCGTTGCGCGAGGGGCGCATGGTGGAACTCCTTCGACCCTGGCGTGACGACGACATGTCTGTCTCGATCCTGCGGCGGGAGACGCGGTTGACGCCTGCGCGGGTGGACAGCCTGATCGCCTTCCTCCGACGCCATCCGCCTCCGATGCGGATCGACTGACGCACGTGCTCCTCAGTCGGTCCGCGGCATTTCGGTCTGCGCGATCAGCCGCCACTCCTCGACCGCCGACAGGCGGTGCGGGAGCGCCTCGTCGCGATAGCGGTCGCTCTCCACGATGGCGCGGAAGGCCGCGAGCGACGGATAGCGCACGATCAGCACTGCGTCCCAGGCCTCGGCCTCGGGCGCCGCCACGAACCCCGCGACATCTCCCATCCAGATCGGGCGGATCCCCTCGATGCGCATGTCCGAAAGGATCGCGCGGAAGGCGCCGACATAGTCTTCGAAATAGGGTATCCGGCCGCCGGGCCGAAAGCGGAGCAGGTTGAGCATGGAAACCGGCATGTCTGCCGGAATGCGTTCGGCGAGCGCGTCGAGCGTGGCGGATCGGATCGGGTGGTTCATGGTCGGCCTCCGTTGATCCGGGAACCGTGCGCGAACGCGGCGGCCGACGGTAGGCGTTCGCGCGGCATCACAGAGTTTTCGGATCGACCGCATCGACGGCGGGAAAGGGTGCGGCCCGGGACGAGGGGCGCGCGCCGGCGTCGCCGATCGCACCCGCTCCTCAGTCGGCCTCGCGCGGCGTGCGTCCCATGGTTCGCTTGTAGGCCTGCGTGAAGGCGCTCTGGGACTCGTAACCGACGGCTGCCGCAACGGTGGCGACGCTCGACCCCGATGACAGCTTGCGCCGGGCGAGGACCATCCGCCAGAGCGTGAGGTAGTCCATCGGCGGTCGACCGACGCGCTGCGTGAAGCGCTGGGTGAAGGCGGAGCGGGACATGCCGATCTCGCGCGCCAGCATCGGTGCCGTCCAGCGGCGGGAGACATCGCCATGCATGAGGCCGATCGCCTTGGCCAGGCGTGGGTCGGAGAGCGCCGAGATCCAGCCGACGGCATTTCCGGCACCTGCCGCGACAAAGGCGCGAACGGCCTCGACGACGAGGATTTCCGCCAGCCGCTCCGCGACGAGCGAGCTGCCGACATCTGCGGTCCGGATCTCGGCCTGAAGCGACGTCAGGGTCCTTGCGATGGCCGCGGCGGCCGGCGCCGTCGGGTCGATGCGGAGAAACCGGGGCAGGGCGTCGAGAACGAAGGGGGCGCAGCCGCTCGCGAAGGCGCTGCCGCCTCCCACCATGGCCGTGTCGCGGCCATCGCCGAGACGAACGGCATCGTGACCGGGAGCCGCGTAGAGCTCCATGCCGTCGATCGGCTCGATGTGGGGATCGCTCGCCACCGAATACCGCGTGTCGCTGAGGAGGATGACGTCGCCTTCGACCATCGGTTCCGGCGCGCTGTCCGGGAGGACGAGCCAGCATCGTCCCCTCGTCACCGCGACGAACTTCAGTCGCGCCCGACCGTCGAAGGACAGCGCCCAGTCGCCGGAGGCTTCGAGGCTCGTGCCCCGGACGCTTCGTGTGCCCAGAAGCGAGACGATATCGGAGAAGGGATCGAGCATCGGTTCGGCGGATCGCGACAAGAATTTAGTCAATTGAACATAGAGACGCCTGCCACGTGGGCCTAGTCTGCAACCCTGACAATCTAGGAACCCCTGCATGACCATCGAAAACAAGATCATCGCCCTTACCGGAGCGGGACGCGGTATCGGTCGCGCCACGGCGCTGCATCTCGCTGCGCGCGGAGCCCACTTGGTTCTCGGGGCCCGCAGCGAGGCCGAGATCGCCGCTGTCGCCGGCGAGATCGAGGATGCCGGCGGGAACGCCGTCTATCGGACCGTCGACGTCGCTCGCCGCGCGGAACTCGAAGCTCTCGTCGCGCTCGCCCAGGATCGGTTCGGCCGCCTGGATGTGATCGTCAACAATGCCGGGATCGGCCCCATCTCGCGTTTCGATGCGCTGCGCGTCGCGGACTGGGACGCGATGATCGACGTGAACCTGAAGGGCGCGCTCTACGGCGTCGCGGCGGCATTGCCCTTGTTCGTCGCGCAGCGAAACGGACATCTGGTGAACGTCGTATCCACCGCTGGTCTCAAGATCGTCCCCACTATGGGCGTCTATGCTGCGACCAAGAACGCCCTACGCACGGCGACCGAGGCGCTGCGCCAGGAGTGCGTGCCCGGTCTGCGGGTGACCGAGGTCTCTCCCGGCTTCATCGACACCACGTTCGTCGACGCGTCGATCACGGACGCCGGCGTCCGGGAGGAGGTCGGCAGGCGGAAGCGGCAGCTCGCCATCTCGCCGGACGCGATCGCGCGTGCGATCGCCTTCGCGATCGATCAACCGGACGACGTCGAGATCGGCAGCATCGTGGTGCGTCCGACGGCCCAGGACTGACCGACCAGACACGGCGGCGAAGCGGCTCTCGGCCGCGACGGGAAAGGCCTCGAGCGAACGGGTTGGATCGCGAACAAGAGGGCGGGCCTCCCGTTCGGTCTCCTTCGACGATCAGCGGTCTTGGCCCTGCTCGTGGTTATGCCGCGTCATGGTCGAGCCGCAGCTGTCAGCGCCTCGATTACGTCGGCGTGCCGATCCGTGAGACATGCCGTCGAGACACGAACGTACGGCATCGGTCCGACCGAGAACTTCGAACCCGGGTGCACGGCAATCCCGTGGGCGGCCATGGTCACGAGGGCGAAGGCTTCGGACGCGACGGGGACCCAGGCGCACAGGCCGCTGCCGGGCTCGATCTGGAACCCGTTCCGCTTAAGACCGCCGACCAGCGCTTCGCGTCGCTCGCCGTAGATCGCCCGCGCCCGACGGATGAGCGGTGCGGTCTCCTGATCCCGCAGAAGCCACGCAACGGCGCCCTGAAGCAGCCGGCTCGTCCAGCCCGAGCTGAAGGAGCGATAGGACTGGATCTGCTCAACGATCGAGGCCGAGCTCGACAGGACAGCTAGCCGGAGATCGGGACCCAGCGTCTTGGAATAGGAGTGGATGTGGATCACCCGATCGGGAAACCGCGTTCCGAGCGTCCGCGGAGCGGAACTCGAAACGTCGCCGAGGCCGTCGTCCTCGATGATCAACGCGGCGCTTCCTTCCAGCACGTCAGCCAACGCCGAAAGCCTTGTGTCGCCAACCGTCCGTCCGGTGACCGAGTGGAGGCTGGGTTGGAACAGAAAGGCGGCGGGCTTGTGAGCCATGGCCTTCGCTAGCGAGGCCGGAACTGGTCCTTCCGCGTCGCAGTCAACCGGCAGGATGTCGACGCCCAGATCCTCGAGGATGTCGAGCAGGCGCATGGCGGTCGGATCCTCGATCGCGACGCTCGACCCCGGCCGCACCAGCGCATGCAACAGCGTGTAGACCGCGTTGTAGCCACCGTTCGTGACGAGGAAGGCGCCGGGATCGTAGGGCCAGGTCCGGCGAACGGCATCCTCGAGTTCGGGAAGGATACGGCTGCGCTCGTAACTGTTGAGATTCTGTGCCCGGGCTCCGTGCTCGAGCGCCGGTCCGAGCGGCGGGAGAAGGGCGACGTCAGGGCTGGCCAGGGAAAGATCGAGAACGTCGCGGCCGTAATGGCCGACGCTCGCGAGGCGCTCCGGCTTGGCGACGAAGCTGTTGCCGCTGACGAAGGTCCCGTTGCGACCGCGGCCGGTGATGACCTTCTGGCGGCGCAGATCGCTCCACGCTTCGGAGATTGTGGCGGGACTGACGCCGAGGACGAAAGCGAGTTCGCGGATTGGGGGAAGCTTCGTTCCAATTGGCAGCGTGCCGACGCGAATGAGCGACCGGGTCTCCTGCGCGATACCTTTGGTCGTTCGGTTGCCGATCTTTTCGGCAAACCAAGAGGCAGATGCCAAGTCGCTCATCAATCCGCCTTGTATTAATGTTCAGGTACTAAATTCGGTTTGAACGCCGTTATCTGAACATTTAGCGTCCGAAGCAAGATCAATTCGGAGCGAGCCGAACATGCCCGTTACCCTTCGTCTGGCCGTCCGAGACTGGGACTACCTGACGCCTCTCGCCCTCGGAGACGTGCGCTCCAGCCGCCTCGACCTGCATGTCGAGCGCGTGGGAACGCTGGTCTCGCATCTCGGACGCGCGCCGGACTACGACGCGGCCGAGATCTCGTTCAGCCGCTATGCGCAGCTGCGTTTCGAGGGCGACGACAGCGTCGTCGGATTGCCGAACTTCGTGATGCGCGGCTTCCGCCACCGCTGCGTCATCACGACCGCGGACAGTCCGCTGCATTCGTTGGCGGATCTCGCTGGACGGCGGATCGGCGTCACGGGCTGGCGCGACTCCGGCAACACATGGACGAGAGCGGCGTTGCGCCGCGAGGGGGTGGGCGTTGAGGACGCGCGGTGGTTCGCCGGGCGCCTGACCGAGGCCCATCCCGTGGTGGACCGGCTCGACGGCTTCGGTCGTCCCGGCCGCATCGAAGCGGCGCCGGGCGAGCGGCCGATGATGGAGCTCCTAGCCGAAGGCGAACTCGACGCCGTGTTCACCCCCTTCATGCCCGACGGCTTTTTCTCTCGCGACTCCGGCTTTCGGCAGGTGGTGACCGATTTCCGGGAGGCGGAACGGCGCTATTTCAAGGATGTCGGATACGTCCCCGGCATGCATCTCCTCGGCGTCAAGGCCGAGGTTCTGGCCGAGCATCCCTGGATCGCGGAGGAGCTCAGCGATCTGGTCGACGAGTCCCAGCGCGTCTGGCTTGCCAAGCGCCGGAAGTACGCGGACACGACGCCCTGGATCATCGATGAGCTTGGCCGCGTATCGCGCGACCTTCCGGCGGACTGGAACCGCAGCGGGCTTGCCGCCAACGAGACGATGATCGCCGATTTCGCCGCCGAGCTTCATGCTCAGGGCATCCTGCCCCGGCTTCTGTCGCCGTCCGAGCTGTTTCCGCTCGGCGATCGCCCCGCCGCGCACGGCATCCAGGCGGCGTAACCGCTGCCCGACGTCCATCACACCCGACGGCTCGCGGCCCTCAGCGCCATACCCGTCCCGCCAGAAGGAATTTCACGCATGACATGCAAGCTCGCCGCTTCGGCCGCCCTGTTGTCCGTCCTCTGGACCGGACACGCCGTCGCCGAAGGCACCGCCATTCCCAAGCCGGCGGTCAACGAGGAGCTACGGGCGCGCCTCCCGGAAGAGATCCGGCAGGCAGGCCGTATGATCTCCGTCAACAACGGCTCCTTCCCGCCTTACGAGATCGTCACCGGAACCGAGATGACCGGCGCCAGCGCCGATCTGACCGACGCGCTGGGCGCGCTGCTCGGCATCGAGATTGAGCACGCGACGGTGGGCGGACTTCCGGCGCTCCTCGCCGGCGTCAACTCCGGCCGCTACCAGTTCGCCTTCGGTCCGGTCGGCGACTACAAGACCCGCCAGGGCGCCAACGACTTCGTCGATTGGGTTCAGGAATACGTCGTCTTCGGGGTGCAGAAGGGCAATCCCAAGGGCATCGTCTCGCTCGACACCGCCTGCGGACAGCGTATCGCGGTCATGGCGGGCGGCTCGGCGGAACGCGTGATCCAGGCGCAGAGCCGGATCTGCGAAGAGGGCGGCAAGCCCGCGGTCGAGGTGCAGTCCTTCACGGACCAGCCCTCCTCGATCCTTGCGGTCCGCTCGAAGCGTTCGGATGCCTTCTTCTCGTCGCAGGCGCCGCTGACCTACTTCGTGGAACAGGCGAACGGCCAGTTGGAACTGGCTGGCGTCGGCGCTGCCAACGGGTTCGAGGACATCTACCAGGGCGCCGTGGTGCCGAAAGGATCGCCGCTGGGGCCCGTGCTGCTCGACGGCATCAAGGCGCTGATGGCCGACGGGACCTACAAGGCGATCATGACGAAGTGGGGCCTCCAGAACAACATGATCCGCGAGCCCGGGATCAACCTCGGAGGAGACCTGCCCAAATGAGCGTCTCCCCAGCCAAGCCGCCAAGCGATGCCGAACGGGACGTCGCCCGTGCGCATCGCCCGTTTCCCCTGAACCGTGTCGTGCTGTGGGGCGTCGTCGTCGCGATCGGCATCAACGCGCTCTGGGTCGTCGCGCGCAACGAGAACTTCGGCTGGCCCGTGGTCGCGCAGTGGTTCTTCGATCCGACGGTGATGCAGGGCCTCAGCGTCACGCTGTGGCTGACCGTCGTCGCCATGTCGCTCGGCGTGGCGCTCGGACTGGTGCTGGCCGTGATGCGCATGTCGGGCGATCGGCTCGCCTCGGGCCTCGCCGGGCTCTTCATCTGGTTCTTCCGCGGCACGCCGCTGCTCGTCCAGCTCATCTTCTGGTACAATCTGTCGACCCTCTTCCCGACCATCTCGATCGGCATCCCGTTCGGACCGACCTTCGCGAGCTGGGACACGAACGATGTGATCACGCCGATCACGGCCGCGATCGTGGGTCTGGCGCTGAACGAGGCGGCCTACATGGCCGAGATCATCCGCGGCGGCCTCCTGTCGGTGGACAAGGGGCAGGCCGAGACAGCCGCAGCATTCGGCATGACCAAGGGCCGGGCATTGCGCCGGATCATCATCCCCCAGGCCATGCGCTCCATCGTGCCGCCCACCGGCAACCAGCTCATCAGCATGATCAAGGCGACCTCGCTCGTCAGCGTGATCGCGATGGCCGATCTCCTGTATTCCGTGCAGTCGATCTACAACCGTACCTTCGAGATTGTGCCGATGCTGATGGTCGCGGTGATCTGGTACCTTTTCATCACCTCGATCCTCAATGTCGGCCAAGGCTACATTGAGCGCTACTACGCTCGTGGCGTACGGCGCTCGGCTCCTGCCGCCGCTGCACCCACTGCGGTGGCCTCGGTCGATCCCACATTCGCCACCGCGGAGGCCGGCCGATGAGCGCGCTGCTGCAGACGTCCCACGAGCCGGTGGTGCGGACCCGCAATGTTCACAAGGCCTTCGACCGGCTCGAAGTGCTGCGCGGCATCGACCTCGACATCGCGCCCGGCGAGACGGTCGTCATCCTTGGCCCCTCCGGATCGGGCAAGTCGACCTTCCTGCGCTGCATCAACCATCTGGAAGCCATTGACCGGGGATCGATCGAGGTCGACGGCGAGCAGATCGGCTACGCCTTTCGCAACGGGCGGCTCGACAAGCTGTCCGAACGCGCCACCACGATCCAGCGCCGCAAGATCGGCATGGTGTTCCAGCAGTTCAATTTGTACCCGCACATGACGGCGATCGAGAACATCGTCGAGGCGCCGATCGGCGTCCATGGCGAGAAGCGGTCCGTCGCTCTGGAGCATGCCCGGCAGCTCTTGGAACGGGTGGGCCTGTCGGCGAAGGCCGACAGCTATCCCGCCCAGCTCTCCGGCGGTCAGCAGCAGCGCGTCGCCATCGCGCGGGCGCTGGCGATCCGGCCACGCCTGATGCTGTTCGACGAACCGACGTCCGCGCTGGACCCCGAACTCGTCGGCGAGGTTCTCGCCACGATGAAGGATCTGGCGGGGCAGGGGATGACGATGATCGTGGTGACTCACGAGATCGGCTTTGCCCGCGAGGCCGCCGACCGGGTCGTGTTCATGGACGGGGGCCATATCGTCGAGGAGGGGCGCCCCGACGACGTTCTCGGCAACCCGCATCATCCCCGCACGCGCGCCTTCCTAAGCCGCTTCATCTGATCGACGCGGCCCGGCCGGCTGCCGGGCGCGCAACTTCTGAAAGCCAGCCATGTCCCGAACCAGCGACTACGCACGCCTTGAGGATTTCGAGGCCGCCCGCGAGACTCTGACGGCGACGCGTCGTCACCTGCACGCCCATCCCGAGCTGTCGCAGGAAGAGGCGCAGACCGCGGCCTTCGTGGCCGACAAGCTCGAGGGCTGGGGTTACGAGGTGACGCGGGGTGTCGGGGGGCACGGCGTCGTCGCACGGCTCGTCAACGGATCGGGAGGCCGAAGCGTCGCGATCCGGGCCGACATGGACGCGCTGCCGATCACGGAGGCGACCGGTCTCTCCTATGCGAGCCTGTCCCCGGGAAAGATGCATGCCTGTGGCCATGACGGGCACACCACGATGCTCCTTGGGGCCGCCGAACATCTCGCTCGCACCCGGCGCTTCTCGGGAACGCTCAACCTCGTGTTCCAGCCGGCCGAGGAAGGCGGCGCGCCGAGCGGCGCACAGGCGATGATCGCCGACGGATTGTTCGAGCGCTTCCCCTGCGACGCGATCTTTGGTCTGCACAACCATCCCGGCGCGCCCGAAGGCCACATCCTCCTGCGCTCCGGCCCGATCATGGCAGCGGGCGATACCGTGGCGATCACCGTCCATGGCAAGGGCGGACACGCTTCGCGACCGCATCTGGCGATCGATCCCGTGATGGTGGCCTGCTCGCTCGTGATGGCGCTCCAGACCGTGGTGTCGCGCAGCATCGACCCAACGCAGACCGCCGTGGTGACGGTCGGTGCCATCCATGCCGGCGAGGCGAGCAACGTCATTCCCGACAGCGCGCGCATGCTGTTAAGCGTCCGCTCCTTCGATCCCGCCATTCGCGCCCTTCTCGAAGCCCGGATCCGGCAACTCGCGACTTCCCACGTCGCGGGCTATGGCGCGAGCGTCGAGATCGACTATCAGCACGGCTACCCGGTGGTCGTGAACTCGGAGGCCGAGACGGCGTTCGCCCGCGAGGTCGCCGAGGAACTGGTGGGCGTCGAAGCGGTCTCGACCTGTGCGCTCATTCCAGGAAGCGAGGATTTCGCCTACTTCCTCGAAAAGAAGCCGGGTTCCTTTCTTCGCCTTGGTAACGGTTTGAAATCGGCGATGCTGCACAACGCAAAGTACGATTTCGCCGACGCCTCGCTGCCCGTCGGAGCGGCCCTGTGGGCACGTCTGGCAGAACGCTATCTTCAGTAGCCCTCAATTAAGCACGGAAGCGAGGCTGCGCGTTCGTCGAATCCAGCGAACGTAAGGTCCCGTACGACTTTTCACTTGAGCTCTACGGCGACGTCCGCTTTCTGAGACAGCTCAAGACAGACTGCAACGAAGGCGACGGGGCGGTCTGCGGATCGTCCGCTTTCAGACGTTCGCGTCTCTGTCACTGATGGCTGGCTCAGGTCGATAGCGGATGAACCGCTCTCGGATGTCCGCTTGCTAGGTGCCGATTAGCTCGACGGGTGGATAGGCGACGGTCCGGTTTAGATCCGCAAAGGGTGGCAACCGGACAGGCAGGTTTCCGGCGTCGATCGAGGCAAAGCGGACAAACTTGATCGCGGTCGCGTCGTCGAGTTAACGTCCTTGCATCGACCGAGTGGCAACTAGGGTTCCGGACGGCTCCGCCGTCGCTGGACCGAGCGTTGCAGAGACCGCGGGTGTTCTGCGGCTGCACCCAAGGGGCAAAAACCCAGGGGAGGAGACGTCGAGATCAACCGGCGCATGGTGCGCTCAAGGGGGTCTCAGTGACGCTTGCCTCTCTGCTTCTCGTTATCCTTGCATCCTTCATCCACGCGAGCTGGAACCTGCTCGCCAAACGGGCCGCATCGGTCGGCCCGATCTTCGTCTTCGCCTATAATCTCGTCGCCTGCGTCGCATATGCGCCGTGGGTCCTTTACCTGCTCGCGCAGGGCATGATCGTCTGGACCGCGGAAGGCGTCGGCTTCGTCCTTCTCAGCGGCATCATCCATCTCGCTTACAGCCTGTGCCTTCAGCGCGGCTATCAGGTGGCGGATCTGTCTGTGATCTATCCGGTCGCGCGAGGCACCGGACCGATGCTGTCAATGATCGGGGCGATCCTGATCCTTGGCGAAATGCCTACAGGTCTCGGCCTCGCGGGTCTGGTCCTCGTTGTCGCTGGAATCGGCCTGATCGCTACACAGGGCAATTTCGCTGCATTTCAGCGACCGGGCGGTCAGGCTGGCGTGCGATGGGGGACAGCGACCGGGGGCCTCATCGCTTCCTATACGGTGGTCGACGCCTACGCGGTCAAGGCGCTTGGGATCGCTCCCGTCGTCCTCGACTGGTTCTCCAACCTCTTGCGCTTCTTTATGCTCCTGCCGCTGGTCCTAGCGAACCCGAACCGCGCCCTTGAGCGGATGCGCGGCTTCTGGTGGATCGCGATCGGCGTCGGCCTCCTGTCTCCACTCTCCTACATTCTCGTTCTCGCTGCTCTCACGACGGGCGCTCCGCTCAGCCTCGTCGCGCCAATGCGCGAGATGTCGATGATGGTGGGTGCGCTCATGGGAATGTTGATCCTGCGCGAGACTGTCGGTCCTTGGCGTCTCATGGGATGCGCAGTCCTCATCGGAGGCGTTGTCCTGCTATCCGCCAGTTGAATATCAGCTTTCAGACAAAGGGCGGCCTTACCGGATCGTCTGGAAAGGGTGGAAAGGGGACGGTCCAGTTCCGAACAAAAGAGGCTGGAAGAAGTCATCGTTTCTCCGAGTTAGAGCTTTGCTTCACGGCACGTTGCCTATGGCAACGATGCGCAAGCGCATGGTATAAAGGGTGATGTCGGTCACCATCTCCCTTGAACTTAGGCGCTATGAGAGCGAGGTGATTAAGCATAGCCACGCTTTTCATCAGATCGTCTTGCCGTATAAGGGGCGGCTCGACATGGAGCTAAACGGCCAAGCGGGATTGATAACCGGCAGCGTCGGCTCGTTCATCGCCGCTGGATGTGACCACAGCTTCGCGGGCCGGAACGGCAGTGCCTGTATCGTCCTCGATATATCGACGACGTGGACAAGCGACTCGTTTGGCATGGAGACGCTGCCGGCCTTCTTTGTGATCGGTCCGGACATCCGCGGGTTGGTTGACTACGCGGCATTTCAAAATCTTGGCGACACGACGCAGCGGCTTCGAACCGCGTGGTCGGAACTGCTCCTTGCGCGCCTCGCGCAGCAGCGCGTCGTCGTGCCCGGCCCAGCCCAGCAGATGGTCGACCGTGCCGTTGCGTTCATGCGGGATCGATTGGCCCAATCCATCAGAGTCCGCGACGTCGCGCGCGCCGCCGGCACCAGTCCAAGCCGCTTGCACGATGCCTTCGTTCAGCAACTCGGAACGACGCCGCACGCCTATCTGATAGCCCTTAGGCTCGATGCGGCAGAGCGACTGCTCGCCGACCCAAGCCTGTCTATCGCCGAGGTCGCCGTTCGGAGCGGCCACGCCGACCAGAGCGCGCTCGGTAGGGTCATGCGACGCGAGCGCGACGTCACACCTGCCATGCTCCGCTGCCTTCTTCGCAACAGCGCGGGAGAATCGGCACAAACTTCGGGAGAGTGATCCTAGATGCCATCCGACCGGACATGCTGCTGATCCCTAGCTTGAAGAGGGTTCGGTGAATGAGTGTCTGGACAAAGCATGGAGCGACGGCGATCGGGCTGGTCGCGATCGGGTTCTGGGCTGGGCTTGCCTTGGCGACCGTAGCGGCGAACGGGATTCCACCGTTCGAGCTGTTGGCCCTATCGTTCGGTGTCGCCTTCGCCAGCGGCATGGGCGTGCTCGGACTGCGAGGACGAGAGGCGTTGGCTCGGTTGCGGCAACCGATCGCGCCCTGGGCGACCGCCTTCGTCGCGATCTTCCTCTACCACGCTCTTTACTTCTTCGCGTTGGCAACGGTGCCCGCAGCCCGGGCGAGTCTGATTGCCTATCTCTGGCCGTTGTTGATTGTGCTGTTTGCAGCATGGATGCCTGGAGGCCAGCGACTGAGGCTGCATCATCTGAGCGGCGCGGCCTTGGGTTTTCTTGGTGTGGCGGTCCTCTTCGTCGGACGGCAGGACACCGCCGCAACAGCTACGAGCCAGTTGGGCTATCTCGCCGCTCTCGGCTGTGCGGGAATCTGGGCGGGCTATTCGGTGGCTAACCGACGGTTCGCAGATATACCGAGCGACATGTTGATCGGCATCTGCGGTGCAGTCATGCTTGCCGGAACGACGGTGCACCTGATGACGGAAACGACCGTCATGCCGGGCGGGCAGCAGTGGTTGGCGATTCTGTTCCTTGGCATAGGCCCAACCGGTCTTGCCTTTCTCGCTTGGGACCATGCGACGAAGCACGGCGACATCTCGCTTCTGGCGCCGATGTCCTACCTAGCCCCGCTCGTATCGACGCTCCTGCTCGTCCTCACCGGACAGGCGCCAGCCACCTTGGCCATGGGCCTTTCCGCAGTCCTGATCGTTGGAGGCGCGGTTCTGGCAGGACGCGGCGGACAACACCGAACACGTAAAGCGCAGTGACGGCTTAAGCTTCGAAGCAGAAAACAAGGGAATGCGGCTCTGGCGCATCTTCGATCAGGAACTTCGACGTGAAGGACAACGTCAGATCGCACACGAACCTAAGGCCGCCACATTGGGCTTCAGGCGTTCTGCTACATTCCCTGTGCCGACACGAGCCCAATTCGAACTGGCGGCAGAGATCGACCCGCGTTGACTGAACGTCCGCTTCCGGATGCAAATTGAAGCGAAGTGAACGCCCTAGAAGGGTCGTCAAGCGACGTCCTGTATCCGGGACGCCGAACGAAATGTTGTGATGTTGGTCAGCTTATGGAGTGTCTTGACGGCGTACATCTCGGCATCTGCGGCTGCCAAGATCTGGTAGGCATCGTCCCCTGGGCGCCAGATAGCACCGCCGGCGCTGAGGCCAAGCGGCTTGTCGAGATTGGAAACGTAAAGACCGTTCTCGACGAGTACGCGAAGCCGGTCCAGCCGACGATCAAGGTCGATGCGCGTCGGTTCCAGAAGGAGAATGTAGAACTCGTCGCCTCCTACTCGGGCCACATCCTCGCCATTCCGCAGGAAGCTCGTCGCGTCTGACCGACAGATCGGATGGCCTCATCGCCTGCCCGGTGGCCGAACGCATCGTTGATGCCCTTGAGGTCATCAAGATCCACCACCACCATCGAGAACGCTTCGCCACTGTAGACCGCCCGATCGCAGTTCGTTGTCACGGCCCGGTCGAAGCGGCGACGGTTCAGAAGACCCGTCAGGGGATTCTCGAACGCGGCCTGCTGCATCTCGACCTGCAGCCGCTTGGCGGCGGTGATGTTCTGCGAGATCGACATGATGCGCCACACGGCACCGGTGACGGGGTCGAGACAGGGTGACAGCGTTGTCCGAAACCACTGCCGACCATTCGCCAGGTCGGCGAACTCCTCGAATTGATGGGCTCGGCGCGTACGAAGACAGGTGGCGTAGCGATCCTGTAGAACGCCTGCCATGCGCTCGCTGATCCGAGGGTCGAGCCGCTGGTCGAGATCGTCCTTCACAACGCCCGCTCGCACGGGCTGGCGCAGCGCTTTCCCGTCTACCTCGGAGAGGCCCAGGAGGTTGTCCGGCCTGTGAGGGCGCAATGTCTGTCGATCGACGCCCTGTGTGCTGCCGAGCGCCTGCCCGCCGTCGACGCGGTGATCCTGCTCAGGGCCCTCGGGGTGATCGCTGAATCGGTGCCGGCAGGCGAGGTATGCATCCCTCCGGGACCGGCGGACGGCATCATGCGGAAGGTCCTGACGTCCTTCCTCGTCCCCGGCGGCGAATCGTCATGGGCACCATCCGACCTGGTCGCGTTGCGCGACGCCATCCTGCTGACACCCAGCCTTCGCGGGCCGCGACAGGCTCCGTCGGTCGGAGTATGCGACGTCGACACGGCCGCGCTCGACGCCGTGGAGGACCTGCGTGGCTTGGTGCCGGTGCCCGAGCCTGGCCGCATCACCCTGCCGTTGCGGCGTGTTCCGACGCGCATCCGGTGCGCCGTGATCCGAAGTGTTCTTGAGGGGCATCTGAAGCCCGTTAGGATGGGGCCGCGTCCGAACGGCAACTTGCTGGACCTATGCGTGGCGTTCGACGGATTACCTTGAGATTCAGTTGGTGACGACGATACGGGCGCGGGCGGTGAAGGACCGAACCTGTCCGGCCCCCGCTCACGCCGCATAAACCCTATCGACATAAGCTGCTTCACACCCTACTTCACAGGATGCTAGGCTTGTCGCGAAGTTGGGGAGCCGACGATGGAAGATCGCAAGGAGCCGTTTTACGGAAAGGTGCCGTCGGAGGTGCCGTTGAAGGACGCACCGCTGGTGCGTGTCATCTCGCAGCTCGGCTTCGAGGAGATCCTGTCCGTCGCCGACCGGAACTTCATCGCCCCCTTCCAAGAACGCATCCGTTCGACATACCGCAGCCTGCGCCCGGAGCAGGTCGCCGTCGTTACCCTCGGGCTGGCCGGCCAGACCATGCGGCAGGAGACTGTCTGGCGGTTCTACGACGCCGAAGAGGTCTGGCGCGTCAGCCTCGCGACGAACTTCGTCTCGCTGGAGACGCGCGTCTACACGAACCGCAAGGACTTCGTGCGCCGCATCGGCGAGATCGCCGAGGCCGCCGACGAGTGCCTGAAGGTCGGCGGTTTCGACAGGGTCGGTGTCCGGTACGTCGATCTCGTGCGCGGCGAGCACCTGCCCCGCCTGGGCGAGCTGGTCGATCCCGCCTTCCTGGGCGTGTACGGCAAGGGCGGCGACATGGCCGCGGTCCAGCACCAGTTCAGTGAGATGGTCGCGTCCGTGGAGGAGGGGCAGATGTCCGCCCGCTGGGGCATGCTCCCGGCCAACGCCACGTACGACGTCAACGTGCTCGCCCCGATCGGCGAACCTTCGTGGTTCCTCGACGTCGACGTCTACGCCGACAATGCCACGTTGCCGAAGCCGGTGCCGGGGAACGAAGTGTCCGACCTGGCGTATGCTCTTGCGACTCGCGCCTACAGCGTCTTCAAGTGGGCGACGACCGAGCATTTCGCCAAAGCCTACGGAGGTTGACCGTGTTCGCCCCAAACATCGAGATCATGCCGCCGACGGACGTTGCCGCGCATGTCTGGACGGCGGACAAGGAGAACTCCCTTCCGCTCGACGGCTGGCTGAGGCTGGACGGTGCCGCACGCGCGTTGATCGTCGGCCGCTACGGAATGGGCACGTCCACGTCGCCGGCACCTTTGCCCGACGGCATCGTGCTCGTCAGCTACACGTCCTCGCGCGGGCTGCCCGTCTCCCCGGGGCACGTCGCGCGGACTGCGGACTCGGCGGGCGAGAACGCCGTCGCCGTCGCGGAACCCGCCTTCGGCGAGATCGGCGAGATACGCACGCTGTCAGGCCTGACCTTCGACCAGCTCGCCACGGTCATGGGCGTCCAGCGGCGCTCGATCCACAACTGGATGGCCGGCGGCAACGTCAGGCCGTCACACCGCGAGCGGCTCGGCCGCGTGCTCGCCGTCCTCCGGCACGTCGATCGCGGTTCGGCGCGCGAGAACGCGAACCTCCTGCTGGCGCCCGTCGCCGCCGGCGCGACGGGCCTCGACATGCTCCGCGACGGACGCTTCGAGGAGCTGGCGCAGGCGGCCGGCAAGGGGGCAGGCCGGTCCGAGCCGCTGCGCATCGACCGCTCCCGAACGCCGCTTCGTGGCGAGGAGCCGGGTGGTTGGCTCGAAGCCGTCGTGCGTGCCTCTTCCAGTGAACCTGCCGGCGACGCTACCCTCGTCCGCGGGCGCGAGACGAGGCGGGTGCCCTTCCCGAAGAGGTGACGGGCATGGCAGACGGCATGGTCGAGGTAGCGGAGGCGGAAGACGACCGCGACCCGCTCGAGAGCTGGCGGCAGGGCGACTACACGCTTGGGGTCCGCGACTTCCCGACCATCGTCCTTGCGGCGGACGGAAGCCCCGACCTCCTGTTCCGCGAGGTCGTCGGCGTCGCCGTCGTCACCCAGACGTGCGACATCGTCAACGCCGGGGAGGGCAAGGATAGCGTCATCGCCGCTCCCCTCGTGCAGGCGTCGGAGAAGTTGCTGAAGGAGGCGGCGGCCGGACGGTCGCCCGTTTGCGCCGTCCTCGACAACCCGCCCACGCCGGACGTGGTCGTTGACCTCGGTCGGATGATGGCGGTCGAGAAGGCCGTCGTCCGGACCTGGGAGCGGCTAGAGGGGTTTGGGACCGACGAGGGGAGGGCCGGGTTCGGAAGCGCTCTCGAGCGCAAGCACGGCCGCTTCGCGTACCCCGACCCCTTCGTGCGCGCAATCTCGAAGTGGCGGAGTCGGATCCTGTCGAAGCACGACAAGGATTCGGAGACCGGGCGCGTCTACCGCTCGGTCAGGATGCTCCGCGTCGCCGCGTACCCGCATTGGGAGGCGGAAGCAGTCCGGGTGCTGCTTTACGTCGTCCTGGAGGACGGCGACCTCCCGGCCAACGACAAGGAGATGGGCGCAGAGCTGAAGGCGCAGCTCGACGCGATCGTCTTACCGGAGAGGTACTCTTGGGCCGAGGGGCGGTTCAGGATCGGCACACTCGACCAGCTCACGGCGCGGGACCTTCATGAGAGCCAAGTGCTCGACGTGAACTTCCTCAGCGGGATCTGACCCGGCCGCGTCCCCTGAGGCGTCCGACCTCCGCCGCTAGGCCGTCCGGGCGTCGCTCGGAACCCACAGGTTTCGGCCACCCGTAAGGATTGCGTTCCTTCCCGGCAGGAAGAACAATAACGTAAAGCATCCTTTCGGGGGAACAGGGTGAAGGATTCGATAGGACAGGGGCGGCGTGCCGCGGCCGTCGGCGCACCGCCGGGCGGGCGTCAGTGACCCTGTTCCGCTACCTCTCCGACGACGCGTTCCTGATCTTCTCGCGCAAGCATCGGTTCCTCTACGAGGCCGCCCTGCTCGAGGTCCACGAGCGCTTCTTCTCCTCCGGCACCTCCTTCCCGACGCCGCAGGAGATCACGCACGCGGTCTACGACCTCCTCGCCAAGCGGCCGGAGCTGCTCGCCGACGGCGACGACCCCGTGGAGGGATTGCCGGAGGTCGTCTCCAAAGGGCGCAGGCGGCTCCGGTTCGCCGGCCCGGCCAGGGAGACGGGCGACAGGGCGCTGAAGGCTGCGGCGCAGGTATACCAAGGACTCGTGCGCACCGGCTGGCTCGAGGAGGAGGAGTACGGCATCCGCGTCACCGTGGACATGCCGATGGGCGCGCTCCTCGTCGTCCAGCGCCTGTCGAGCCTCAAGTCCGACGTGTCGCAGCGCTTCGGCGGCCTCGTCGTGCACATCAAGACCAGCCTTGAGCTCGTGGAGCGCCTGTCGGCCTCCGACGGCGAGCGCGCGCGATCGTCGGCCGTCCATGCGCTCCGGGAGGCGCGGGTCAACGCGGACGGCTTCGTGCGCACGCTGAGGGCGATCCTGTCCGACCTCAGGCGCATCAGGAAGACGCTCCTCGAGTCCGACAGCCTGCGCAGCAAGATGGAGACCTACTTCGAGGAGTTCATCGGCGAGCTGGTCCTGAAGGACTTCCAGGCCATCCTGACCTTCAACCATCCCTACCGCTTCCGTGACCAGATCGTGTCGACCGCCCGGCGGATCTCCTACACGGAGGAACTCCTCGGGGCGATCGCCGCCGGTTACGTGGACATCGGGGTCGCCAACTCCGTCGACGCCGCGCGGATCGAGGCCGAGGGCGACCTCCTCTCCATCGAGGCGACATTCGAGACGATCGGCGAGATGTTCGAGCGCATCGCCCAGTTCCGCCGGGCGCTGGAGCAGCGACTCCGGAACACGGTGAAGTACGCCGAACAGGGGGAGCGGGGACTCGCCTCGCGGGCGCGCGTCCTCGTGGCGCGCCTCGAGCCGCTTCTGGCCGCCGATCCCGGGCGCTACGCGACGGCGACGGTCCCGTTCGGGGTCGAGGACCGTACCGTGCCCTGGTCCGACAAGCTCCTCGCGCCCGTCAAGGTCGCCCGCCAGTCCGTAGAGGCAAAGGCGATTGCCGATCGGCCCCGCGACCCCCTGCACGAGTTCCGCAAGCGCATGCGCGCGGACTATCTCGATCGCATCCAGCCCTCGCCGGAACGGGTAGGCGCCTTCCTCGAGCGCCACCTCGCGCCCGACCACGCGACCGAGTCCCGGTTCCTGGAGATCGCCGACGTCGACGAGTTCCTCGCGTTCGACGCGGCCCGCCGATACGCGATGACCGGCAACGTGCCGGATGAGCTAGCCCGGTCCTTCGAGTTCGCAAGCCTCGCTGACGGCGCGCCGCACGACAGCGACTGGCTGACGTGCGGCAACTTCGCGATCCGCCGGCGGCGCGATCGAATCCTTGGGGGCAACTGAGATGCTGGGCGAATTCGAGGATATCGAAGCGCGGTACGGCGCGGAGAAGGGGGCGGACCTCAGGAAGGCGTGCCGCTACCTGATCCGCAACCAGTTCGCCTATTCCGGCGACCGGGGCGTCGCGACGGTCTACAACACACTGGTCGACAACCGCTTCCGCCGCGTTGCCGACGGCCTGTTCGACAGCCTTGGCTACCGGGTCCTGCGCAATGCGGAGGAGCAGTGGGTCGGGATCGTCCTCGATGACGACGATTCCGGTTCGGTCCCCAAGCTGAAGCTGGACGAGACCGTCGTGGTGCTGGTGCTCGGCAGCCACTGGCAGGAGGACGCCGACGTCGGCAACCTCCTCGACCGGGCAACCTCCCTGACCACGGCCAACGCCCTCTACGAGCGGTACCGCGACATCGTGCAGGGAGCCGGCAAGGCGGCAATCACGCCCGTCAGGTTCACCGAGATCCTTCGCGAGCTGGCGCAGCGCAACGTCGTGTCGCTCGGCGAACTCGACCGCGACCAGCAGGACCGCGAGGTCGAAATCCGCCCGATGGTGAAGCTCCTCACAGGGGCCGACGCCCTGCTGCGCCTGGAGGGCTACGTCAGGTCGGAGGAGGCATCCGTCCGGCCGGGACGGCCCGCGGAGCCGTCAGGCTCGGGCGGCATGGAAGACACGGGAGAGGCGTGATGGAACTTCGGCACCTCACCATGGTGAACTGGCACCTCTTCGACGCGGAGGACGTCGAGGTGGCGGGCAACTTCGGCATCCTCGGCGAGAACCGCTCAGGCAAATCGACCATCCTCGACATGGTCCAAGCGGTTCTGACGGGCGCCAGCCGCACCTACATGCGCCTGAACGCGGTGGCGGGCGAATCCGGGCGCGGGCGCTCCTCGTCGAAGCGCTCGGTGTTCGGCTACTGCCTTGGTACCCTCGGGGACGGCGAGACGCGCCGACAGGACTCCCTCACCTACGTGTCGCTCGGGTTCGTGGATCCCGACGGCATCCGCCGGCCCGTCACGATCGGGCTCGCGCTCGAGGCGCGGGGCACGGACACGACCGAAACGGTGCTCGGCCGCTTCGTCGTGACGGGGAAGGTGCTCACGACGGCGGACTTCACGGAGCGGCGGGACGGTAGCCGCTACGTGTCTCAGTGGGACGAGGTGAAGGCCAGGATCGTTTCGGAACTCGGCGCCGCCTCCATCGTGAACCATCGCGACCGCGCGACCGACTTCGTGCGCGAGTACATGCGCCGCCTCGTGCCCGGCTTGCCCAGCGCCGAGCAGAGCGTGGCGGCGATGCTCAAGGCCGTCGTGAACGCCATGTCCCTCAACCAGGGATACTCGGCGACCGAGTTCGTCCGCCGCTTCATCCTCGAGGAGAACCCGATCCGCATCGGAGACCTGCGCCAGTCCATCGAGACGTACCGAGGGGTGAACGCGACGATCGAGACCATGCGCCGGAAGCTCGATGCCCTGAAGGACCTGCGCACCTACATCGACGCCTATCTGGACGCCCGCGACCGGGCGGCTCTCGGCAACTGGACCGCCCGGCGCGGTCGATGGCTCTCCGCACGCGCCGCCAACCGGGGGCTGCTCCACGAACTGGCGGATGCCCGCAGGCAGGCGGATGCCGAGAGCGAGGACCGTGGGTACGCGCTGGAGACGGTCGGCGAGGCCAGGGCGGAGATCGAGCGTCTCAGGGCAGCGATCGCCACAAGGGAGGCCAAGACCGGACGCGCGCAGTGGACGCAGGCCCTGAGGCAGGTCGGGGAGCGCAAGGCGGGACTTGCTGCCGCCATTCAGCGGCTTCGCGCAGCCGCGGCGGTGATCGCGCCGGGAGCGGTCGCGATGGGGCCGGGCGTGCAGGAGTTCTGCGGCTTGGCCGCGACCGATCCCGCCGTGGTGGACGTGGACGCGCTGCGCGGTGCGGAGGCGCCGTTCGCCGCCGTCGCAGCCGTCGCGACGGCTCGGCTGGAGGGACGGCGGCGTGAGTTGTCCGCGCTCGTCGTGGGTCTGGAGGCCGAGATCCGTCGGCTCCGGACGGCCTTGGAGGATGCGGGAGGCGCGCGGCCCGGCGGGCACCTGGCCCAGCCGACCAAAGACCTCCTCCGACGGCTGGAGGCGGCCGGCATGGAGGCGTGGCCCCTTTGCGACCTCGTGGAGGTGTCGGACCCGCAATGGCTCCCCGCCGTCGAGGCATTGCTCGGGCGTGACCGGGAGGCCGTGTTCGTCGCGAGGAACAGGATCGGTGAGGCGACGGCCCTGTTCCGCGAGGGCCGCCGCGAGTTCAGGGGCGCCTCTCTCGTGAGCCTGAACAAGCTGGAGGACCATCGGGAACGACCCAGGCCCGGCACGTTTCCGAGCGTCTTTGCGACCGATCATCCGGACGCGCTCGCCTTCCTGCAACGGCGTCACGGGAATGTCCGCTTGGCCCTGACCATGGCGGCGTTCGAGATGCCGGGGCGCGCGTTGATGCCCGACGGCCTGTACGACGACGGTCTCGTCCGGAGCCACCGAACCGTTCCCGCGACGGACCACAAGCTGGGACGCGGCGCGCGTGCGGAGGCGGCGGAGCGCATGCGGGACGAACTGGCGGACGGCGCCGTCCGCCTGAACGATGCCCGCCATGAGGAACAGGGGATCGATCGCGTCCTCCGTGCGCTTCTGGTGCTCTCCGAGGACGGCGGTGCACGGCTGTCCACCCTCGTGGACGACCTTCGGACCGCTGACGGGGAGCGACGCGAAATTGAGGCGAGCATTGAGGCGATCGATCGCCAGGGCGACGAGGGCTTGGGCGGAAGGCTCGAGGCGCAACGCGACCTCCTCCGCCGCAAGCAGGAAGAAGTTGAGAGCATCGACAAGAGGGCCCAGAGGCACCGCATCGCCGCCGAGGTTGCCCAGCGCGCGCTCGCCGGCGGCGAGGGTCAGGAAGGCTCGTCGATGGCACTCAAGATCGCCAGGCGCGCGTACCTGCCCGAGCGGGCGCAGTTCCCGTATCTCAAGGGCCGCCAGAGCTACAGGGACCGCCTCGATCCCTCGGGCAGCCTCAGGCCGGCTGCATCCGCTGCCACTGCGGAGGCGGGCAAGGCAGGGGCGGAGCTCCACGCCCGCATGGAAAAGCTCGGCGCGGACGCGGCGAAGGCTGCCGGTGAGCGCCGCCACAGGGCAGAGCTCGACGCGCGCGGGGCGCTGCGCGGCTACTTCGCGGACTTCGGACCCAGCTCGCAGGTCGGGCCGGAGAGCGACCTCGTCGGCGACGTCCGGCCGTGGATGGACGTCCTCATCGAGGACATCGAGGGGAACGAGCTCCGAAGGTACGAGGCGCAGGCGCGCGAGGCGGCCGAACGGGCATCCGTCCTCTTCCGTGGCGAGTTCGTGAACGCGCTCACCGCACGCGTCTCGAAGATGGAACGCGACATCGAGGCGTTGAACCGGAGCCTGCGAGACCATCCGTTCCACAACGAGATCTACTCCTTCCACAGGACGGCGGAAGCGGAGTTCCAGCCCATCCTGAAGATCATCGAGATCGGAAAACTTTCCGACGATGCCCTGGACATGCTGTTCCGCGCCGACGTGCCAGACGACTATCCGCACATCGAGTCCATCAGGGCCGTCGAGCGGCTGCTGGAGGATCCCGACAAGGACTTCACGGCCTTCGAGGACTACCGCAACTTCCATTCGTTCGAGATCCAGATGCAGGATCTCGATACCAAGGCGCGGACCCGATGGGAGACGCGCCGGGCCACGGGTTCGGGAGCAGAGCAGCAGGTGCCCCTGTACGTCGCGATCGGCGCGTCCCTGGCTTCGGTCTACGGGAGCGGCGGGGAGGCGCGCGGTCAGCCGAAGGGCATGGCACCCGCGCTCTTCGACGAGGCGTTCTCGAAGATGGACGGCAAGAATCAGCGGGCGATGATGGCCTTCTATGGTCGTCTTGGGCTCCAGGTGGTGATCGCGGCGCCACTGGAGAAGAAGGCCGCCTTGATGGGCTACATGGAGACCCTCGTCGAGGTCGATCGCATCGGCGAGCAGTCGACGACGGACGTCGTGCGGATCAAGCCGAAGGCTCGCGACGCGCTCTTGGCGATCAACCCGGAGAACCTCAGCGACCGAGAGGTCGCGGCTCTGATAGCGGCGGAATAGGACGTGGCGAGGCGGTTCGTCGACGCGGCGGTCCTGCTCCACGACCTGCTCGACCGGAGCGAGCGCGGCGTCGCGTCCCCCGTGGCCTATCCGGACCGCGGCGCGTTCTCCGACGTCACCGCCAAGGATTCGTTCGAGCGCCGGCTGCACGTGGCCGAGGCGGCGGGGGCCGTGGCGCTGGTGAGGGGGACGGGGCGGTGGAGGGACGAGCTGAAGCTGGTCCGGCTCGCGGACGCCGACGCGCTCGCACGTCACTTGGGCCGGGAGCAATCGATCGGGGTCGCCGAAAGGACCCACCGCGACATGATCGCGGGATTGGAACTGCACCCGGCGCTTCGGGATGCCTGCCTGTCCGCCGCCGCGTCATGGTCGAAGGGACGCTCCTGGCACGGCGTGTCGGCCGGGGACGCGCTCTCCATGCGCGTCGCGCTCCGTCTCGCCCAGGCCGTCGTCGAGGACAGGCATGTCGGGCTCGACTACCGGACGTTCTCCAAGCGCGTCGCCGGACACAGCAAGTCACTGGAGGAGTCGGAGGCGCTGGTCCTCAGGCTGCTCCGGACGGTTGTCGATCTGCCATCCGGCATTCCTCCGCGAGTCGCGCTGGCGCTCCTCGGGGTCGAGCGGTTCGGTCCGCCCCTCCTGATCGCCGGCACCTTCCAGGTCGGGGGCGGGGACATCGGTGGCGGGTTGCCCTACATCGGCATCCCGCCGGAGACCGCTGCGCGGATCGACTTCAAGCGTCCGCCCGAGTACGTCCTGACCATTGAGAACTTCGCCAGCTTCAACAGGCACGTGCTCGAGGCCGATCCCGGTCGCAGTGGCGTCACGCTCTATGTCGGCGGCTACCCGTCGCGCTCGACGCAGGCCGCGCTGACCTCCCTCGGTTCTGCGCTTCCGCCGGAGGTGCCGTTCTTCCATTGGTCCGACATCGATGTCGACGGGACCTGGATCTTCCGCACGATCGAACGGGCCGTGCGTCGCGCCCTGCTTCCCCATTTGATGTCGCGGGAGCTTGCGGAACGCCTCGGGGTTCCCGGCAAACCCAACGGGAGGCTCGAGATCGGTGCCGCTCTCGGATCCGGCATCGCCGACCTGGTGGACTACCTGGCAGGAGCAGACCACCGCACCCTGGAGCAGGAGGAGATCGATCCCGTGCTGCCAAGCGGCACCGATTGAACTTCTAACTGTCCCATGGGCCGGGGCTGCGTCCCCACGCCGTGCCTTTGTCTTCAGCGAATGATCGGGTCCGCGATGCGACTTCGTTCGCCCTCGACTGTTCGAGGACATCCACGAACGGCAGAGTCAGACTTCTTCGCATCCGGCAGCGCTAGAGTCGGACTTCTCCGCCACGAGAGTCGGTAACCATGTCGCATTGGGCAGCCGAACACTATGTTTTACAGGGGGGTCGTCGATCGCCCGAGTCGGGGAAGTGGGTGCCGCTACAATGGGTGTAGCGAGGCTCAGAACACCGACTCCAACGGGGTCGGTGTCTCAATCGGATCCCGCGAAATGCCGACTCTTGGGTTCTGAACGGAGAAGGTGCCCCACGACGCGCTGCGATCCGGCCGTGGACGCGGCCGTCCCGACATTCGCGCCGTCGGCACGGCCGCGAGGACGCCCGAGCGTTTCCGCGGTATGGCCGACGGTCGCTCCGAAGCCGGTGAGCCACCGGAACGTTACGGGTTGGACCTGAACTCGAGAACCAGCCGCGATCACACGTGTCGCGAGCCTGAAAGCGGATCGACCTCGGTCGGAAGGGGTCAGGCGGCCCATGCCGACCAGGCCGGCTGTCGGGGGATCGTCACCAGGGTGCGGCATCCTTCCGCGTAGGTGGTATCGAACCCGATGGATCCCGCGTGCAGCCCGACGACCCGACGGCAGAGCGCAAGGCCCAGACCCGTGCCGTCCCCGGCTTCGGAACCTCTCTCGAACGCCTCGAACACCCGGATCGCGTCGGCGGCCGATATGCCGATTCCGTTGTCCTCGACGACGATGACGTCCGCGTCCTCCGCCGGGAGGTGGCGGACCGTGACGCGCGGGGACCGCTCGTCGGAGCGGTGACGGACCGCGTTCTCGACGAGGTTCTGCAACAACTGCCGGAACAGGTTGCGCTCGACCTGAAGACTTGGCAACCGGGCCCAAGTGATGGTGGCCCCATGCCTGTCGATCAGGGACGACAGGTTGAACCGGACCTCCTCCAGCAGGAGGTTGAGGTCCGTTGCCCTGAGTTCCAGTTCGCCGACGTCGCTGGCCAGCGCGGATGCGAGCAGCGTCGTGACCTGCTGGGAGAGACCGGACGCACTCTCTCGAGCAAGCCCCAGCACCTGCTTCGCCCTTGCTCCGAGTGACGTGTCGGCGTCGCACATGACCGTGTCTATGGCGGTGGCGATGCTTGCGAGCGGCGAGCGCAGGTCATGCGCGGCGAACGCCGCGAACTGGGAGAGACTGTCGTTTGCCTCGACCAGCGACCTCTCGCGCCCCTTGAGCGTCGTGACGTCGGTGCTGATGCCAAGGAGCCGCGGCTCGCCGTCGGCGGTATGGAACGCGATCTTCCGCGTCAGGAGGACGCGACGTCTTCCGAGATAGTCGAAGATCTCCTCCACCGCTTCCGACGAGCCCGTGGCCATGGCCCGGCGGTCCCCGGCGAGCCAGACGGCCGCCTCCTCGGGACTGAACGCCTCCACCGTCGTGGTTCCGAGGATCGAGGCCCGGGCCTCGGGCGCATAGAGCTCGAGGAACGCCCGGTTGGCGTAGACGATGTGGCCCTGCTCGTCCTTGACGAACACGAGGTTGGGGTCGTGGTCCATGACCAGGTAGAAGAGGCTGAGCATGTTTCGCATTCGTAGCCCCCGAACGCCGCAGCAAGCCATCATCATTACTTCAGATTGTAATTGTCAATAACCGGAGGTGTCCCGAGCATCCCGCCGGCGCGACGACGGGGGTGGTGGCTCCACGAACCCAGGTGCTGGAAGAGTACAGGTCCCGGCACGCCGCGACCGGGCTGACGATCACGGACGACGGAACCAATGACCATGCAACTGGTTTGACAGCTTGTTGCCGTATTGACCGCAGGCTGCGTCGTGACAGAAGCTGAAGATCACCATCTCGTCCGCACATTGTCGATCGCCGTCTTCGAGGCCAACGGACGTCTCGTCGACACGGGCAACGCCCTTGTCGGCCCGATCGGGCTCAGCACATCCTGGTGGCAGGTGCTGGGCGCGCTGGGCTATGCGCCGACGCCGCTTCCGGTCGCCCACATCGCCCGCAACATGGGCCTGACCCGCCAGGGCGTTCAGCGGGTGGTCGACCTTCTCGCGAAGCGTGGGCTCGTCAACTTCCAGCCCAACCCGCACCACCAGCGCGCCAAGCTCGTCGTCCTCACCGAAGCCGGACGCCGGGCTCTGTCGGCCGCCGAGGAGGCGGTCGCTCCGCTCGACCGGACGATCCTCGATCGCATCGGCGCCGAACGGCTCGCCGTCGCCATCTCGGTCCTGCGCGAGATGAGCGACATGCTTCCGTAGGTCGCCCCGTCCGCCTCAACCCAACGAACTCACCCTGCCAGACGCGTCCAGCGAAGGATTTTCCATGCCCTCGATCCAGTCCGACCGTTTCGACACCGATGTCATCGTCATGGGCGGTGGCCCGATCGGCCTCACCACGGCCTGCGCGCTCGCCCACCATGGCGTCGCCTTCCGGATCTTCGAGAGCCGGACCGAGCCGAAACCCTATTCGCGCGCCAACAACCTCTGGGCCCGGCCGCAGGAACTCCTCGCCAGCATCGGCATCCGCGATGCCCTCGCGCAGAAGGCCTACGCGATCACCAAGGTGAACACGCTCCTGAACGGTCGGCCCGTCGATCCGATCGCCATCGCCGACGTCGCCAGTCCCTTCGGTCCTGTTCTCTACAGCGGCCAGGACGTGATCGAGACGACGCTGAGCGAACGGATCGAGGCCGGGGGCGGCAGGCTGGAGCGCGGACGCAAGGTCGTTGGCTTCCGGCAGGACGACGAGGGCGTGACGGTCGAGATCGTCGCCGTCGGCGAGGACGGGAGCGCCACGGGCGAGCCCGAGAGCCTGCGCTGCCGCTATCTCGTCGGGGCCGACGGCGGCGCGGGCTTCGTGCGGCGCGAACTCGGCCTCGACTTCGAGCCGGAGAAGCTGCCGGACTGCATGAACCGCCAGCTCGACGCCAAGCTCTCCTGGCGACGCTCGACCGACCACGACCACCTCTGGTTCTTCTACTATCCCCGCGGCTTCTGCGGCGTGCTGCCCGTCTGGGGCGGCTACCACCGGCTGTTCTTCCTGTCGGACGACACGGGGCTTCCCGACCGCGACCCGACGCTGGACGAGATGCAGGCGATCGCCCGCGAGGTGACCGAGGACGAGACCCTGACGCTGACGGATCCCATCTGGCTGACGCACAGCCGCTTCCAGCACGGCGTCTCGCCGCACTATCGCAAGGACCGCGTGTTCCTTGTCGGCGACGCCGGGCACCTGACGCTCCCGGCTGGCGGCCAGGGCATGAACGCAGGGTTCCACGATGCGGTGGGTCTCGCCTGGCGGCTGGCCACGGTGCTCCATGGGCGAGCCGAGCCCGTCCTTCTCGACTCCTACGACACCGAGCGCGGCGGCGAGCACCGGCGCCTCGACAGGCAGCAGGTGCAAGGGTTCCAGAACAGCGTCTACCGCGGGAAACTCAAGGATGCGGCGGTGAGCGTCGCCGCCGCCGTCCGGCCCGACATCGGTTCGCTTCTTCAGGGCACGGACGATCTTCAGCAGCTCTCCGTCGCCTATCCCACGAGCCCGCTCAACGAGGATGGCTTCGGCCTGGCGCACGGCCTCTGGCATCGCGACGCGCCCAAGCCCGGCGAGCGCGCGCCCGACGCGCCGGTGATCGCGGCCGACGGCACGTCGACGACCCTGTTCCAGCACATCTACAACCCGGACTGCCGCACCTTCGGTTGGGCACTCCTCCTATTCGACGGACGGCAGCGCGATGCGCTTCCCGATCTCCGACGGGCTGCCGGGGAGTTCGGGGCATGGGATTGGGTCCGCCCGAGGCTCGTGCTCGGCGCAGCCGTCGCCACGTCGGGGGATGGGCTCGCCCTGTCAGATCTCGACGGGGAGGCCCACGCCGCCTACGGCATCGGGTCTTCCCCCGCGATGGTGCTGGTGCGACCGGACGGGCACATCGCCTTCCGGGGGCCGGCCGATCGGATCGAGGCGCTCGGTGCGTATTGCTCGAAGGTCTTCGGATTGGCGGGCGGCTGACAAGGCGACCCGTCGGCCGCTCATCTCACCGCGCCTGCCCGCCAAGTCCCCAAGATGCGGACACTGCCCGGACCCGTTGGGGGCCAAGCGACATGCGGGCGGCGTCAGACCTGCGCCATGCCGCCGTCGACGCAAAGTTCCGCCCCGGTGACGAAGCTCGCCTCGTCGCTGAGGAGGAACAGCGTCGCGGAGGCGACCTCGTCCGGGCGCGCCATGCGGCCCAGCGGGATCGGCGCGATCAGCGCCGCGCGCCCCTCGTCCGGCACGGCCGCCATCATCTCCGTGTCGGTGGGCCCGGGCGCGACGACGTTGACGCGGATGCCGCGCGGCGCAAGCTCCGCGGCCCAGGACCGGGCATAGGATCGAACCGCCGCCTTCGTGGCGGCATAGGTGCTGTAGGGGGGAAGGCCCTTGGCGTCGGCGATCGATCCCATCAGGACCACCGATGCGCCCTCGCCCATCGCGGGCAGGGCCGCCTTCAGCCCGAACATCATGCCGCGCACGTTCACCGCGAAGTGCCGGTCGAAGTGCTCGGTCGTCTCCTCCGCGATCATGGCCGGCTCCGACAGCCCGGCATTCAGGACGAGGAGATCGATCCGTCCCAGGGTCTTGGTCACGTCCGCGACGACGCGCGCCAGGTCCTCCGGCGCACCGGCGTCGGCCACCACGCCGCGGGCGTTCCCGCCCACCCGCCTGGCGACGCCTCCACCTCGTCGGCCCGTCTCCCGGTCAGGAAGACGGTCGCCCCTTCGATCGCCAGGCGCTCGGCGATCGCCAGTCCGATACCCTTGGCGCCCCCGATCACGAGCGCGGTCTTGTTCTCGACTCTTGCCATCTCGCATGCTCCTTGCTCAGCGATGGCATCCAGATATACGACGGCTATCTAGTCGCAAGAACGCACTTTGGTGAGCCTAGATATGCGTGACGATACCGAACTCGAGCGTCTGTCGGAGGAGGCGCGGGCCGACATGGCCCGTATCCGGCCCGTCCTCGACCGGATCGCCGACAAGTGGACGATCATGATCCTCACCGTGCTCTGCCCGAAACCCGCGCGGTTCAACGAGATCAAGCGCCGGCTCGACGGCATCACGCACAAGGCGCTGGCGGATGCCTTGAAGCGGCTGGAGCGCAACGGGCTGGTGACGCGGACCGTCCTGCCGACCGCGCCGATCGGCGTGGAGTACGCGATCACGCCGCTGGGCCATTCGCTGCGGCAGCCCTTCGAAGCCCTCTGCACGTGGGCTCTGGCTTACGGTCCGGAAATCGAGCGGGCCGGGTCCTGCTACGACGAGGCAAGGGGCGGTCGGTAGCAACCGCCGACGCAGACCTCAGCGCGCCCGCACGGATCCGATCGACCGCGCCTCGACGAAATGGCCGCGCCGGCATGTGGAGCGTCCCGGATCCAACCGGGTCGGAGGCCCGGATCGCAAGACGCGTCCGCGAGCCGATCCTGGGAGGAGCCGGGCGTTCGAGCCGGTGTGTCCATCAGCATCGCCCGGGCCCGCAAGGGCGAGCGTCCGGCAGAGCTATGTCACCGCATTGATGTGGCTCTCTACCGAGTGACGAACGCCGGCCGGAACGCCGATCGGGCTTGCGGTCTCGCCTGACACGGTGAGCACCAAGGAGCCGGGCGGCGGCGGACGGTCGCCTGAGAGAGCGTGA
>NZ_CAJYIU010000109.1 GCF_913775355.1 uncultured Aureimonas sp.
AGGTCTTCATCAGTTCCACGGCCAGGGGCGAGCCGATCATCGCGCCGCCGCCGAAGCCCATGATGGCCATGCCGGTCGCCATGCCGCGGCGGTCGGGGAACCACTTGATGAGGGTCGAGACCGGCGAGATGTAGCCGAGACCGAGGCCGATGCCGCCGATCACGCCCGAGCCCAGCCACATCAGCCAGAGCTGGTGGAGGTAGATGCCGAGTGCCGAGATCACCATGCCGCCGCACCAGCAGACGGCCGAGACGAGGCCGGCCTTGCGCGGACCCGCCCGCTCTAGCCAGCCGCCCCAGATCGCCGCAGCGCCGCCGAGCACCACGAAGAAGAGCGTGTACATCCACAGAAGGTCCGACACGCGCCAGTCGCACGTTGTCGTGAAGAGGGCCGTCATCAGGGTCATGCCCTCGCAGGCGACCGGCTGCGCGACGCCGATGGCGCGCGACAGCGGCAGCCAGAAGACCGAGAATCCGTAGGCCATGCCGATGCATAGATGGATCGCGAGCGCGCAGGGCGGGATCAGCCAGCGGTTGAAACCGGCCTTGGCCACCGTGTTCTCGCGGTCCAGGAACCCAACGCCCGGCGGGCGCGCGACATCGGCTGCAGAACTCATCGATCCTCCCCATGCAGGTGCGGGCGCGGCCTCCCAGCCGTTCGCCCGTCGTTGCAAAGGGTTGCGCCCAATTTAGAACGCGTCAAATGTTGTTGGAACGATCAATGATAGACGAACTCGATCACAAGGGCTCGTGAGGGTCGCCGCCGTCGTCCCGCAGCGCCGCCACGCGCCGCCGGAAATCGGCGGAGCGCACGCAGGACAGGACCGCGCGGCTCTGTGCCGACATCGGATGGCGGTCGAGCACCACGAGCCCGACGGCCTGGGGCGGCGACGGGTCGTCGAAGGGAAGAATGCGGATCGCGGGATCGCGCTCGGCCGTGCCCGCATGGCTGTGCGGCAGGATCGAGGACAGGTCGCCCATGCGCACCATCGACAGGAGGGCGGTGTAGGAATTGGTGGTTGCGCGCGGCTGCACATCCATGCCGATACTCGCCATCTGCGCGTCGAGGATGCGACGGTTCTGCATGTCGCGCGTCAGGAGGCAGAGGGGTGCGGCGGCCGCCTCCGCCCAGGAGATCGCCGACCGCCCGGCGAAAGGGCCGTCGGCCGGCGTCGCGAAGCGGTAGCGCTCCTCGTAGAAGGTCCAGGTGATGACGCCGCCGAGCGGCTCGTTCTCGAGATAGGTGACGCCGCCGTCGATGTCATGGGCGTGGAGCGCGCGCTCGATCTCGCGCGAGGTCATCGACAGGATGACGAGCTGCAGGTCGGGATGATCGGCGGCCAGCACCGGCGCGATCGCGCCGACCGCGGGCATCGCGGCAGGGATGACGCCGAGCCGCAGCCGCCCGGTCAGGCCGATGCCGGGCTTGCCGGCCGCGCGCAGCATGCCGTCGCAGTCGGCCAGCATCTGCTGTGCCCAGGGAAGGGCGGCCTCGCCCTCGGCCGTCAGCCCGACGAAGCGACGGTCGCGGCGCACGAGCTCGACGCCGAGCGCGGTCTCGAGCGAGGCGATGCCGGCGGACAGCGTCGGCTGCGTCACGCCGCAGCTTTCCGCCGCGCGCCGGAAATGTCCGAGGCGGGCCAGCGTCACGAAATAGCGGAGATGGCGTATCTGCATCGAGGCCTTTCGCGCCCGGTCGGGAAAACCATGCGGTCGCGGGGCAGGGGAATCGCGTGCCTGCCGCAAGGCGCCAAGGTGCCGCGACAGCCGCCGCCGATCCAGTCCCCTTCGCGTGACCTGCCTGAAACCGCTGCCGACGTCATTCCCCGGCGGAATGACGTCATGTGCTAACATCGCTTGAGAAACGCCTCCGCCGGAGCCAAGAGTGGGGAATTGCAAACGGCACGCGAGCCCGCCGCGACGCCGTGCGCCGGACCCGGAAAGGATCAGATTGTGAGCGACGCCGCTTTCGTCACGCCCGACCACATCCGCACCCGCTTTTCCCGGACCATGTCGGAGATGTACCGCGCCGAGGTGCCGCAGTACGGCACGCTGATGGAGCTCGTCGCGGACGTCAACGCGGCGACGCTGGTCGCCGACCCGGCGCTGAAGGCCGATCTCGAGCGGACCGACGATCTCGAGCGCATCGATCTGGAGCGCCACGGCGCGATCCGCCTCGGCACGGCCGAGGAGCTTTCCACGATGCGCCGGCTGTTCGCGGTCATGGGCATGGAGCCGGTCGGCTACTACGACCTGTCGGTCGCGGGCGTGCCGGTCCATTCCACCGCGTTCCGCCCGGTCCGCGAGGAGAACCTCGCCCGCAATCCGTTCCGCGTCTTCACCTCGCTGCTGCGGCTCGAACTCATCGAGGACGAGGCCCTTCGGGAGGAGGCGGCCGCGATCCTGTCGCGCCGGCGCATCTTCACGCCGGGCGCGCTGGCGCTGATCGAGCGCTTCGAGACGGCGGGCGGGCTCACGAACGGCGAGGCCGAGGATTTCGTGCGCGAGGCGGTCGAGACCTTCCGCTGGCACCGCGAGGCGACGGTGGACGAGGGCACCTACCAGCGCCTGTCCAAGGTGCACCGGCTGATCGCCGACGTCGTCTGTTTCCGAGGCCCGCACATCAACCACCTGACGCCGCGCACGCTGGACATCGACGCCGTGCAGGCCGCCATGCCCGCGCGCAGCATCGCGGCCAAGGACGTGATCGAGGGCCCGCCGACGCGCCGCTGCCCGATCCTCCTGCGCCAGACGAGCTTCAAGGCGCTGGAGGAGCCGATCCTCTTTCGCGGCGCGGACGGCGCGCAGGCCGGCACCCATACGGCCCGCTTCGGCGAGATCGAGCAGCGCGGGCTGGCGTTGACGCGCAAGGGCCGCGCGCTCTACGACGAGCTTCTGGCGCGCGTTCGCGACGCGGGCGGGCAGGGCAATGCGGGCGCCGACTACGCCGCGCGCCTCGCCGCGGTCTTTGCGGACTTCCCGGACGATCACGAGACGCTGCGCCGCGAGGAGCTCGGCTACTACCGCTATGTTCCGACGGACAAGAGCGGCGGAGGGGCGCCGACGGCGCTCGACAGCCTGTCGCTCGAGGCGCTGATCGCGAGCGGCGATGTCGAGGCCTACCCAATCGTCTACGAGGACTTCCTGCCGGTTTCGGCGGCGGGCATCTTTCAGTCGAACCTCGGCGGGCAGGAACAGCGCAGCTACGCGGGCCACGCGAGCCGGGGCGCCTTCGTGGAAGCCCTCGGGGCCAAGGTCCGCGACGAATTCGAGGTCTACGAGGAGGCGCAGGCGCGCTCGATCGAGGCGGTGCGCGAGGCGCTGCGCCGCACCCGTCGGCCCGACGCGGCCTGATCTATGAAGAACGACCCACGCAGTCACGGCCTCTGGGAGGCCTCCGCCCCGCCGGCGCCGGCGACGCATGCGCTGGCGGACGAGCGGGTGGTCGACGTCGCGGTGATCGGCGGCGGCTTCACCGGCTGTTCGGCGGCGCTCCATCTGGCTGAGGGCGGGGCGAGCGTCGCGGTGCTCGAGGCCGAGGAGATCGGCTTCGGCGGCTCGGGCCGCAATGTCGGCCTCGTCAATGCCGGCATGTGGGTGATGCCGGACGACCTGCCCGGCGAACTCGGGGACGTGCACGGCGAGCGGCTGCTGCAGCTTCTCGGCGAGGCCCCGCGCGTCGTGTTCGAGCTCGTCGAGCGGCATGCCATCCCCTGCGAGGCCGAACGGCAGGGCACGCTGCACTGCGCGGTCGGGCCGAAGGGCCTCGACGAGGTGCGGGAGCGCGAGCGCCAGTGGAAGGCGCGGGGTGCGCCGGTGCGCCTCCTCGATGCCGCCGAGACCGCGGCCAAGGTCGGCACCACGGCCTATGCCGGCGCGCTTCTCGACGAACGCGCCGGCACGATCCAGCCGCTCGCCTATGTCCGGGGCCTTGCGCGCGCGGCGATCGCGGCGGGCGCCGACATCTTCACCGCGAGCCCCGTGGTCTCGGCCACCGACGAGGGGGCGCTATGGCGCCTCGCGACGCCGAACGGCGCGGTGCGCGCCAAGTCCGTCGTGGTGGCGACCGACGCCTATGCCAAGGGCGTCTTTCCGGAGATCCGCGGCGAGCAGGTGCATCTGCCCTATTTCAACATGGCGACACCGCCGCTCGGCGACAATGTGCGGCACTCGATCCTGCCCGAGCGCCAAGGCGCCTGGGACACGAGGGAGATCCTCTCCTCGTTCCGCTTCGACCAGGCAAGCCGGCTCGTGTTCGGCTCGGTCGGCGCCCTTCGCGGCGGCGGTCAGGCGGTGCACCGGGACTGGGGACGCCGGGCGCTGGCGCGGCTCTTCCCGCAGATCGCGGGCGTCGACTTCGAATACCGGTGGTACGGCCAGATCGGCATGACCGGGAACAGCCTGCCGCGCTTCCACCGGCTGGGGCGCGACGTCGTCGCCTTCAGCGGCTACAACGGGCGCGGCATCGCGCCGGGCACCGTGTTCGGCCGCTGCCTCGCCCGGCTTCTTCTCGGCGAGATCGGCGAGGCCGACCTGCCGCTGCCCGTCACCGACCCTTTGCCCGCACCACGGCGCACCCTGCGCGAGGCCTATTACGAGGTCGGCGCGCAGGTCGCCCATCTGGCCGGCGCGCGGCTCTGATCCGCACCCCGACGCTTCTTCCTGAGGACACGACCGTCATGCTCGACACGCCCACCTCCCTCGCCGCCGAGGCGCAGTCCCTCCTGTCCTCGCTCGGCGTCGCCGAGACCGCGTTCCGCGGCGGCTCCCGCGAGGTCGTCTCGCCGGTCGACGGCGCGGTCCTCGCCTCCGTTCCGCTGGCCGATCCGGCGGCTGCAGGCGCTGCGATCGGGCGCGCGCACGAGGCGTTTCTCAAGTGGCGCGAGGTTCCCGCCCCGCGGCGCGGCGAACTCGTCCGGCTGCTCGGCGAGGAACTGCGCGCCCACAAGGACGCGCTCGGCCGCCTCGTCAGCCTGGAAGTCGGCAAGGCGCCGTCCGAGGGCCTCGGCGAAGTGCAGGAGATGATCGACATCTGCGACTTAGCCGTCGGCCTGTCGCGCCAGCTCTACGGCCTCGTGATCCCGTCCGAGCGTGCCGACCACAAGCTCACCGAGCAATGGCACCCGATCGGCGTCGTCGGCGTCATCTCGGCCTTCAACTTCCCCGTGGCGGTCTGGTCCTGGAACGCGGCGCTCGCCTTCGTCTGCGGCGACGCCGTAGTCTGGAAGCCGTCGGAGAAGGCGCCGCTCACCGCGCTCGCCACGCAGGCGATCTTCGAGCGCGCCGCCGCCCGATTCGGCGACGCGCCCGCGAACCTGTCGACGCTTCTGATCGGCGACGCCAAGGCCGGCGAGGCGCTGGTCGACGACGTGCGCGTGCCGGTCGTCTCGGCCACCGGCTCGACCCGCATGGGCCGTGCGGTCGGCGAGCGACTCGCCCGCCGCTTCGCCCGCGCGATCCTCGAGCTCGGCGGCAACAACGCCTCGATCGTCACGCCGTCCGCCGATCTCGACCTGACGCTGCGCGCCGTCGCCTTCGGCGCCATGGGCACGGCCGGCCAGCGCTGCACCACGATGCGGCGTCTCATCGTCCACGAGAGCGTCTACGACACGCTGGTCCCCAAGCTCGCCAAGGTCTACGGCTCGATCTCGGTCGGCAATCCGCTGACCTCGGACGCGCTCGTCGGCCCCCTGATCGACCGCGCCGCCTTCGAGGCGATGGGCCGGGCGCTGGAGAGCGCGAAGGCCGCCGGCGGCACGGTGCACGGCGGCGAGCGCGTCGACGTCAACGGCGATGCCTCCTTCTACGTGCGGCCCGCGCTGGTCGAGATGCCCGAGCAGACCGGGCCGGTGGTCGAGGAGACCTTCGCCCCGATCCTCTATGTCCTGAAGTACCGCGACCTCGCGCAGGCCATCGCGCTGCAGAACGGCGTGCCGCAGGGCCTGTCGTCGTCGATCTTCGGCACCGACATGCGCGAGGTCGAGCGCTACCTTTCGGCCGCGGGCTCCGACTGCGGCATCGCCAACGTCAACATGGGCACCTCGGGGGCCGAGATCGGCGGCGCCTTCGGCGGCGAGAAGGAGACCGGCGGCGGGCGCGAGAGCGGCTCGGACGCCTGGAAGGCCTACATGCGCCGCCAGACCAACGCCATCAACTACGGCCGCTCCCTGCCGCTCGCGCAAGGCGTCAAGTTCGACGTCGACGGGGGCTCGGCGGACGCATGAGCGCGCTCGCGAAGACCGACGTCGCAGGCTTCGAGCCCGCCGCCCGCATCGCCTCGATCGGCGTCTCGGAGATCCTGAAGATCACGGCCAAGGCCGGCGCGCTGAAGCGCGCCGGACGGCCGATGATCATCCTCGGGGCGGGCGAGCCGGACTTCGACACGCCCGACCACGTCAAGGAGGCGGCGATCCGGGCGATCCGCGACGGCGCCACGAAGTATACCGCGCTCGACGGCTCGCCCGAGCTGAAGGACGCCGTGCGGCAAAAGTTCGAGCGCGAGAACGGGCTCGTCTTCGCGCCGGACGAGGTGACCTGCGGGGCCGGCGCCAAGCAGATCCTCTACAACGCCTTCATGGCGACGCTCGACCCCGGCGACGAGGTGGTGATCCCCACCCCCTACTGGACGAGCTACAGCGATATCGTGGGTATCGCGGGCGGAACGCCGGTGCTCGTGCCGTGCGGGATCGAGGCGGGCTTCCGGTTGAGCCCCGAACAGCTCGAGGCGGCCATTACCTCGCGCACCCGCTGGCTGCTCCTCAACTCGCCCTCCAACCCGTCGGGCGCGGCCTACTCGGCCGAGGACCTCGAAGCGCTCGCCGGCGTCCTGCGCCGCCATCCCCATGTCTGGGCGATGTCGGACGATATGTACGAGCACATCCTCTACGACGGCCGGGCGTTCGCGACGCTGGCCGCTGTCGCGCCGGACCTGCGGGACCGCACGCTCACCGTCAACGGCGTGTCGAAGGCCTACGCGATGACCGGCTGGCGCATCGGCTACGGCGGCGGCCCCGCCGCGCTGATCCGGGCGATGGCGGTGGTGCAGAGCCAGGCGACGTCCTGCCCCTCGTCGGTCAGCCAGGCGGCGGCGGTCGCGGCGCTGAACGGGCCGCAGGACATCGTCGCCGAGCGCTGCGCCGCGTTCCAGCGGCGGCGCGATCTCGTGGTCGCCGGGCTGAACGCCATCCCCGGCATCCGGTGCCCGACACCAGAGGGCGCGTTCTACACGTTCGCTTCCTGCGCGGGGCTTCTCGGCGCGACGACGCCGGACGGGCGGACGATCCGCACCGACCGGGACGTCGCCGACTATCTCCTCGAAGCCGACGTCGCGGTCGTTCCCGGCGCCTGCTTCGGCCTCGAGCCGTTCTTCCGCATCTCCTACGCCACCTCGGAAGACGAGCTGACGACGGCGCTGGGGCGGATCACGGCGGCCTGCGCCCGGCTCCGGCACGCCTGACGGGGTGGTCCGCAAGCGCTGGCGCGGGAGTGTCGCCGCCTGTCCCATTCCGCTATGGAATGGCGGGATGCAGACCCCGCGCCGCTTCCTTCCGTCCATCGGCCTTCTCAGCGCCTTCGAGGCGGCGGCGCGCACCGGCAGTTTCACTGCGGCGGCCGGCGAGCTGAACCTCACGCAGAGCGCCGTCAGCCGGCAGATCAAGGCGCTGGAGGAGCAGCTCGACGTCGAATTGTTCCTGCGCGAGCGCCAGACGGTGCGTCTGACGCCGGCGGGCGAAGCCTATGCGCGCGACATCCGCGACGCGCTGCGGCGGATCTCGACGGCCTCGCTCAACATCCGCGCCAACCCCTTCGGCGGCACGCTGAACCTGGCGATCCTGCCGACCTTCGGCACGCGCTGGCTGGCGCCCCGGCTGCCGGACTTCCTGGCGCTCCATCCCGGCATCACGATGAATCTCGCGACGCGGCTCGTCGAGTTCGACTTCCGGCTCGACACGATGGACGCGGCGATCCACTTCGGCGTGCCGAACTGGCCGGGCACCCGCCACCTCCAGCTTCTGGCCGAGGACGTCGTGCCGATGGGCAGCCCCGATTTCGCCGCGGCCCATCCGGTCGGCGGCGATCCGGCGGCGCTGCGTGCGCTGCCGCTCCTCCACATCACCTCGCGTCCCGACGCCTGGGAGACGTGGTTCGCCGCGCACGGGGTCGTGCCCGACGGCGTGACGGGCATGCTCTTCGACCAGTTCGCCACGATCGCGCAGGCCGCGATGGCAGGGCTCGGCGTCGCGCTCCTGCCGAGCTTCCTCGTCGCCAAGGAGATCGAGCGCGGCGAGCTCGTGCCGATCATCGACCGCCCGATGCGCTCGCGCGAGGAGTATCACCTCGTCTGGCCGAAGGAGCGCGACCGCTTTCCACCGCTCGTCGCCTTCCGGCAATGGCTGTCCGCCGTCACCGGGCGGGACGGCGGCGCCTGATCGTGGCCCCCGTGGCGCCGCCGCTCACGCCGGCGCGCGCTGGCGGGACAGGAAGCGCTCCATGTCCCGTTCGCCCGGCGCGTGCCCGGTGAAGATGCGGACATAGTTCGGGATCCGGTCGAGCCGGACCGCGAGGTCCTCGGTCGTCTGCATCGAGATGTAGCCGATCTGCACGAGATAGGTCGTGCGCGCACGCACGTCGGCCTCGCCCGGATCGAAGCCGAAGCGCTGGAACATGCGGTCGAGCGCCTCGAGGCGTAGCCGGTCGGCCTCGCGGACCTCATGGAGGATCGGGGGCGACTGCAGCGCCCAGCTTCGGATCGCGAACTCGAACTGCGGATCGAAGAGCGCGGGCTGCAGCCAGCAGTCGAAGACGTTCAGCATCGCCTCGACGATGGTCTCGGCATAGCGCTCGGTCTGCCCGACGAGATGGCCGGTATTCGTCTCGCGCCAGCGAGCGACCAGCGCCTCGAGGATCGCGGCCCGGTCCTTGAAGAACCAGTAGAAGCTCGTCCGGGAAATCTTCAGCCGTTCGGCGAGCGACTGGATGCGCACCCCTTCGACGCCGCCCTCCAGGAGCGCTTCGTAGGCCGCTTCCAGCCAGATCTCCGGCGACGCGCGCCATCCCGTGTCCGCGGCCGGTGCCTCTCGCATGGCTCGAACCTTACCACCGCACCTCCGCACGGGCAACGAGCCCTGACGGGTCCGAACAGATGATATGCACCGATGTTGGGAAAATTGACAGTGACGTACATTTCTTCGTAGCGTCGCCGCGTGCCGACGAAGGGGACCCCCGCCATGACCGCCGACCCGCTCCTCCAGCCCTTCCAGCTGAAGCACCTGACGCTGCGCAACCGCATCCTCGTGACCTCCCACGAGCCGGCCTATGCGGAGGAGGGCATGCCGAAGGCGGCTTACCGCGCCTACCATGCGGAGCGGGCGCGGGGCGGCGTCGCGCTGACGATGACGGCCGGTTCGGCGTCCGTGGCAAGGGACTCCCCGCCCGTCTTCAACAACATCCTCGCCTACAGGGACGAGGTCGTGCCCTGGGTGCGCGAGCTGTCCGACGCGGTGCACGCGGAGGGCGCCGCCGTGATGATCCAGCTCACCCATCTCGGCCGGCGCACGCGCTGGGACAAGGGCGACTGGCTCCCCGTGGTCGCTCCCTCGCACAAGCGCGAGGCATCCCACCGCGCCTTCCCCAAGCGCCTCGAGGACTGGGACATCGAGCGCATCGTGCGGGACTATGCGGATGCCGCCGAGCGGATGAAGGCCGGCGGCATGGACGGGATCGAGCTCGAGGCCTACGGCCATTTGATCGACCAGTTCTATTCGCCTCTCACCAACGATCTCGACGCCCCCTATGGCGGCTCGCTCGAGAATCGCCTCCGCTTCGGCTTCGACGTCCTCCGCGCGATCCGCGAGCGCGTCGGCCCGGAGTTCATCGTCGGCGTGCGCTACAGCGGCGAGGAGGGGCTGGCGGGCGGCACGACGCGGGAGGAGGGGATGGATATTTCCCGCCGCCTGAAGGAGTCCGGCCTCGTCGACTTCCTCAACGTCGTGCGCGGCCATATCGACACCGATGCCGGGCTGACCGACCTCATCCCGATCCAGGGCATGGCGAGCGCGCCCCATCTCGATCTGGCCGGCGAGATCCGCGCCGAAACGCGCTTCCCGACCTTTCACGCGGCCCGCATCTCCGACGTCGCGACGGCTCGCCACGCCATCGCCAGCGGCAAGGTCGACATGATCGGCCTAACGCGCGCCCACCTCACCGACCCGCATATCGTGCGCAAGATCATCGAGAAGCGCGAGGACGAGATCCGCCCCTGCGTCGGCGCGAACTACTGCCTCGACCGCATCTATCAGGGCGGCGCCGCCTACTGCATCCACAACGCGGCGACGGGCCGCGAGCTGACCATGCCGCACGAGATCGAGAAAGCTCCCGTGCGCCGGAAGGCCGTGGTGATCGGCGCCGGGCCGGGCGGGCTGGAGGCGGCGCGCGTTCTGGCCGAGCGCGGCCACGCCGTCGTGGTGTTCGAGGCCGCCGACAAGCCGGGCGGTCAGATCCGCCTGACCGCGCAGAGCGCAAGGCGCCGCGAGATGATCGGCATCATCGACTGGCGCATGGCGGCGTGCGAGCGGATGGGCGTCGTCTTTCGCTTCAACACCTTCGCCGACGCCGAGACGGTGATCGCCGAGGAGCCCGACGTCGTCGTGGTCGCCGCCGGCGGCCTGCCGCATACGGAGGTCCTGTCACGCGGCAACGAGCTCGTCGTCTCGGCCTGGGACATCATCTCCGGCGACGTGAAGCCGGGGTCCGATGTCCTCGTCTACGACGACGCGGGCGATCATGCCGGGCTTCAGGCCGCCGAGGTCGTCGCCCGGGCCGGGGCCAAGGTCGAGGTGATGACCCCGGACCGCTCTTTCGCGCCTGAGGTCATGGCGATGAACCTTGTGCCCTACATGCGCTCGCTCCAGACGCTCGACGCGACCTTCACGGTCACCTACCGGCTGGAGGCCGTGGAGCGCGACGGGAACCGCCTCCTGGCGCACCTCGGCAGCGACTACGGCGGCGTCGCGAAGACGGCGAGTTTCGACCAGATCGTCGTCAACCACGGCACGATCCCGCTCGACGACGTGTATTTCGAACTGAAGCCGCGATCCTCGAACGGCGGCGAGGTGTCCTACGACGCCCTGATCGAGGGCCTGCCCCAGACCGTCACGCGGAACCCCGCAGGGACCTTCCAGCTCTTCCGGATCGGCGACGCGGTCTCCGCCCGCAACACGCACGCCGCGATCTACGACGCACTGCGTCTCGCCAAGGACCTCTGAGGCGCCTCCGGTCCGCGCCTTCTAGGCCCCGAGCGGTCCCGTCCATTCGACGCGGACCGCTTATGGGCGGCGGGGACGATGCGCATGGCGTGGCGAGACGCCGGAACGATAACCCGGTCGCCACCTGGCACCGGGCAGAACGAACTAAAATGGACTGGAAGAAACATCGCCACCGACGTCAGACCCCGGATGGAGGGAAGCAACACGTTCGTCGCGGCCGGACCGGAGGAGGGGGTCGAATGGTGGGCACGACTGGGATTGAACCAGTGACCCCTGCAATGTCAATGCAGTGCTCTCCCGCTGAGCTACGCGCCCATTCGATGAAGCGGCTTACACCACAGGAGGCGTGGGGCGGTCAAGACCGTTTGCGCCTCTTGTGGTGATGGAACCGCAAAAAAATCAGGCGGCGTCCTGGAGCATCTTTCCGACCTCCTCCACCAGCTCGCGCAGGTGGAAGGGCTTGGACAGGATCTTGGCGTCCTTGGGGGCCTTGGAGTCCGGGTTCAGCGCGACCGCGGCAAAGCCCGTGATGAACATGACCTTGAGGTCGGGGTCGAGCTCGGTGGCGCGGCGCGCCAGCTCGATGCCGTCCATCTCGGGCATCACGATATCGGTCAGGAGCAGCGAGAACGGCTCCTCGCGAAGGCGCTCGTAGGCGCTGCCGCCATTGTCGTAGGCGGTCACCTCGTAGCCGGCCTTTTCCAAAGCCTTGGCCAGAAAGCGGCGCATGTCGTTGTCGTCTTCGGCCAGAAGGATCTTGTACATCTCGTAACCTGAATGTCGCGGCGGGTGCCGGACGTGAAGCCTGCTCGCAGTCAACCTTTTAGCAGATTGCTTAAGCAAGAGCTAAATGGAATGTTCGAGCGGCAAAACGGCCCTATCTTGAACGGAACGCGGTTTGCGAAAGGGAAATGAAGGGGAGTGCATTTGGACGTCGCCGCTCCCAGCCTGGAAACCGCCGCGGGCTCGTGCCCGGCCTTCGAGGTCATCGAGCCGACCCGCCAGACCAGCCCCTTCGTGTTCTGCTCGCCCCACAGCGGGCGCGCCTATCCGTCCTCGTTCCTCGCGCAGAGCCGGCTCGGCCCCTCGGCGATCCGCCGCTCGGAAGACCTGTTCGTCGACCAGCTCTTCGACTTCGTGCCGGCGCTCGGCGCGCCGCTTCTCGTGGCAAGGTTTCCCCGCGCCTTTCTCGACGTCAATCGCGAGCCCTACGAACTCGATCCCGCGATGTTCTCGGGGCCTTTGCCCGACCGCGCGAACTCGGCCTCGGTACGCGTCGCGGGCGGCCTCGGGACCATCCCGCGCATCGTCGCCGAGCGCGAGGAAATCTATGCCGGGCGTATTCCGGTCGCCGAGGCGCTCTCGCGCATCGACACGATCTACATGCCCTTCCACGAGACGCTGGAGCGCCTCGTGGAGACGACGCGCCGCGCCTTCGGCTTCGCGATCCTGATCGACTGCCATTCGATGCCCTCCTCGGTCCGGCCGATGCCGGGCGGGCCGAAGGCCGACATCGTGGTGGGCGACCGGTTCGGCACCAGCGCCGCGCACCACTACGTCGCGATGGCGGTACAGCGCCTGACGGCGCTCGGCCTCGATGTGACGCGCAACAAGCCCTATGCCGGCGGCTATATCACCGAGCGCTACGGGCGGCCGCGCGGCGGGGTCCACGCCATCCAGCTCGAGATCAACCGCGCGCTCTATGCCGACGAGCGCAACTTCGTGCCGCATGCGGCCTTCACCCATTTCCGGCGCATCCTGTGGGAGTTCGCCTCATGCTTTGCCGCCGAGGTGGAATCGGAGCTCCAGCGCCCCGCCGCCGCCGAGTAGCGCGCACTCGCCAGGCGCTGGGGATCGCCGTATAGGACGGTCCCCGGCTGGAGACCCGACGATGACGACGCTGCCCGACGCTTCCTTCCTGTTCCGCCTGGCGGACGCCGCCGCGAAGGAGACGCTTCCGCGCTTCCGCACAGCGCTCAGCGTCGATTCCAAGCCCAAGGAGGGCTTCACCTTCGATCCGGTGACCGAGGCCGACCGCGAGGCGGAGAAGGCGATCCGCGCGATCATCGAGGCGGAGTATCCGGCCCACGCGATTCTCGGCGAGGAGTTCGGCCTGTCGGGCTCCGGCGACCATCTCTGGGTGATCGACCCGGTGGACGGCACGCGGCCCTTCATCTGCGGCGTCCCGGTCTGGGGCACGCTGATCGGCCTCCAGGTGCGCGAGCGCGCCGAGATCGGCATCATGAGCCAGCCCTACACGCGCGAGCGCTTCTGGGCGACGCCGGACGGCGCCTTCGGCGACGGGCCGCAGGGCGAGAAGCGCCTGCGGGTGCGCGACATCGGGGGGCTTGGCAACGCGACGCTCTTCTCGTCGGCGCCCGAGCTGTTCAAGGGCGGGCTGAAGGACCGCTTCCAGAGCCTCGTCGATCAGGTCCGGCTCACCCGCTTCGGGGCCGACTGCTACGCCTTCGCGATGCTGGCCGCCGGCCATGTCGACATCTGCGTCGAGCCGGGCCTCCAGCCCTACGACATCGTGGCGCTGACGCCGATCGTGGAGCAGGCCGGCGGCGTCATCACGACGTTCTCGGGCGGCCGGCCGGAGAACGGCGGCGACGTGGTGGCGGCCGCGACACCCGCCCTTCACGAGGCGGCGCTGCGCATCCTCAACGGCTGACGGGCGTTCCGGCGGGGTCGAGGACCGGGACCGCGACCGGGATGGGGGCGGCGGTCTTGGCCACCGCCTCGCCGATCAGCGTCTCGTCGAGCGCCGGCAGGGGCGGGGGCTTCGGCAGGCTCTCGGCAAAGAACGTCTCGATCGCGCCGAGCGCCGGCTCGCGAAAGCGGTCGGCCTCCTGCAGGAGTTCGTGCCGCGCGCCTGCGATGCGGATCGAATGGCCGCAGCGCATGCGCCAGGCGAGGCGCTCGGCGGCGGCGGCCGAGACGACCCGGTCGTCGCCCGGCAGGAGGAACAGGGCGGGAAGGTCGAGCCGCGCGATCCGGTCGGAATCGTCGAGCCGGCGCATGGCCTTCAGCGCGGCGCGCAGCCAGGAGGCCGAGACGCCCTCGACGGTGAGCCAAGGCGCCGCGGCCCGCAGGGACCGGTTGCGCTCGAAGCGGACGGTGTCGGTGGTGAGCACATTGCCCGCGAAGGGCTCGGACGGATCGATGCGCCGGGCCGGGCGCACCGGCAGGAAGCCGAGACCGCACCAGTGGAGGGCGCCCGCGACGAGGCCTTGAAAGCGGCGGAGCCCGGCCGAGCCCGGCAGGGCGACCAGCGGCGCGATCAGCGCCATGCGCTCGACATGCGCCGACAGGCGCCTTGAAGCGGCGAGCGCCACGAGGCCGCCCATCGAGTGGGCGAGCACCGCATAGGGCGGCGCGCAGCGGTCCATCACCACCTCGCGCAGGACGCGCTCGAGATCGTCGGCATAGTCCTCAACGTTCGCCACATGCCCGACGCCGGGCAGGAAGGTGCCGCGGCCCGAGCCGCCCTGGCCGCGCCAGTCGAAGGTGGCGACCGTGAAGCCGCGCGCGTTGAGGTCGCCGATCGTCTCGTAATATTTCTCGATGGCCTCGTTTCGCCCCTGAAGGAGGAGGACGGTTCCGCGGCTGGTCATGCCGGCCGGCCCCCGCCCGATCGCATAGCGCAGCCGCACCCCGTGGCCGAGATCGAGGTGGCCGGTCTCGAGGCCCGGCGGGGCCAGGTTCGCGTCGAGGGCAACGAAGACGTCTTGGTTCTCGGGCACGGCGGCTCCGTCGGGCATCAGGGCTCCACCGGTCCTAGCGCAGACGCGCGGCCGGTTGAAGGCGGATGACGGGGACAAGGGAGATCGGGGATCCTCTCGCGAGGACCCCCGACCCCGAGCGACCGGAGCGGAAGGGACGGGACGCGCCGGTCGTTTGCGAAAACGGTTGATGTCGGCCGCCCCGCGTCGGGGCGGTGCGGAGCCCTCGAGGATCGGAGGGCGACCCGGCCTCGTGAACTCGACGGGCCGAACGAAGGCGCCGTTCTAGGGCCGCCGACATGAACGGCAGCCGAAGCGCGCGTTCATCCAGCGTTCATCGCCGCGGCTGCCCTAAGTCGTTGTTCCGGCTGCATGAAAAAATTCGATGTCGACGCGCGACACGGCCCTTGAAGCCGTTTTCGGGCCCCACCATCTCATTCCTTGCGATCGCCCACTCGCGGGATCGCTGGCTCGGATCGACCGGCCGCCGCCTGATGTGCGGGGCCCCTTGGTCGACCGGCCACACACGCAAAACCGTTGCTCAATGGAGAACACCCATGCGTCAGTTCGACTTCGCTCCGCTGTACCGTTCCACCGTCGGTTTCGACCGGCTCTTCTCGATGCTCGACGCGGCCGGCACGGCCGAGAACGCCCAGAGCTATCCGCCCTACAACATCGAGCGCACCGGCGAGACCACCTACCGCATCACGATGGCGGTGGCCGGTTTCTCGGAGACCGAGCTCTCGATCGAGTCGCGTGAGAACACGCTGACCGTGAAGGGCGAGAAGGGCGACGAGGCGAACGGTTCGTCGGAGTATCTGTATCGCGGTATCGCGGGCCGCGCCTTCGAGCGCCGCTTCCAGCTGGCCGAGCATGTCGAGGTCAAGGGCGCGAGCCTCAAGAACGGCCTCCTGCACATCGACCTTGCTCGCATCGTGCCCGAGGCCCTGAAGCCCCGCCGCATCGAGATCGCCACGGCCAACACCAACGAGGCCAAGACGATCGAGGCCTCCGCCGCCTGATCGCGGCACATCTCGACAGAATTGAGAACGGCGCCCTGCGAGGCGCCGTTTTCGTTTGGGCGCTTCAGGCGATGAGGTCGCAGAAGCGATCGACGTCGCCGCGCTCGGTCGACCAGCTGGTCACGAGGCGATAGAGGCCCTCGCCCTCGCGCACCAGGCCAGGCATGTCGTGCGGCGCGTTCCAGTCGTAGAAGGTGGCCCCTTCCGCCCGCAGCCGCTCGGCGGTCGCCGTCTCGATCACGGCGAAGATCTCGTTGGAGCGCGTGTCCCAGGCCTGCCGCGCATGGGCGGAGCGGCCGATACCCTCGCGCAGCGCGTCCGCCATGGCGTTGGCGTGGGCGGCAAGCTCCAGCCACAGGCCGCCGTCGAGATAGGCGGCGAACTGGGCGGCCATGAAGCGCGTCTTGGAGAAGAGCTGCGCGCCGCGCTTGCGGATATAGGGGAACTGCTCCGCCTGCTTCGGGTCGAAGAAGACCACCGCCTCGGCGCACCAGCAGCCGTTCTTCGTGGCGCCGAAGGACAGGATGTCGACGCCCGCGCGCCATGTCATCTCGGCCGGCGAGGCGTTGGTCGCGGCCAGCGCGTTGGCAAAGCGCGCGCCGTCCATGTGAAAGGCGAGGTTGCGCTCGTGCGCGATCTCGCCGATCGCCGCGATCTCGGCCACCGAATAGAGCGTGCCCGCCTCGGTCGCCTGGCTGAGCGAGACCGCCATCGGCTGGCCGGCATGCACGAAACCCGGACGGAACCGGCCGAGCTCGGACACGAGATGGCCGGGGTCCATGCGTCCGAGCGCGCCCTCGACCGGCACCATGCGCGCGCCGTGGGTGAAGAATTCCGGCGCGCCGCATTCGTCCTGCGCGATGTGCGCTTCGCGATGGCACATCACGACGCCGCCCGGCCGGTTCACCGCGGCGAAGGACAAGGAATTCGCCGCCGTCCCCGTGCCGACGAAATAGACGGCGACCTCGCGCTCGAAGATCTCGTTGAAGCGCCGCTCGACGGCCTTGTCGATGTCGCTCGCCCCGTAGGCGGCGGCAAAGCCCGCGCCGTGGCGCTCCAGCGATTGCGTGACGGCGGGATGGGCGCCGGACCAGTTGTCGGAAGCAAAGATCATGGCGGCTGACTATCGCGCCCGCGCCCGCCCGTCAAAGCCGCGAATGGCTCGCCGCCTTTGCATGGAATGCTTGACGAAGTTAGAACCGCTCTTGCCGCGGATACACAAGTCTGGCATAAGCTGCGAAATAGGTCAGCATTGCTGCCCTATCTGGGGCGCCGTTCCCGGACGGTGCCCGGCAGGGCGCGTCGGGAGAGACGGCGGCCCGAACACGAACAGGCAGGCGCGGCGCGCGGCGGCAGGGAGCCGGACCGGGCGCCGAAGTCCTGCCCGAAGAACCAGGTTGCCTCGACCCTTTCGGGCGACGACGAGACAGGGAGACACGCGATGACGATCGAAACGCCATCCATCATCGAGGGTGAGGTCATTCAGACCACGAACACCGCGATGGGCGCCGTCAAACCGCGTCGCCTGCCGGAGCGCCAAGGCCTCTACGACCCGGCGAACGAGAGCGATGCCTGCGGCGTCGGCTTCATCGCGCACATGAAGAACCAGAAGTCCCACTCGATCGTCGAGAAGGGCCTGAAGATCCTGCACAACCTCGAGCATCGCGGGGCGGTCGGCGCCGACCCGCTGATGGGCGACGGCGCAGGCATGCTGGTGCAGATCCCGCACGAGTTCTTCCAGGCCGAGATGGGTACCCAAGGCGTCGAACTGCCCGAGGCCGGCCACTACGGCGTCGGCTTCGTGTTCATGCCGCAGGACGAGGCGCGCCGTCTCCACTTCAAGACGATCTTCGAGGCCGCCGCCGCCGAGGAAGGCTGCGCCGTCATCGGCTGGCGCGACGTGCCGGTGGACAATTCGTCGCTGTCGAAGGCCCCCGAGATCGCCGCGACCGAGCCCTGCCACCGGCAGGTCTTCATCGCGCGCCCCGCATCCGCCGCGACCGACGACGAGTTCGAGCGCAAGCTCTACATCATCCGCAAGGTCGTCTCGAACCGCGTCCATGCCGAGGCGCAGTCGGTCGATACCGACTTCTACGTCGTGTCGCTGTCGTCGCGCACGATCGTCTACAAGGGCATGTTCCTGTCCTATCAGGTCGGTGCCTACTACAAGGACCTGAAGGACCCGCGCTTCACCTCGGCGCTGGCGCTGGTCCACCAGCGCTTTTCCACCAACACGTTCCCGTCCTGGCGCCTCGCGCACCCCTATCGCATGGTGGCGCACAACGGCGAGATCAACACGTTGCGCGGCAACGTCAACTGGATGGCGGCGCGACAGGCGTCGGTCGATTCCGAGCTCTTCGGCAACGACATCTCCAAGCTCTGGCCGATCTCCTACGAGGGCCAGTCGGACACCGCCTGCTTCGACAATGCACTGGAGTTCCTGACGCAGGGCGGCTACCCGCTCGCCCATGCGATGATGATGCTCATCCCGGAAGCCTGGTCGGGCAACAAGGAGATGAGCCCGGAGCGCCAGGCCTTCTACGAGTACCACGCGGCGCTGATGGAGCCCTGGGACGGGCCGGCCGCCGTCTGCTTCACCGACGGGCGCCAGATCGGCGCGACGCTCGACCGCAACGGCTTGCGGCCGGCGCGCTATGTCGTGACCGACGACGACCTCGTGATCCTCGCCTCCGAGGCCGGCACGCTCGAAGTCGCCGAGGAGCGCATCGTCAAGAAGTGGCGCCTCCAGCCGGGCCGCATGCTCCTGATCGACCTCGAGAAGGGCCGCATCGTCTCCGACGAGGAGGTCAAGAGCGAGATCGCGGGCGCTAACCCCTATCGCGACTGGCTGCGCTCGACCCAGCTGATCCTCGAGGACCTGAAGCTCGTGCAGCCGCGCGCGAGTCGTGCGGACGTGTCGCTGCTCGACCGTCAGCAGGCCTTCGGCTACAGCCAGGAGGACACGAAGATCCTGATGGCGCCGATGGCCACGACCGGCCAGGAAGCCATCGGCTCGATGGGCACGGACACGCCGATTTCCGCCATGAGCGAGAAGTCGAAGCTGCTCTACACCTATTTCAAGCAGAACTTCGCACAGGTCACCAACCCGCCGATCGATCCGATCCGCGAGGAGTTGGTGATGAGCCTCGTCTCGTTCATCGGCCCGCGGCCGAACATCCTCGACCTCGAAGGGACCTCGCGCCGCAAGCGCCTCGAGGTGCGCCAGCCGATCCTGACCAACGCGGACCTCGAGAAGATCCGCACGATCGGCCACACCGAGGACCGGTTCGACACCAAGACGCTCGACACGACCTATCCGTCCGAACAGGGCGCGGCGGGCATGGCGGGCGCGCTCGACCGGCTCTGCGAGCGCGCGGAGGCGGCCGTCGTCGGCGGCTACAACATCATCATCCTGTCCGATCGCCAGATGGGGCCGGACCGCATTCCGCTGCCGGCGCTGCTGGCGACGGCCGCCGTGCACCATCACCTGATCCGCAAGGGCCTGCGCACCGCCGCCGGCCTCGTGGTGGAATCGGGCGAGCCGCGCGAGGTCCATCACTTCGCGTGCCTTGCCGGCTACGGCGCGGAGGCGATCAACCCCTATCTCGCCTTCGACACGCTGCTCGGCATGCATGCGCGCGGCGACTTCCCGCCGGAGGTCGATGCCAAGGAGGTCGTCGGCCGCTTCATCAAGTCGGTCGGCAAGGGTCTGCTCAAGGTCATGTCCAAGATGGGCATCTCGACCTACCAGTCCTATTGCGGCGCGCAGATCTTCGACGCGATCGGCCTGAAGTCCGAGTTCGTGAAGCGCTACTTCGCCGGCACCTCGACCACGATCGAGGGCGTCGGGCTGGAGGAGATCGCCCGCGAGACGGTGGAGCGGCACGCGCTCGCCTTCTCCGACGATCCGGTTCTGGCGCGCTCGCTCGAGGTCGGCGGCGAATATGCGTACCGCATGCGCGGCGAAGCCCACATCTGGTCGCCAGATGCTGTCGCGACGCTCCAGCACGCCGTGCGCCTCGACAGCTACGACACCTATAAGGAGTACGCGGCGCTCGTGAACGAGTCGGCCGTCGCCAACTCGACCATCCGCGGCCTCTTCAAGCTGCGCATGGCGGAAGAGGTCGGCTTGACGCCGGTACCGCTCGACGAGGTCGAGCCGGCCGCCGAGATCGTCAAGCGCTTCTCGACGGGCGCGATGAGCTTCGGCTCGATCAGCCGTGAAGCCCATGCGACGCTCGCCGTCGCCATGAACCGCATCGGCGGCAAGTCGAACACGGGCGAGGGCGGCGAGGAGCCGGACCGCTACCTGAAGCTGCCCGACGGCTCGAAGAACCCCGAGCGCTCGGCCATCAAGCAGGTGGCATCCGGGCGCTTCGGCGTGACGACCGAGTATCTCGTCAACGCCGACATGCTGCAGATCAAGGTGGCGCAGGGTGCCAAGCCCGGCGAGGGCGGCCAGCTGCCCGGCCACAAGGTGGATGCGACCATCGCCAAGACCCGGCATTCCACGCCGGGCGTCGGCCTGATCTCGCCGCCGCCGCACCACGACATCTATTCGATCGAGGATCTGGCGCAGCTCATCTACGACCTGAAGAACGTCAACCCGGAAGCCGACATCTCGGTGAAGCTCGTATCCGAGGTCGGCGTCGGCACGGTGGCCGCCGGCGTCGCCAAGGCGCGCGCCGACCACATCATCGTGTCGGGCTACGACGGGGGCACAGGCGCATCGCCCTTGACCTCCATCAAGCACGCGGGCTCCCCGTGGGAGATGGGCCTTGCCGAGACCCAGCAGACGCTGGTCCTTAACGGCCTTCGCTCGCGCATCGCACTGCAGGTCGACGGCGGCCTTCGGTCGGGCCGCGACGTCGTGATCGGCGCGCTTCTGGGCGCCGACGAGTTCGGCTTCTCGACGGGCCCGCTGATCGCGGCCGGCTGCATCATGATGCGCAAGTGCCACCTGAACACCTGCCCCGTCGGGGTCGCGACGCAGGATCCGGTCCTTCGCTCGCGCTTCAAGGGCACGCCCGAGCACGTCATCAACTTCTTCTTCTTCGTCGCCGAAGAGGTGCGCGAGATCATGGCGGCGATGGGCGTTCGTACCCTTGCCGAGCTGATCGGGCGCTCCGAGCGGCTCGACAAGCGGGAGCTGATCGACCACTGGAAGGCCAAGGGTCTCGACTTCTCCAAGATGTTCTTCAAGCCGGACGCCGCGCTGGAGGAAACCTACTGGACGAAGCGCCAGGAGCATCCGATCGCGGACGTTCTCGACCGCAAGCTGATCGCGCAGGCTGAAAGCGCTCTCACCGCGCGCCAGCAGGTCGAGATCGAGACCGCGATCGGCAACGTCGACCGCTCGGCCGGCGCGATGCTCTCGGGCGAGGTCGCCAAGCGGTTCGGCCACAAGGGGCTCGCCGACGACACGATCAAGGTGAAGCTGACGGGCACCGCCGGCCAGAGCTTCGCGGCGTTCCTTGCCAAGGGCGTCACCTTCGATCTCGTCGGCGACGGCAACGACTATGTCGGCAAGGGCCTGTCGGGCGGCAAGATCATCGTCCGGCCGCGCGCCAACACGCGCATCGTGCCGGAGGAGTCGATCATCGTCGGCAACACGGTGCTCTACGGCGCGATCGCCGGCGAGTGCTACTTCCGGGGTGTGGCGGGCGAGCGCTTCGCCGTGCGCAACTCGGGCGCCATCGCGGTGGTCGAGGGCGTCGGCGACCACGGCTGCGAATACATGACCGGCGGCGTGGTGGTGATCCTCGGGCACACGGGCCGCAACTTCGCGGCCGGCATGTCGGGCGGCATCGCCTATGTCTACGATCCCGAAGGCAACTTCGCGAACCGCTGCAACATGGCGATGGTCGAGCTCGAGCCGGTGCCGGAAGAGGACGATCTCCTCGAGAAGCTGCACCACCATGGCGGCGACCTCCAGCACAAGGGACGCGTCGACGTGTCCTCCAACATGACCGGCCACGACGACGAGCGGCTGTTCCAGCTGATCTCCAACCATTTCCACTACACGGGCTCGACCCGCGCCAAGGAGATGCTGGACCACTGGGAGACCTACCGCCCGAAATTCGTGAAGGTCATGCCGGTGGAGTACCGCCGCGCGCTTCTCGAAATGGAGCGCATGCGCATGGGCGTCGCGGCCGAATAGAGGCCGCCGCCTTCCGGAGCCCGCGAAACGTCGGGCCGCCCCTCGCGACGAGGCCGGCGGCCCGGTCGCGGGTCCCGGCTCGCGATCGCGAAGTTTGGACGCGTTCTATCCTCGCGGAAAGTGTTGTAAGGCGAGCCCGGTCGGCAAGGGTCCGATCGCTCGCATGAGGGGTGGGTTCGCGCGCTAACGTGGAGCGCCGCCGCCCGGACGGAGGGGCATTATGGGCAAGGTCACGGGCTTTCTCGAGATCGACCGGCAGACGGCGAAGTATCAGCCGGCGTCCGATCGCATCCGGCATTTTCGCGAGTTCACGCTGCCGATGTCCGACGAGGAGGTCGGCAAGCAGGCGGCACGCTGCATGGACTGCGGCATTCCCTTCTGCCACGGGCCGACGGGCTGCCCCGTCCACAACCAGATCCCGGACTGGAACGACCTCGTCTATTCCAACGACTGGGAAGGCGCGATCCGCAACCTCCACTCGACCAACAACTTCCCCGAGTTCACTGGCCGCATCTGCCCCGCCCCGTGCGAGGAGGCCTGCACGCTGAACTTGGAAGACACGCCCGTCGCCATCAAGACGGTGGAACAGGCGATCGCCGACAAGGCCTACAAGCTCGGCCTCATCAAGCCGCAGCCGGCCGAGACCAAGACCGGCAAGCGCGTCGCGGTCATCGGCTCCGGCCCCGCCGGCATGGCCGCCGCCCAGCAGCTCGGCCGCGCCGGCCACGAGGTGCATGTCTTCGAGCGCGAAAGCCGCGCCGGGGGGCTCCTTCGCTACGGCATTCCCGACTTCAAGATGGAGAAGCACTTCATCGACAAGCGCGTCGAGCAGATGGAAGGCGAGGGCGTCACGTTCCACTACGGCGTCAATGTCGGGAAGACGAAGCCGCTCGAGGAGCTGCGCGCCGAGTTCGACGCCGTGCTCTACTGCGGCGGCGCCGAGCGACCGCGCGATGCCGGCATCCCGACCAACGGCCTCTACGGCATCCATGACGCCATGCCTTATCTCGTCCAGCAGAACCGCCGCGTCGGCGGCGAGCCTGTCGCGAGCGCCGGCTGGAATGCCGGCGAGATCTGGGCCGGCGGCAAGCATGTCGTCGTCGTCGGCGGCGGCGACACGGCGTCCGACTGCGTCGGCACCGCCTTCCGCCAAGGCGCGGTGAAGGTCACGCAGCTCGACATCCGCCCGCAGCCGCCGAAGATGGAGAACAAGCTCGAGGTCTGGCCTTACTGGGCGACCAAGATGCGCGTGTCATCGTCGCAGGCCGAGGGCGCGATGCGCGAGTTCCAGGTCGCGACGCTGGAGTTCATCGGCGAGGATGGCCAGCTGACGGGCGTGAAGTGCGCCGAGGTGGACGAGCGACGCAAGCCGATCCACGGCACCGAGTTCGTGATCCGCGCCGATCTCGCCTTCATCGCGATCGGCTTTGCCGGCCCCTTCACCGACGCGCTCGTGGCCGAGGCCGGCGAGGCGCTGGCGATGAAGCGCGACGCGCGGGGCAACGTCGCCGTCCAGGCCGACGACAAGGCCTATGCGACCTCGATGGACGGCGTCTATGCCGCCGGCGACGTGCGCCGCGGCCAGTCGCTCGTCGTCTGGGCGATCCGCGAGGGCCGTCAGGCCGCGCGCGCCATCGACCTCGCGCTCACCGGCCAGACGACGCTGCCGCGCTGAGGCCGATCCCTGGCGCCGGGTCCGCCCGGCGCTAACGCGTCTGTCCTGATGGAGGGGAGGCGAGATGGACTGGTTCGCGCCGATCGACGCCTATTGCGAGCGGCTGGGACCGGGCCTTTCCGCCGAGCCCCTGAACGCCGCGACCAACCTCGCCTTCCTCCTCGGTGCGGCGGTCGCATGGCGGCACTGGCGCACGCGTCCCGATCGCGACGGCATCACGCTCGCCTTCATTCTTCTCGTCGCGGTGATCGGCGTCGGGTCGTTCCTGTTCCACACGTTCGCCAACGGCTGGTCGCTTCTGGCCGACGTCATCCCGATCGCCGTCTTCATCTACGGCTTCTTCGCGCTCGCTCTCTTCCGCTTCATTGGTCTTCGACCGGCGCTGGCCGTCGCGGGCACGATCGGATTTGCGGTCGCGGCGCAGGTCGTCGAACGGCTGGCCGGACCCGTCCTCGGCTCCTCCGCCTCCTACCTGCCGGCACTTCTGGCGCTCGGCGGCATCGGCGGCGTCCTCCTCGCCCGGCGCCATGGCGCGGGCCGATGGCTGCTCGCCGCCGCCGCGGTCTTCGTCCTCTCGCTGACGTTCCGTACGCTGGATACGCCCCTATGCGCGGGCTTGCCCTTCGGCACGCATTTCCTGTGGCACGTCCTGAACGCCGTCACGCTGACGCTCTGCCTGATGGCGGCGATCCGGTTTCCGGCCGACTCCGCGGTCATCCGGCCCGCCGCCTCCGCGAGACGTCCGGCGCGCCGGAAATAAAAAAAGGCCGGGCGCTTCCCCCGAAGCGCCCGGCCGCGACGGTCCCCCGCCGTGAAACGTCAGATCAGCCCTGCGGCGCCTTGATGCGGTGCTCGGCGAGGCGCTCCTTGCCCTGGAGCACGATCACGCGGGCGTTCATTGGAACGCGGTCGTAGAGGTCGACGATATCCTGGTTCATCAGGCGGATGCAGCCCGACGAGACCGACTTGCCGATCGACCACCACTCCGGCGTGCCGTGCAGGCGGTAGAGCGTATCCTTGTTGCCCTGATAGAGGTAGAGGGCGCGGGCGCCGAGCGGGTTCATCAGGCCCGGCTCCATGCCGACCTGGTTGCCGTAAGGCTTGAGTTCCGGGCGACGCTCGATCATCTCGGCCGGCGGAAACCACTTCGGCCAGTGTTGCTTGTCCTTGATGTCGGCCTCGCCCGCCCAGGAGAAGCCGGCCTTGCCGACGCCGATGCCGTAGCGCATCGCGGTGCCCTGCGGCTCGATGACATAGAGGAAATGGTTGCCGGTATCGACCACGACGGTGCCGGGCTCCATGCCCTCGCCGTTGTAGAAGACGCGTTGGCGGCGGTACTTGGCATCGACCTTCGAGATCGGGATGGCCGGCAGCTTGAAGGCGCCGTCCTCCACCGCGCCGTAGGCGGTGAGTTCGACCGGACCCAGCGGGCCGCCGGAGACGATCGCCTCGGCCGGCGCGACGTAGGCCTGCGCCATCGGCACGGGCGCCGGATTGAGCGAGGCGCGTTGCTGCGTCTGCGTGGTGCAGGCGCCGAGCGTGGCCAGGGCGGCGAGCGAGACGCCGAGAAGGAGGGTGTTCGAGCGGGTCTTCATGGAGCGTCCGGTGCGACTGCGAGGGCATGACGGCCAGGCATGACGGGCTCCCAGGACAGGCAGTCCCCCATCGGAGGCCACCCTCTGGTACGCCGCGGCGAGTCGCCTGGCAACGCGGTCAGTAGACCCCGGTATGGTTAAGATTGTCCTTGTTGCCGCACCACAACAGTTGACGCGGGGGAGACCCGTTCCACTTCAGGTTGACGGGGCGAAGTTCGAGCAAAACCGGGGACTTCGGATGAATATCGGCGAAGCTGCACGTCGTTCGGGCCTGCCGCCCAAGACGATCCGCAACTACGAGGACCTCGGTCTCGTGTCGCCGGCGCGCGCGCCCAACGGCTACCGCGACTACTGCGAGCGCGACGTGCATATCCTGCGCTTCCTGCAGCGCTCCCTCTCGCTCGGCTTCGACGTGTCGGAGACGCGCCGGCTCCTCGCCTCCTATGCGCCGGGCGCTCGGCGCGACGAGGCGCGCCGGCTGGCCGAGCGGCGTGCGGTCGAGATCGACCGCAAGATCCTCGAGCTTCACAGCCTCCGCCGGGCGCTGACCGATCTGATGGATGACAGCGACGAGCCCCGCGGCTGGCCGGTGCTCGACGAGGTGCCGAACGAAGGGGCCCGCGTGGCGCGCCCCGCGCTCTAAGATCGTTCTCCGGCGTATCGGATGTTTCCGATTCGTTTCGCCGCACCCCTTGATTCGGCTCCGCTTTCCCCGCTACTCGGAAAGCCATGCCGATCGTTTCCCCCTTTCGTCGCGATCCCCTCGTCGACGGGCGCCAGTCCGAGCGGGCCATGCTGGTGCGTCGCGGCGTCCAGCGCCTGATGATCCAGATGCGCGTGTCGGTCCTGCCCGAGATCCCGCTCGTGTCGGGCCGGCGGGCCGACCTTCTCTGCCTGTCGGAAAAGGGCGAGTTCTCGATCGTCGAGATCAAGTCCTCGATCGAGGACTTCCGGGTCGACCGCAAATGGCCGGACTACCGGCTGCATTGCGACCGACTGTATTTCGCGACGCACCCGGGCGTGCCGGTCGACATCTTCCCGGAGGATTGCGGGCTGATCCTGTCGGACGGCTACGGCGCCGAAATCCTGCGCGAGGCGCCGGAAACGCGGATGGCGTCGGCCACCCGCAAGGCCCTGACGCTGCGCTTCGCGCGCCTCGCCTCCGACCGGCTGCTGCAGGCCGAGTGGGTCGCCAATCCCTACATGACCGGCGACGCCGCGGACTGAACGCGCCTCAGCGCGGCGCGCGCTTGGCGAGGATCCGCTGCAGCGTGCGGCGGTGCATCGACAGGCGACGCGCGGTCTCCGACACGTTGCGGTCGCACATCTCGTAGATGCGCTGGATGTGCTCCCAACGGATCCGGTCGGCCGACATCGGGTTCTCCGGCGGCTCGGCCTTGATCTCGGGATCGCGCGTCAGCGCCGCGATCACCTCGTCGGCGTCGGCGGGCTTGGCGAGATAATCGATCGCGCCGAGCTTCACCGCGTTCACCGCGGTCGCGATATTGCCGTAGCCGGTCAGCACCACGGCGCGCGCGCCCGGCCTCTGGCGCCGAAGCGCCTCGATCACGTCGAGCCCGTTGCCGAGCCCGAGACGCAGGTCCACCACGGCATAGGCGGGCGCCTGGGTCTTGAGGGCCGCAAGGCCCTCGGACACCGTCTCGGGCTCGG
>NZ_CAJYIU010000110.1 GCF_913775355.1 uncultured Aureimonas sp.
TCTTTCCCTACACGACGCTCTTCCGATCTCTTCATCGACTTCATCGCCAAGCTCGGCATCGAGCGCCGCGTCCACACCGCCGGCCAGAACAAGGCGACGCTCGACCCGTTCCGGCCCGAGCGCCCGGAGGACGTCGAGCATTTGAAGGCACTCCAGCTCGACGTGCACCGGACCTTCATCGACCTCGTGCGCTCGCGCCGCGCCGACCGTCTCGCCGACCACCCCGACCTTTTCTCCGGCCTCTTCTGGTCCGGCACGCGCGGCCTCGAACTCGGCCTCGTCGATCGGCTCGGCGACCTGCGCACGGTGCTGCGCGAGACCTATGGCCCGAAAGTGAAGCTCGGCGTCGTCCAGCAGAAGCGCGGCCTCTTCGGCATCGGCCGCGGCGGCGCGGCGGCCTCGCTGGCGAACGCCGCGGTCGACGCCGCCTTTACCGCGGCCGAGGAGCGCGCGCTCTGGGCCCGCTACGGGCTCTGAGGCCCCGCGACGCCTTGCCTTCGCCCGAAAGCCCGCAAATACTGGACCGCGTGTGAATCATGGTCGATCCGATGCCCATCTTCCTCTTCGGCCTCGTCGGGGCCGCCGCCTATTTCGGCTACCGCCAGCTTCAGCAGGAAACGGCGCGCGTGATCGAGCGCAACCGCCGCTCCGAGGCCGAGCACCGCACCGGCGCGCACGGCACGCTGGAGCGCGGCGCGGACGGCGTCTACCGGCTGCGGCGCGACTGACCCGCCGGCTCGGCGCGCCCGAGGCTTGACCCCGGCAAAGCGCCCATGGCAACTCGCGCGGCAACAGAATGCCGTGCGCAGAACATCCAGGGTCCGCTGACATGTCCGAACTCGCCAATCACATGCGGCCCGAACGCTCCTTCCAGGGGCTGATCCTCGCGCTCCACCGCTACTGGGCGGACTACGGCTGCGTGGTGCTCCAGCCCTACGACATGGAAGTGGGCGCCGGCACCTTCCACCCGGCGACGACGCTCCGCGCGCTCGGGCCCCGGCCCTGGAACGCGGCCTACGTCCAGCCCTCGCGCCGCCCGAAGGACGGACGCTACGGCGAGAACCCCAACCGCCTCCAGCACTACTACCAGTATCAGGTCATCCTGAAGCCGAACCCGCCCAACCTGCAGGAGCTCTATCTCGGCTCCCTCAAGGCGATCGGGGTCGACATGGCGCTGCACGACATCCGCTTCGTCGAGGACGACTGGGAATCGCCGACGCTCGGCGCCTGGGGCCTCGGCTGGGAGTGCTGGTGCGACGGGATGGAGGTCTCGCAGTTCACCTACTTCCAGCAGGTCTGCGGCATCGAATGCGCGCCGGTCGCGGGCGAACTGACCTACGGGCTCGAGCGTCTCGCGATGTACGTCCAGAACGTCGACAACGTCTACGACCTCAACTTCAACGGCCGCGAAGGCGCCGAGAAGGTCACCTACGGCGACGTCTTCCTCCAGGCCGAGCGCGAATACTCCCGCTTTAACTTCGAGATCGCCGACACGAAGATGCTGCTCCAGCACTTCGACGACGCGGAACGCGAATGCGCCGCGATCCTGAAGGCCGGCGCACCGGACGCCGCGGGCGCCCTGCACCGCTGCGTCCTGCCGGCCTACGACCAGGCGATCAAGGCTTCCCATGCCTTCAACCTCCTCGACGCCCGCGGCGTCATCTCCGTCACCGAGCGCCAGAGCTACATCCTGCGCGTACGCACGCTCGCCAAGGCCTGCGGCGAGGCGTTTCTGCTGACGGAAGCAGGCGGGGCGGGATGGAGCGCCGCGGCTTGAAGGAGGCTGGCGTGGGCGGCGACTGCAGGGAGGGTTCTCGACACTCGTCGAGAACGGCCAGACCCGCCGGCGCGGCGGCCTGATCCGTCAGATCGAATAGGTCGGGATCTACACCGTCGTCGGCAGGCTCGCCTGCGGCGGCTTGCCGTGGATCTCGACGTTGTCGAAGTAGATCCGGTCGCGTCCGTTGTCTTTCGCCGAATAGAGCCCGGCATCCACGCGTTTGAACACGTCTTCCTGCATGTCCTTTGGCGAGACATAGGTCAGCCCGCCCGAGATCGTGACGGACAGGCCCGGGTGCCTGCCCAGTACATCCATGTTCGAGATGGCCTCCTGAAGGCGCTTCAGGGTCGATCGAACGTCCTCCAGCGGCTGGCTCCCGAAGAGGATCAGGAATTCCTCGCCGCCGACGCGCCCGAACGAATCCTTCAGATCGATGACGTGTCGAGCGGTCTGGGCGACGTTCACCAGAACCTCGTCGCCGACGTGGTGGCCGAAGGTGTCGTTGATCCTTTTGAAATGGTCGATGTCGACGAGGCAAGCCCAGGCATCCCGGCCCTCGCCGAGCATGTCCTTCAACCGTGCGAGGATATGGCGGCGGTTCGACACCCCCGTCAGCTCATCCGTCGTGGATTGGCGAAACAACGCCTCGTTGGCCAGTCGCAGCTTCCTCTCCGAGGCATTCAGTGCCGTGACGTCCGTACCCACGTACACGATCCAGCCGTCGTCGCGTCGGGTCTCCGTAACCCAGATGAAGCGTCCATCGTGCAGGTCGCTCTCGTAGGTGCGCTGACGGGATTTGCCTCGCCGGGAACGAACGGACGAGATCCAGTTTTCGATGTCATCGGTCGAGATGACGGTCCCACGACCTGCGGCGAAATTGCGCCGCATCAAGGTCTGCCAGCTCACCTCCTCGCCCGGCGCGATGAAGTAGGCGCTGCGGAAGGCATCGTTCGCGTACCGCAGGACTTCGGATGGATCGTAGACGCCGATCAGAGCGATGGACTGCTGAAGCATTTCCGGAACGACGATCGACGGAATCTGCTTCGAGACGTCCTCGTGCATCGCCTCCTTCATCGGTCGCCCCTTGCGTGCTGATCGGTCGGAGATTTGTACGCCGCAAGGCTGAAGACTCCGCGGCTCGAATTATGAAACATCGAACGTTTCGCTCGCCGGATCGGCAGACCGACGTTCGAAGGCGCTCCACCGGCCGGATCACACGATGCTCTCTTGGCGCGCGGTTTCACGGCTCCATCTGACGACCTCTCCGATCCGCAACGACGAATGTGAGTCACCCATGAAAAGCGCTGTTCACGACACGTTCGGCGATCCCGCCACCGTCCTGCATCAGGCCGACAGCCCGACGCCGGAGCCGGGCCCGGGCGAGGTGCGCATCCGCACGCTCCTGTCGCCGATCCACAACC
>NZ_CAJYIU010000111.1 GCF_913775355.1 uncultured Aureimonas sp.
GCCTTCGTCACGCGGCCTTCGTCGTCGAAGGAGACGGTGAGCTTGCCGAGATATTTCGAATAGGCATAGGCCTGGACGATCGGAACGTCGCGCCCGTCCGGTCCCTTCACCAGCGTCGGGTAGGGACCTGCCGCCTTCGGGTCGGTGGAGGAGAGGAGCGTGTGCGAGTGGCCGCCGACGATGACGTCGATCGCAGGCACCTCCGCGGCGAGCCGCTTGTCCACCTCGTAGCCGGAATGGCTGAGGAGGATGATCTTGGTGACGCCGTCCGCGGTGAGCGTCTCGACCTCGCGCCGTGCGGCCTCGACCGGGTCGGTGAAGGTGATCGACTTGCCGGCGGCGGTCAGTTCCTGGTTATCCTGCGGCGTCAGGCCGATCACCCCGATGCGCTCGCCGTCCTTCTCGATGACCGTCGAGGCTCTGACGACCTTAGCCAGCCCCGGCTCGCGCACGAGGTCGGCGTTCGCCATCAGCATGGGGAAGCGCACGGCTCCCGCGAACTTCTCGATCACCGGCACGCCGTCGTCGAACTCGTGGTTGCCGACCGCCATCGCCTCGAAGCCGATCGTGTTCATGAACTCGGCCGCGTCGTCGTTGCGGTAGCGGGTGTAGAAGAGCGATCCCTGGCTCTGGTCCCCGGCGTCGAGGAGGATCGTCGGCGTGCTCCCGGCCGCCGCGCGCGCGGCCTTCACGGCGCTGGCGATCCGCGCGATGCCGCCGAAGCATGCGTTCTCGGCCGCGTCCTTCTGCGAGCAGGGCCCGTCCGACTTCGAGATCGGCTCCACGCGGCTGTGGAAGTCGTTGATGTGGAGGATCGTGAGGTCGAACGCGCGGGCGGGCAGGGCGGTGCCGGCGGAAAGGCAGGCAACGAGGCCGAGGAGGGCGGATCGCATCAAGGGCTCCTTCGCTTCGAAACGGGCTGGCGCTTCGCAATGGGCCGGAGTGTCCCGGCACGCGGCGGCTTTGGCAACCCTTGGAGACCGTTCCCTACCCATCCCGTTTGACAGGGGTATTTCCATCCCCCAAACCCGGACACACTATCGCTTGACTGGAGGAGCCCTGCGCCATGACCGAAACCGTCGAGATCCACGGCCTGAAGGTCGCCTCCGTGCTGAAGAGCTTCGTCGAGGGCGAGGCGCTGCCGGGCACGGGCGTCGAGGCCGACGCGTTCTGGCGCTCGCTCGCCGAGATCCTCGCCGATCTCGCGCCGCGCAACCGCGAGCTCCTCAAGGTGCGCGACGACATGCAGGCGCGGATCGACCACTGGTGCGCCGAGCGGCAGGGACGGGCGGTGGACGGCGCGGAGGCCGAAGCGTTCCTGCGCGAGATCGGCTACATCGTGCCGGAGGGCGACGCCTTCTCGGTCGAGACCGCCAACGTCGATCCGGAGATCGCGACGATTGCGGGCCCGCAGCTCGTCGTGCCCGTCCTCAACGCCCGCTTCGCGCTGAACGCGGCGAACGCGCGCTGGGGCTCGCTCTACGACGCCCTCTACGGCACCGATGCCATCCCCGAGGACGGGGGCGCCGCACGCGGCCGGGACTACAACCCGGCGCGCGGCGCCAAGGTCGTCGCCTGGGTGCGCGATTTCCTCGACCGCTCGGCGCCGCTCGACGGCGCGTCTTGGAATGAGGCCACCGGTTTCGCCGTTGCGGCGGGCCGGCTCGTCGTGCGCCTCGACGGCCGCGACGCCGCGTTGGCGAGGCTTGAACAGTTCGCAGGCTATCGCGGCGTGGCGGACAAGCCGGACGCGATCCTCCTCGCGACCAACGGCCTTCATGCCGAAGTGGTGATCGATCCCTCGACGCCGATCGGCAAGATCGATCGCGCCGGCATCTCCGACGTCGTACTGGAAAGCGCCGTCACCACGATCCAGGACTGCGAGGATTCGGTCGCCGCGGTCGATGCCGAGGACAAGGTCGCGGTCTACCGCAACTGGCTCGGCCTGATGAAGGGCGACCTCGCCGAGACCTTCGAGAAGGGCGGGCGGACGATGACGCGCCGCCTCAACCCCGATCGCGACTACACGGCGCCCGACGGCGGGGCGCTGACGCTGCCCGGCCGCTCGCTGATGCTCGTGCGCAATGTCGGGCACCTCATGACCAATCCGGCCGTCCTCCTTTCGGACGGTTCGGAGGCGCCGGAGGGCATCCTCGACGCGATGTTCACCTCGCTGATCGCGATGCACGACCTCAGGAAGACGGACGGGGCGAAGAACAGCCGCGCCGGCTCGGTCTACATCGTGAAGCCGAAGATGCACGGGCCGGATGAGGTGGAGTTCGCCGACGAGATCTTCTCGCGCGTTGAGGCGGCGCTCGGCCTCCAGCCCGACACCCTGAAGATGGGCATCATGGACGAGGAGCGGCGGACCACCGTCAACCTCAAGGAGTGCATCCGTCGGGCGCGCCGCCGCGTCGTCTTCATCAACACCGGCTTCCTCGACCGGACCGGCGACGAGATGCACACGTCGATGGAACTCGGACCGATGATCCGCAAGGGCGACATGAAGGCGTCCACCTGGATCAAGGCCTACGAGGACCGCAACGTCGACACGGGGCTCGCCTGCGGCCTTAAGGACCATGCCCAGATCGGCAAGGGCATGTGGGCGATGCCCGACAAGATGGCCGCGATGCTGGAGCAGAAGGTCGGCCACCCGAAGGCCGGCGCCAACACGGCCTGGGTGCCCTCGCCGACGGCCGCGACGCTCCATGCCACGCACTACCACGAGATTTCGGTCGCCAAGGTGCAGGCCGGCCTCGAGGGCCATCCGCGCACCAAGCTCGCCGACATCCTGACGATCCCCGTCGCCGTGCGCCCCAACTGGACGCCGGAGGACGTGCAGGCCGAGCTCGACAACAACGCGCAAGGCATCCTCGGCTACGTCGTGCGCTGGGTCGATCAGGGCGTCGGCTGTTCCAAGGTGCCGGACATTCACGACGTCGGCCTGATGGAGGATCGCGCCACCTGCCGCATCTCGTCCCAGCATATCGCCAACTGGCTGCGCCATGGGGTGGTGACGGAGGCGCAGGTCGTCGAGACGATGAAGCGCATGGCGGCCGTGGTGGACAAGCAGAACGCCGGCGACCCCGCCTACGAGCCGATGGCGACCGATCCCGATCGCTCGATCGCGTTCCAGGCGGCGCTGGAACTCGTGCTGAAGGGCCGCGAGCAGCCGAACGGCTACACCGAGCCGGTCCTCCACCGTCGCCGCCTGGAAAAGAAGGCGGCGGGGCGCGCCGCCTGAGCCTCGGGTTGAGCGACTTACTACAGGATGCGGGTCCCCTGGTCGTCCAGGGGGCCCTTTTCGTGTCCGCCTTCCTGTCGGCGACGCTCCTGCCGGGCTCGTCCGAGGCGCTTCTCGTGGCCCTGATCCTGAAGGGCGGCTTCGATCCGACCGTGCTGGTGCTGATCGCGACCGTCGGCAACACGCTCGGAAGCCTCTTCAACTGGGCGTGCGGGCGTTGGCTGATGCATCGGAGCGACGCGCGCTGGTTTCCCGTTTCCGAACGGCATCTCGGCCGGGCGCGCCGCTGGTTCCAGCGCGTCGGGCTGCCCTCGCTGCTTCTGGCCTGGGTGCCGGTGGTGGGCGATGCGCCGACGCTCGTCGCAGGCCTTTTCGGCGTGCGCTGGGCGCCGTTCCTCGCCCTCGTCGGGCCCGGCAAGCTTGCGCGCTACGGCGTGGTGGCCGCGACGACGCTCGGCGTCCTCTCGCTCTGACCGGTCAGGGCTGGGTCGGTGCAGGCAGGCTGCGCGCGGCGGCATCGGCCGCGCCTTGCGGCTCCGGCGCGCCGGCATTCTTCGCCTGGCGGCGCAACTCGTCGAGCGTCGTCGATCCGCGGAAGACGATCGCGTTGCCCTGCGTCGTCGGCGACACCGCGCCGCTGCGCCCGGTCCAGTTGAAGTGGTCGGCGCGCCCCTCGGTCGGGTCCATCGGCGCGCCGGCGACCACGAGCTTGGCCCGCGGGCTCGCATCGGCCGTGGCGCGGGTCGCGGGCACCGCGACGCCGCCCAGGAGATTGTCGCCGCCGTCGAGGCTCGGATCCGAGAAGCCGACCGGCGGGGTCGTCGTGGCGGACGCGAGGTCGCCCGCCGAAGGCAGGTCGGCGGCCGACATCTGCTGCGATCCGAGGCTCGCCACCAGATCGTCGACGCTGAGACCCAGGATCCGCGTGACCGGCTTCTCGACGAAGTAGGCGAGCTTGTCCGAGCCCGCGCCGGTCAGCGTGATGCCATCGGAATTGCGCAGGCGCGCGGTCTGGCCGGCCATGTCGGGTCCGGACGCGACGAAGGCGCCGTTGGCATCGGTGAAGCCGCCCCAGACGTCGACGAACTCGCCGCCGGCCTTCAGGGCCGCGGTCCGGTAGAGGTCATTGAAGTAGACCATGTCCTCGCTGGCGCGGTCGATGTCGAAGGGCAGGGCGCCGACCCAGACCAGCGAGGCGCCAGCGGCGCGCACGGCCGAGGCCAAGGCCTCGACGCGCGCCGTGTAGCGGTCGCTCCATTCGGCGGTGCGCAGGGCGAGCGACGATCCGGCCTCGCGGATCGCCTGCCGGTCGTTCGCCCCGAGCATGACCACTACGACGGCTGGCTTGGTCTCGGTGATGGTCTTGCCGATCTCGGCAGGCCAGTTGAAATGATCCTCGCGAACGAGGCCGGAGGAGCCGTCGACCTTCGAGACGACGCGGATCTCGCGGTTCTGCGAGACGGCCTCATCCAGCCCCTTGGCAAGCGAGCCGGCCATGAAGTCGCCGACGACGAGAACCGTGCGCGCGGTTTCGCTCTTCTCGAGCGGCGCAGCGGCCACAGCTGCCGCTCCCGCAGCGCCTCCGGCGGCGGCCACGGCCTTCGTGCCCTTCGGTCGCGGAGCCGCGGCGGTTGCCGTGCGAGGCTTGCGCACCTTCTTCACCTGCCGGCGCGGCGGCGGATCGTCGACGCGCTGCGGCGGCTGGCGGGTTTCGGTGCGCCCGCCGCCGAAGAGCATGTCGAGGAGGCCGCGCCGCTGCTGGGCCTCGGCTTGCGGCGCGCGCGACGCCTCGGCGCCTACGACGCAGAGGGCCAGGATGGCGGACAGGAAGGCGCGGGACGCCCGCGCGTGGATCGTGTCCGCCATGATGCTCAGTGCTTCCGCAGGAGGTCGAGGAGGGCCTTCGAGGCGTTGCCGTCCTCGGCGACGCCCGCCCGGCGCTGGTAGGCGGTGATCGAGGCCTTGGAGCCGGAGCCGATCTTGCCGTCGATCTTGCCGTCGTAGAGGCCGTGGTTGGTTAGCCGCTGCTGCACCTCGTAGCGCTCCTCCATCGAGAGGGGCGTGTAGCCGCGGGGCCAGGGCTGCGCGAAGTCGCCGTAGCCGGCGATCCGGTCGGCGAGGTGGCCGACGGCGAGCGCGTACTTGTCGGCGTTGTTGTAGCGCTTGATGACGAAGAAGTTCTTGGTCATCAGGAACGCCGGGCCGGAGGCCCCCGCCGGCATCACGAGGTTGGCGTTGTCGCCGGGGTTCGGGAAGGCGCGGCCGCTGACGCGGGTGAAACCGCTCGCGGCCCACTGCGACAGCTTGCGGTTGGTGCCGCGCATGTCGGCCGAGCCGCCGGGCGCCACGACCTCATAGCCCCAGCTCTTGCCGGTCTGCCAGCCGTTCTTAGCGAGCAGGTTGGCGGCGGTCGCCAGCGCGTCGGGGATCGAGTTCCAGATGTCCGGGTGGCCGTTGCCGTCCATGTCCACGGCATAGGCTTGGTAGCTCGTTGGGATGAACTGGGTGTGGCCCATCGCGCCGGCCCAGGAGCCGGTGAGGCCCTTCGGCGACACGTGGCCGTCCTGCACGATCTTGAGCGCGGCCAGAAGCTGCGTCCGGGCGAACTTGACGCGCTTGGGATCCATGTAGGCGAGCGTCGCCAGCGCCTGCGGCACGCTCTTCATCACGTCGTCGCGCTCGAGGATGCGGCCGTAGTTGGATTCCATCGACCAGATGGCGAGGAGGATGTGGCGGTCGACGCCGAAGCGCTTCTCGATCCGGTCGAGCCAGGGCTTGTACTGGATCAGCATCCGGCGCCCCTCGGCGACCGACTCGTCGTTCACGCGGTTGTCGAGATAGTCCCAAATCTTGTCCTGGAACTCGGGCTGGAAGCGCGCCTTCTCGATCACGTCGTGATCGGGCTCGCTGACGCCCGCGAACACGGCGCGATAGGTGTTGCGGTTGATGCCGTTCGCCACCGCCGTCTTCTCGAAGCCGGAGATCCAGTTGCGGAAACCGGCATCGGCGAGAGCGGGCGTCGAGGCCGTGGCGACCAGGAGCGCGAGGCAGCCTGCGGACAGGCCGAGGAGGCGCTTGTGGATCGGTCCAGGCATGGGTCTACTCCTTGGAAGGACAGAACGTTAGCGAGGGCCTCGAGTCTAGAGGGCGGATGTGAACGCTTCCTTTACCACGTCCGGACACGAAAAGGTTTTCGATGTGTGAGGTGTCATCTAATCAGCATCTTCTTGGGCGAAATCACGGCGCTCGCGGGCGATTCGCTCGACGCGGCGTGTTGATCGAACATATAGTCACGATCTCGTAATCGGCAGGAAGGATCACGAATGCGCAAGGTCAGGAAGGCCGTCTTCCCGGTGGCAGGTCTTGGAACGAGGTTCCTCCCCGCCACCAAGGCAATCCCCAAGGAGATGCTGACGGTCGTCGACCGCCCCGTGATCCAGTACGTCGTGGACGAGGCGCGCGAAGCGGGCATCGAGCACCTGATCTTCGTCACGGGCCGTAACAAGGGTGTGATCGAGGACTACTTCGACATCCAGGTCGAGCTCGTGAACACGCTGACCGACCGCAACAAGCAGACCGAGCTGAAGCTTCTCGACAGCCTGCAGCCGACGCCGGGCACCGCGAGCTTCACCCGCCAGCAGGCGCCGCTCGGCCTCGGCCACGCGGTCTGGTGCGCGCGCGACCTCGTCGGTCCCGAGCCCTTCGCCCTTCTCCTGCCCGACATGATCATGCAGGACACGCAGGGCTGCCTGAAGAAGATGGTCGAGCTCTACGAGGAGACCGGCGGCAACGTCATCTCGGTGGAGCAGTGCGATCCGGCCGAGACCCACAAGTACGGCATCGTCGGCAAGGGCCCCGAGGTCGGCTCGGGCTTCCGCATCGACGGCATGGTCGAGAAGCCGAAGGCCGACGAGGCGCCCTCGAACTTCTTTATCTCCGGCCGCTACATCCTGCAGCCCGAGATCTTCGACATCCTGTCGACGCAGGAGAAGGGCGCGGGCAACGAGATCCAGCTGACCGACGGCATGCTGAAGCTCGCCAAGCAGCAGGATTTCTTCGCCTACCCGTTCGCCGGTCGCACCTTCGACTGCGGCTCCAAGGAAGGCTTCATCCAGGCCAACGTCGCCTTCGCCCTGTGGCGTCACGACATCCGCCACAAGGTCTTCGACGACCTGGAGGAGCTGATGCGCACGGTGGAGCCGGAAGAGCGCCGCGCCGTGCCGCGCCCGGCCGCCGAGTAAGGGGTCCGCCAGGACCGGACATGCGTGAGGGGCGCCGCAAGGCGCCCCTTTTTCGTGATCAGCGCTGGAGCCGCATCCCGAGCCGGAAGGTGTTGGCGTCGTAGTCGAGCCCCGGCAGCGGCGAATCGAACCGGTCGTAGCGGTAGCGCGCGGTCACGGCGAGGTATCGGCTCAGCCAGTAGGTGAGGCCCGTCTCGGCGGCGTAGAGGTTCTCGTCGCCCGCCACCGGTCCGTCGCGAAGGCCCGCGATCAGCCGCCCCTCGACGTCGATCCGCGCGGTGGCGCGAT
>NZ_CAJYIU010000112.1 GCF_913775355.1 uncultured Aureimonas sp.
AAGTGGTACGCCCGAGGGGAATCGAACCCCTCTCTCCACCGTGAAAGGGTGGCGTCCTAACCGATAGACGACGGGCGCGGACGAGTGGGTCTATACGGCGAGTCGCTTTGGCGTGCAACCCGAAATCGGCTAGCCGATCGGGTTTTGGAGCCGTCCGGCATCACGGGCCCAAAGCGCCTGAGCCGAACCTTGCAGCATCACGCCTTTCAGGTCGACTGACGACGTCGGCAGGGCCAGTTCCAGTCACGCATCTTGCCGACGTCGATGTGGATCGCCGCGGTGTGGCAATAGGTGCCGACGCCGCCGCGACCGGGCAGGGCCCGCACGAACTGGGCAACGTCCTGTCCGTTCACGCCCGGCACGTGCAGGTCGGCCGCCTTGCAGGCCATGTGCATGGATGCCTTCGCGCCGTTGACGCGGCGATTGTGCTGCGGCGAGCGGAAGCCGGAGGTGATGACGACCTTCTGTTTGAACCGGCGCTCGATCTGGCTGATCAGCGACATCAGGTTCGAGTCGAAACAGTTGGTAACGACATCCTCGCGCTGAATCAGGAGTCCGCTCGGCGCAAGACGCGCGATGCCGGAGAGCGAGGCGAGCTGGTAGCTGCTGCCGATGTCGTCCATGAGCTCGGAATCAACCGAAGCGCGCTGGCCGATCTCGAAGAGCGATTTTGGGTCGACGCCGGGCAGGGCGTTGGCGCCGATATCGGTCTCGGCGTCATTCCGCTGATGAACGACGATACGGCCGGACTTGCCGGCCTCGGCGTTTCGCAGGGGCACTTTCGCCTGCGACTGATTGTAGAGGGAGGCGTAGAGCGAGCGGTCAGCCTCGGCCGCCTTCTTGGGCTCGGCGAAAGCGGCGATGGCGGGACCCGTCGTGCGCGTCAGAAGTCGTCCCGGCTTGATCCCGCCGTCCGCCTCCTCGTTGGCGGCGATGGATGCCGCCTGCGTCGCGGCCGCTCCAGAGGATTCTCCTTCAGCGACGCGTGCAGCAAGCGCAGGATCGAGAGCCGGCGCCGACTTCGCCTCGGCCTTTCCGCTTTCCCGCTCAGGCTTAGCGGCCGCGACCGCTACCTCATCGCCTGCAGCAGCACCGGGCTCGGCGGCCTTCGCGTCCTGCGCGATGGCGTCCTCGACGGATTTCGGCTCTGGCGCCTGCGAGAAGCCGAAGGCGTTGCTCTCGTCCACGGCCGATACACAACCGCCCAGAAGCGGCGAAAGCGAAAGCACGGTTGCGGCGAAGAGCGCCTTGCGCGGCAAACCGCCGCGTACGGAGAAGAATCGTTCGGTCAACCGGTCGTCCACCCTCTCGACGGAGGCCTGTGATGCCATCCGTCCAAGCCATGACCGAAGCCCGGAATCGGGTCTTCGGAAGACTGCCGCCTCGCTCGCGTTCGCTTCCCCAGAGCGCGGGCCCCGAACCCGGGACCCGACCGCGAAAAGTGACTATTTCGTTAGCACTGTGTCGTTTCCGAGGCTAGTGCCGCCGCATTTTACCATGAACGTTACCACGTGCCCGTATTGGGCATGCTCGACCAAGGCTCCGCGGGCGGCTTTGCGTCCCCACGCTGCAGAAGCTCGAACGAGATGTTGTCCGGCGATTTTACGAAGGCCATTCGGCCGTCGCGCGGGGGGCGGTTGATCGTGATGTCCTGATCCATCAGTCGCTGGCAGGTCTCGTAGATATCGTCCACCTCGTAGGCGAGGTGACCGAAGTTCCGCCCGCTGCCGTACTCTTCCGGATCCCAGTTGTAGGTGAGTTCGAGCAACGGAGCCGCGTGGGCGCGGCCGGCATCCACGTCGTCGCGTGCGGCGAGGAAGATCAGGGTGAAGCGTCCGGCCTGGCTCTCGCTCCGGCGGACCTCCACCATGCCCATCTTGTTGCAGTAGAAATCGAGGGATTTGTCGATGTCGGCGATGCGGACCATCGTATGGAGATATCGCATGGGATCCTGCTCAGAACGTCGTTCCGTTGCGACTTAGAGGCGCGAAGCGATCCGCCAATGTGCGGCCGATGGGAACACGCTTTAGGCTCGCGACTTTTTCCGAAGCTTGCGACGGGGACGGAACATCATGTTTTTTGCGGGGAACGGAGAAAACCGAGGCTCCGAGGATTCCCAAACTCACCATTCAAACTATTCTGAAACCTCAGGTGATGGTTTGACGAATGCTGCGGGATCGCGAATGCTGACGTGTCCTGCAAGGATTCTGGAACGGTCGGCGCCAAGCCGTTCACGCGGCGGGCGAGAGCGGCGGACGAGGCGGAACGTTCGATGACAGTGCGTGCACCCAGCGTGATGGACCTCGAGGCCGACGGTGCAGCGCCGTCGCTCGATCTCGAGACGGTCACCGGCAAGATCAAGTGGTTCGACGTCGCCAAGGGCTTCGGCTTCGTCGTTCCCGACGGGGGCGGGGACGACGTTCTCCTGCACGTGACCTGCCTGCGTCGCGACGGCTTCTCGACGGCATTGGAAGGCGCGACCGTCGTCTGCGAGGTCCAGCGCGGGGACCGGGGTCTCCAAGCGTTTCGGGTCCTGAGCATGGACACGTCGACCGCCGTCGCGCCGTCGCAATCGGCGGCCGCGCGAACCCATGTCCAGGTCGTGCCGACCAGCGATCTCGAACGCGCGACGGTCAAGTGGTTCAACCGCAGCAAGGGCTACGGCTTCATCTCTCGCGGTGAGGACACGGAGGACATCTTCGTCCATATGGAGACGCTGCGTCGATACGGCATGGCGGAACTGCGGCCTGGGCAGGAGGTCTTGGTCCGCTACGGCAACGGCGACAAGGGCCTGATGGCCGCCGAAATCCATCCGATGACCGGGCCCGTGCGGCCGGGAGCACATTGATGACGAGCATCACGATGAAAGCCTGCGCGGTCGGCGTCGCGGCCGCGCTGTTTACCGCAACCGCCGCTCTCGCGGACACCGCAACGCTCAAGACGTCCTCCGGAGCGCATGCAATCGCCGTCGAGGTCGCAGACACACCCCAGAAGCGCGAGATCGGGCTGATGAACCGCGACAGTCTCGCGGAGGACACCGGCATGCTGTTCGACTTCCATGAGGACCGCGAGGTCAGCATGTGGATGAAGAACACGCTGATTCCCTTGGACATGCTCTTCGTCGACAAGACGGGGACGATCGTGCGCATCGCGCGCAACGCCAAGCCGCACTCGCTGGAGACCATCCCATCCGGGAAGCCCGTCCGTTACGTGCTGGAAATCAACGGCGGGGCTGCGGCGGGCTATGGCGCAAAAACCGGCGACAAGCTGGAGCACCCGCTGATCGGCCGACGGTAGAAGTTCTCCCGATCGCGGTCCAGCCGCATTGCGTGGCCGCGGGCCTTCGTCTAGAAGCCCAGTGTTTCGGATTGTTCCGGATCATCGGAGCGTAGCGCAGTCTGGTAGCGCATCTGGTTTGGGACCAGAGGGTCGCAGGTTCGAATCCTGCCGCTCCGACCATATCTTGAACACCGCAGGACAACGAATTCGGAGACGGCGCGAACATGGTGGCTCGCATCTATCGTCCGGCCCGCACGGCCATGCAGTCGGGCAAGGGAAGAACCCGCGAATGGCTCTTCCTCTACGAGCCCGAGGACCCGAAGACGGTCGAGCCGCTGATGGGCTACACCTCGTCGCGCGACATGCGCTCGCAGGTGCGCCTCTCGTTCGAGACGAAGGAACTCGCGATCGAGTACGCGGAGCGCAACGGCATTCCGTACCGAGTCGAGGACCAGCACATCGCCGGCCGGCCGAAGGTGTCCTATTCGGACAACTTCCGCTACGACCGCGCGCAGCC
>NZ_CAJYIU010000113.1 GCF_913775355.1 uncultured Aureimonas sp.
GATCCCTCTGGCCGGTCGGCGTCGCGGCCTGCGTCATCAACCTGCCCTTCATGATCTGGGCCGTGAGCGCGAGCGCCGGCGCGCTCGATCCCGATCTCGAGCTCGCCGCCTCGATGTGCGGCGCGCCGCCGATCCAGATCATGAAGGGCAGGTTGATCACGCAGGCCGCGACGCCGACCGGCCAGAGCGAGCCGAGGACGCCCGCCTCGCCGAACAGAAGCATCAGCCCGATGCCGGAGCCGATCAGCGGGATCGTGAAGGGCAGAAGCAGGTAGACCTGAAGAAGGCCGGCGAAGCGCACGCGGTACTTGGCGAGCGCAAGGCCCGCCAGCGTGCCGACGGGAATCGCGATCGCGGTGCAGATCAGCGCGACCTGGAGCGAGCGCCAGAACGCTTGGCGCAAGTCCGCCGCGCCCGCGACCTTGGCGTACCACTTCAGCGACAGCCCGTCGGGCGGGAAGGCGATGATGTTGCCGGCGGTGAACGAGGCGCCCAGCACCACCAGCGTCGGGGCCGAGAGGATCACGAGTGACAGGGCAACGAGGCCGCCGATCAACCAGCGCTTGGAGCGGGCCTCGGTCATGGGGCGCGCCCGCGCAGCGCCAGCGTGCCCGCGCCGAAGAGCGCGAAGACCGCGCCGACGAGCGTCGAGCCGACGACGACGAGAAGCAGCGTCAGCGCGGCGCCCATGCCCTGGTCGGATGTGCGGAAGAACTGGTCGTAGATCGCGTTGGCGATGAAGTCCTGCCCCCCGCCGCCGAGGATCGCAGGGATCGCGAAGTCGGTCAGCGTCAGCGTCAGCACCACGAGCCCCGCGCCGACGAAGCCGGGGGTCGCCATCGGAAACACGACGTGGAGAAGGGTCCGCCTCCAGTCGGCTCCGAGCGAGCCGGCGGCGGCCTCGACCTCCTCGGGAATGGCCGAGAGCGCGGGCGCCAGCATCAGGACGGCGAAGGGCAGCATGTACTGCACGAGGCCGAACAGAACGGCCCAGTAGTTGAAGAGGAGGCGGTAGGGCCCGAGCCCGAACAGCGCGAAGATCTCGTTGGCGAGCCCCTGGTTGCCGAGAAGGATCAGCCAGCCGTAGGCGCGCACCACCTGCCCGATGAAGAAGGGCAGGAACAGCGCGATCAGCAGCGCCTTGCGCCGGGCGGCCGAGCGCGTGCGCACCATCGCATAGGCGTAGGGAAAGGCGAGGACGAGGGTCGCGAGCGTCACGATCAGCGCGCCGCCGAGACTGCGCAAGGCGACGCTGAGGAACACCGGCTCGGAAAAGGCGCGGGCGTAGTTGGCGAGCGTGCGCTCCTCGGACGGCAGGAAGGTCGCCGTGTCGAGCGTTCGAAGGCTGGCGTCGAGAATGTCGAAGAGGCTGATCGCGAGGAGCCCGACGAGAAGAATCGCGGGCGCCAGCATCAACCAGGGCAGTGCCTTGCCCGCCCGCGCTGGCCAGACGGCGCGCGCCGCCGCCTCGGTCGCGTCGAAGACGCGCCAACGGAGGGGATAGGCGGAGCGGGCGGGGCGAAGCGGCATGGGGGTCGGTGTCTGGCGATGCGATGTTGCGGAAGGGCGGCTTCGGGGGCGGATGGGATCCGCCCCCGAAGCCCGATGGCGTCAGCCTTGCATGATGGCCTTGAACTTGCCGAACCATTCGGCCTCGTTCTCCACCTGCACCTTGGACGAGATGCGAATGAGGTTCTGGAAGTCTTCCGGCTTCGTCGGATAGGACGGGTCGCCCGCGAGATCGGCCGGCGGCGTCAGGCCCGGCACGACGCCCGGCAGGCCGAGACCGTCGAGCCAGACCTGCTGGCTGTCCTTGCCGATGGCCATGTCGATGTACTTCTTGGCCCAGTAGAGCTCGTTCTCGGGCAGGCCCTTCGGGATCCACAGCCCGTCCGTGTCGAACTTGGCGCCTTCCTCGGGCACCACCCAGGCGACGTCGATGCCGTTCTTCTTGGCCTCGCGCGCGTTGGTCGAGATGGTGCAGGCGAGGTCGATCTCGCCGTTCTGGAACCAGGTCGTGAAGTCCGGATCCTCGCCGAGCAGCGGCTGCTGTTCCTTGACCTTGGCGATGAAGTCCCAGGCCGGCTGCATGTTGGCCGGGATGTCCTCGAGCTTGCCGCCGCCGGCGATCTGCGCCGGGAAGTGGAAGCCGATGCCGTCGTTGTAGAGCGCGATGCGGCCCTTGAACTTCGGGTCGAGCATGGCCTTCCACGACTTCGGCGGGCCGTCCGGGAAGGCGGCCGGGCGATAGGCGAGCACGTAGACGTAGCCGTAGGTGTCGACGATCGGATAGCCGTCGAGGCCGACCGGCTTGGCGAGATCGGTGACGCCCTTGAGGTTCGGCAGGTCCGAGAGGTCTTCGGTCACGCCGCGCAGCGCCGACTTGGTGGCGTTCGTGGTCGTGTCCCAGTTGATGTGGATCGGGGGCACCCGCTTCTGCGCCACCGCCGCCCAGACCTTCGGCTGGATCTCGTTGTCCTCGGTGAGGTCGTGCCGGACCGCGATGCCGGTCGCCTTGGTGAACGGGTCGGAGACGCCTGCCTTCAGCGCCTCGACCCAGGAGCCGCCCCAGGCGCGCACGATGATCTCGGCCGGCTTCTCCGGCTCCTGCGCGACGGCCGTGCGAAGGCCGAGCGCCGAGGCCGCGCCGATCGAGCCGACGGCGGCGACGCCCTGCAGGAAACGGCGGCGATTGAGGTCATGGAGGAAGGGCTTGTCGGTCATGGCGATGGCTCCTTTCGCGAATGGGGCGGCGTTCAGGCTTGCGGAAAGACGATGAGGTCGCGGGTATTCCAGCCGAGCCGCACGTAGGCGCCGACGGGCTGGACGGCGTGGCCGACCGGATCGTGGTCGAAGGCGCGCAAGCTCACGCCGAGAGTGCCGGTGGGGCGCGCCTCGTAGACGACGCGCTCGCCCTCGAAGATCACGTCTGCGATCTCGGCGGTGAGATGGGTGTCGAGCGCCGCGCCGGTCAAAACGGCGCCCTCGACGCGGATCTGCTCGGCACGCAGCATGCCGACCGCGGGCTCGCCCGTGCGCGGCGCACGGCCGGCGGGCGCCGACCAGCGGCCACTCATGGCCCCGAGCGGCGTCTCGAGCGTCACCACTTCGCCCTCAGCGCCCGCGACCCGGCCCTCCAGCCGGTTGGTGACGCCGATGAAGCTTGCGACGAACGCATTGGCGGGCTCGCGATAGGCGGCGATCGGCTCGGCCATCTGCTGGATGCGGCCCGCCTCCATCACGATGATCTCGTCTGACACCACGAGCGCCTCGCGCTGGTCGTGCGTCACGTTGATCGTGGTGATGCCGAGTTCGCGCTGGATGCGGCGGAACTCCAGCTGCATCTCCTCGCGCAGCTTGCGGTCGAGCGCGGCGAGCGGCTCGTCGAGGAGGAGAAGCTCCGGCTCGAACACCAGGGCGCGGGCGATCGCCACGCGCTGCTGCTGTCCGCCCGACAGCTCGTGGATGCGCCGATCCCCATAGGCGCCGAGATGCACGAGATCGAGGTAGCGCTCGACGCGGGCCGGGATCTCGCGCGCATCAAAGCGGCGCATCTTGAGCGGAAAGGCGACGTTCTCGGCGGCCGTCATGTGCGGGAACAGCGCGAGCTTCTGGAACACCATGCCGATCTTGCGCTTGTGCGCGGGCTCGTCGGACACCGGGCGGCCGTTGATCGCGATCTCGCCGCGCGTCGGCTTCTGGAAGCCCGCGATCATGCGAAGGAGCGTCGTCTTGCCCGAGCCCGAGGGGCCGAGGATCGTCAGGAACCGGCCGCCGGCAAGGTCGAACGAGGCATCCGCCACCGCCGCCTGTCCCGAAAAGACCATCGAGACGCCGCGCACCGACACGGCCGGCGTGCCGGCGGCGGGAACCGGACGGGCGACGCTCATGCGCGCCATCCCGCGCGTGCGGCGGCGGCTGGGGAAATCGGGGCGGATTCGTCACAACGCATGACGTGTGCTTGATCCAGCCGCAAGCTCCGCGCAAGCCCAATCTTGTGGCAGCGGCCTGTTCCCCCAGCGGTTTCAGATGGAGGCGAGGAACCCGCCGTCGATCGCGATGCACTGCCCGGTCATGTAGCGCGACGCATCGCTCGCCAGGAACAGAGCGGTGCCGGCGAGATCGTCGAGGTCGCCGAACCGGTTCATCGGGATGCGCCCGAGCATGCGCTCGCGCCAGTCCTCGTTCTCGTAGAAGACGTCGGTCATGGCGGTGCGGAAGTAGCCGGGCGCGATCGCGTTGACGCGGATGCCGAACGGCGCCCATTCCGCGGCCAGCGCCCGCGTCATGCCAAGAAGCCCCGACTTTGACGACCCGTAGGGGACCGCGGTCGGCACGCCGACCATCGAGGTCAAGGAGGCGATGTTGACGATGCTGCCCGAGCCGTTCGCGCGCATCGCGCGGCCCGCAGCCTGCGCCGCGAAGAACGCGCCCTTCAGGTTGGTGTCGAGGATGCGGTCCCACAGCGCCTCGTCCACGTCGAAGCTCGGGCGGACCTCCTCGACGCCCGCGTTGTTGACGAGCCCGTCGAGCCGGCCGAAACGCTGCGTGGCCGCGCTCACGGCTGCCTCGATGGAGGCGACGCGCGTGACGTCGAGCGGCACGGCAAGGACGGGCGACCCGGTGCGCGCCACGGCATCCGACGTCGCTT
>NZ_CAJYIU010000114.1 GCF_913775355.1 uncultured Aureimonas sp.
TGCGCACCAGCACGGGAAGAAGGCCGGCGAGCGTGACCGGCAGCAGCATCCATTGCGCCAGCAGCAGCGGCTGCGGCTTGGCGAAGAACTCGAGGCCCGCCGCAAACAGCCAGTAGCCGAGCGGGCCGACCGGCGCGAAGAAGTCCACCGAGGGCGTCTGGCCGTTGAGGACCCGCCAGCCGCCGTCGACGAACACGACGACATCCCAGTACATCGCGCCGATCGGCAGCGAGACCGGCAGGGCGAGGAGGGCGAACGCGAGAAGGAGTGTCGCAAGACCGATCGCCAGCGGCGACAGGGCGGCGGCGATCGGCGACACGCGCGGCAGGCCATGGACGCCGGCACGGGTTTCGAGGGGGAGGGACATGGACACGTTCCAGCGGTTGCGCGGCGTGCCCAATCTTGCAAACCGAACTTAAGCCGCCATTAAGCCTCGTCGCCCTTTGCCACCTCTGGTCGCAGTGACGTGATCGGGACTTGCATCCGAATCGGAATGGGCGGACGCTCGCTCCATGCTAAAGCTCGTCGCCCTTGCGATCTGCGGATCGCTCCTGAGCTCGATCCCCGCGGTGGCCGCGGGGGATGAGCCGGTCGACGTCGAGTTGGTGATCGCGGTCGACGTCTCATGGTCGATGGATTACGGCGAGCTCGACATTCAGCGCAACGGCTACGTCGCCGCCTTCCGCTCGCCGGAACTCCAGCAGGCAATCACCGACGGCATGCACGGCCGCGTCGCGGTCACCTATGTCGAATGGGCCGGCGACACGTCGCAGCAGGTGGTCCTGCCGTGGACGCTGATCGACGGCAAGGACTCGGCCGAAGCCTTCGCCTATCGTCTCGCCGAGGCACGGCCGGACCGGATGCGCCGGACCTCGATTTCCTCGGCCATCGATTTCGCGGCCGGCCTGTTCGATCGCAACGGGTTCGAGGGGATGCGCCGCGTCATCGACGTGTCGGGCGACGGACCCAACAACCAGGGCCGTCCCGTGACCGATGCGCGGGACGCCGCCGTCGCGCGCGGCATCACCATCAACGGCCTGCCTCTGATGACGCAGGGCGACGATCTTCGGGGCGGCTGGGGATCGATCCAGAACCTCGATCGCTACTATAGCGACTGCGTCATCGGAGGGCCGGGCGCCTTCGTCATCCCCGTGAACGACTGGGAGCAGTTTCCGCAGGCGGTGCGCCGCAAGCTCGTACTGGAGCTTGCGGGGCTCTGGCCCGTCAGGCTCAAGCCCGGCGTGGTGGTCCCGGTCGCCGCCGATGGCCCTCCGACCAACTGCCTCATCGGCGAAGCGCAGTGGCAGGAGCGCTGGCAGCGCTGAACGCCGTCAGGTTCGCGGAGCGGTGATGCCCGCCGCCGACCGTCGGCGCTGGCGCATGGCGCTCTGCTCGAAGCTCAGCACCATCACGATGGCCACCGCGAACGGGATCAGGAGATAGAGGATCCGGAAGACGAACAGCGCAGCGAGGACGTCGGTCTCCGGCACGTCGGACAGACCGGTCAGGAACGTGACCTCCAGAACGCCGAGCCCGCCCGGCGCGTGCGACACGAGCGCCAGCGAAAACGACACGACGAAGATCGCGAGCACGATGACGAAGCCCGGATTGGTCTCGGGCGGCAGCGCGAAATAAATGATGCCGGCGGCAGCCACGATCTCGAGCGGTGCGGCGATCAGCTGACGCAGCACGACGTCCCGCCGCGGATACTGCAGCAGGAAACCGCCGATCTTCCGGGGCCGGAAGCCGCGAAAGCTGCCGAAGACGTAGAGGCCGACGAGCGCCAGGATCAGAACCGCCAGCCCGACCGGGACCCATGGATCGACGTCGACATAGCGGCGGATCATGGTCGGGTCGGCAAGCTGCGTCACCGCCGTGAGGACGAGGATGCCGAGCGCGAAGGTGAACGAACAGAACGCGATAAGGAGTGCGATTTCCGACGGCGTCAGGCCGCGCGAGCTGTAGGCGCGGTATCGGACGACCGCGCCGGAGAACACCGAGGCTCCGATATTGTGTGAGAGGGCGTAGGTGGTGAAGGACGTCGCCGCCACGAAGGGGAGCGATACGCTTCGCCCGAGATGCCGGAGCGCCAGCCGGTCGTAGTAGGCCAGCACCGCGTAGGCGAGGAGGGCGCAGAGGATCGACAGCGCCCACTGGTGGAAGCCGACGTTCTGGAAGCTGACCCAGATGTCGTCGAGCGACAGGCCCCGCACTTCCTTGTAGAGGATCCAGCAGGAGAGGACCACGGCCGCAAGACCCACGATGGGCCAGATGGCGTCCTTCCACTTCATGCCTGTTCCTTCCCTCGCCGAATGGCTTTTCGGACCGCGCCGCCCAGCGGCCCGCTCCACAGACATAAGCCTCACGCTCGGGCAGGGAAAGCGATACGCCTTCAACTGTCGGACAGGTCGCACGATGGATCGGCTTCAGTTCGAGCCCATTCGACACCTTCGCTGTTTCGGTCGCGGCAAATTATGTCGAGATGGAGGGAACCGATTGCGGCAGTTGCCGTTACTTCGCCGCAATCGGGACCCTGAGGAGTTTGGTCATGATCCGTCGCATTTCCGTCGTCGCTGCAACGCTCGCCGCCGTTATGGTGGTTTCAGGTTGCGCCAATACCGTGCGTGGCGTGGGCCGTGACGTCGGCAACACCGTCGATGCGACCGGCGCAGCCGTGAAGGACGTGACGCGCTAAACAGCGCTCCGGATCATCGGCAATGCAGACGGAAAGGCCGGCTTGCCGGCCTTTTTCGCGTTCGGATGCGAACGGAGCCTGCGCGTTAGTCGATTGGTAAGCATAAGAGGCGATCTTGGATGTGTCGCCGCGCTGGCGCGCTCCGGATCAGGTCTCGCGTCCCGGAGCCAGCGCGGGGACAGGTGTCGCCGTCCGCGCCGCCTCCGTGATCAGGCAGCCGTTAGCGCCCGCACGATGTCGGCGTGACGATAGGGCTTGGCAATCTTCGGAATGCGGCTGAAGCGGCTCGGAACGTCCGAGAGGCTTCCGGACACGAAGCAGAACGGAACTCTCAGGTCTTCGAGCGTGCGGGCGATCGCCGACGAATTGTCGCCGCCCAGATCGAAATCGAGCAGTGCGAAGTCGACACCCTCGAGGATACGCTGAAAGCCGTCGTGAAGGCTGCTCGCCCAGACGCAGTCCGCCTGCAGCGTCTCGACCACGATGTCCTCGAGGTCCATCGCAATCAGCGGCTCGTCTTCCAGGATCAGTACGCGCATCGAAGAAGCCCTCGTTTCCTGGACAACGACCTGCCTCGCGCAAGGTTCGCCTTAACAGGAAATAAATTTTCCAGGACTTATTGACTTCTCGTTTACCATCCTACGCGATCTCGCCGGCGGACGCGAAACGCTCAGGCGTTCGAGGCGAGGGGCAGCGCGGCGGCTTCGACTTCCGGAACCGGAGACCGGTCGACGCGATGCGACAGTCGCGTGAGAAGCTCGGCCGCGACACGTTCCGCGGCGACCGGCTTTCCGAACAGGTAGCCCTGCAACTGGTCGCAGCCGATTTCCATCAGCATCTTGGCCTGTGCCGCCGTCTCGATGCCCTCGGTCACCACCTTTAGCTTCATATGATGGCCGAGATTGACGATGGTTCCGATGATGTGGCGGATATTCGGCTGGCCCTGCTCGAAGGCGATCATGAAGGACTGGTCGATCTTCAGCTTGTCGAACGGGAAGCGCCAGAGATAGCCGAGCGAGGAGTAGCCCGTGCCGAAATCGTCCATGGCGATCGAAACACCGAGCGTCTTCAACTGTTGAAGCTGCTCCAGGATCGCGTCCGAGCGATCGAGCAGAAGACTCTCGACCACCTCGATCTCGAGGCGATGACCGGCGATGCCCGCCGCTTCCAGGGCGCCGCGGACGATCGAGACGAGGTCTCCGTCGCGGAACTGCACCGCCGACAGGTTGACCGAGATGAAGAGGTCCTCCGGCCACAGCGCGATCTGGCGCGTCGCCTCGCGCAGCACCCAGTCGCCGATCGCCTTGATGTGCCCTCTCGCCTCGGCGATCGGGATGAAGACCGAGGGCGGAATGTAGCCGCCCTGACCGTCCGGCAGGCGGATCAGGCTTTCGAAGCCAAGGATCGTCTGGTCGCTGGCCCGCACGATCGGCTGGTAGAACAGTTCGAACTGCTCGTGCTCCAGCGCCTCGCGCATGCGACGCTCGATCATGCGGCGGCGCGTCGCCTCCTCGTCCATCGAGGGTTCGAACAGGACGAAATCGCCCTGCTTGGAGCTCTTGTGGACGAGCACGGCAAGCTCGGCGTTCTGGAAGAGCTCACCGATCGTACGCCCGTGCTCGGGCACCAGCGCGACGCCCATGCACAGCTGCGGTGTCAGCTCGACGCCCTCGATGGTGACGGGAGTCTCGATTTCCTGCCGGATGCGGCGGGCGAGGGCCTCGACGTCGTTGAGGCCACGCAAGTTGCGTTGAACGATCATGAAGTCGTCGGCGCCGGTTCGGGCGACGAGGTCGTTGCGGTCGATGACGCGCATCAAGCGGTCGGCGACCGTGCGCAGCAACTCGTCGCCGCCCGCCTGATTGACGGTCTTGTTGATGTCGCCGAGACCCTTGATGTCGACCGCCCAGACGGCGAGGCGCTCGCGTGTCGCGCGGCAGGTCGCGAAGATGCGGCCCGCGTCCTCCTCGATCCGCTTGCGGTTGAGGAGCTTGGTCAACGTATCGTGATTGGCGAGGAACTGAATGCGTTCGTCGGCCTGCTCGATGCGCCACTTGCGCCTGATGTAGATGAGCCCGGGAACGCCGGCACCAGTCACGAGAACGCCGATCAGCCCAGCCACCGCCAGCCCGACGGTCTTGGCGAGATTCTCTTCGACGCCTGTCATGTCGGGTACGACGGAAACGAAGCCTTGCCGGGTTCCGTCGCGCTCGACGGGCGAGATCACGAGGCTCTCGCCGGTGCCGGACCGGACCGCTTCGCTCCAGTCGCCGGGCCGCTCGACGGCACTCGCGGCGAGCTTCTCGAGCCCGTTGATGCCGCCGGGGCGCTCGCGCAGCAGCCACGCGTGCGCCTCGGACTTCAGGGCGAACTGCGGCTCGCCGGCCAGATCGAAGACGGTGAAGTTCGTCAGACCGGAGGCGAGCGCCACCGACCGGATCTGGGTCTCGAGTTCGGGATCGCGGGAGATGCCGGTGAGCAGAGCCTCCACCGCCCCGTTCGTCTCCTCGAGATAGGTAACGAACCCCTGGACGCGTTGCTGCGCCGTCGAGGCCATGAGGCTCGAGACCGTTTCCTTGCTGATATAGACACCCGCGACCGAAACCGCCGCGAGCACCGCTCCCGCACCGATGGCCGTCGCCGAATACCGTTTCAGGAATGTGATCATTGCACCCGAAATCCCTCGCCCGGCGACCCTAGGCGACGAAAGTTAAGGAAGCGGATCGAATGTGCGCTTGGGCGGTGTCGACGTCACATCTGCCAGCGGCGGTGGAACCACATCCATTGGTCGGGATGCTCGCGCACCCAGCGCTCCACCACGTCGTTGAGCTGCTGGCAACTCGCCGTCACGTCGATCTCGCCGTCGGGCCGGCGCGCCAGATCGAGACGGGGCTCGAGGACCAGTCGATAACGGCCATCCGGCAGACGGATGCAACGGGCGGGATGGATGTCGCAATCGAACTTGCGGGCGAGCTTGGGCACCAGCGGATTGGTGCGGCAGGGACGGCCGAAGAAGGTGGTCGGCTCCCCGCGCTTGAACTTCTGGTCGACCAGCATTCCCACATTGCCGCCGGCTTCGAGCGTGCCCGCGAGCGCCCAGGCTGCACCGGCCTTGGAAGGCACGAGGTGGCCCCCGCTCGTGCGTCGCGCGGACAGGACCTCGCGTGCGATGTAGCGGTTGTTCGGCTGGCGGAAGAGGGCCGTCAGGTCGAGCCCGAAGGTCGCCGCGCAGATCGGCAGGAGTTCGAACGACCCGAGATGGGCCGTGAAGAAGATGATCGGCCTCGGGTTGTCGCGCAGCCGGAGGAACAGGTCGATCCCCTCCACCTCGACCATTCCCGTGCCGGGCTCGCGCGCCGGATCGAAATCGAAGATTTCGTCGAGAAAGACGTATTCGGCGGCGATGCGGCCCATCTGGCCCCAGTTGCGCCGGGCGATGTCCTCGATTTCCGCGGCGCTCTTCTCGGGATAGGCGAGCGTCAGGTTCTCAATGGCGATCCGATGCCGCGAGGTCTTCGGCCCGATCCATTGGGCGAGCCGGTCGGCGAACGCCAGACCCTTGCGCGCGGGAAACCGTCTGAGCACCGCAAGCATCGCGAACAGGGCCTGCGCAACCAGCCAGTCGCGCGACTGCCGCTGCCGCTTCCAGGCGCGCTCCAGAATCCGTCCGCTCATGCGGCGAGGTCGCGGTCCACGCGCAGCACGATCTTGCCGAAGACCTGCCGTCCTTCCATCCGCTTCAGCGCGACGTCGATGTCGTCGAAGCCGACCTCGGTGTCGATCACCGGCC
>NZ_CAJYIU010000115.1 GCF_913775355.1 uncultured Aureimonas sp.
TCACCGAAGTTGTGATAGAGCGCGCCGCGCGTCAGGCCGGCTTGCGCGGTCAGCTCGTCCATCGACGCCGCCGCATAGCCTTTCTCGGCAAAGGCCGCGCGTGCGGCCGCGATCAGCTTGGCGCGCGTCGCCTCCATCTGTTCCGCCCGTCGACCCGCTGCCGCCATCGCGAATTCTCTCCCTCGACGAGCGCTTGACATACGCCGCGTATGTGTGAGACCTCTTCACATACGCCGCGTATATCAAATGCGCAGACTGAAGTGAAGCGCGCGCTGAGCGCCTTCACGCCCGCCCCTCCGTCTCCATTCAGGAACCGACCCATGTTTCAGCGCCAGGCCATCATTCCCGCCCACCGCCACGCCCTTTACGACGCGCACCGCTATTCCGCGGCCATCCGCTCCGGCGACCTCCTGTTCGTGTCGGGTCAGGTCGGCAGCCGCGACGACGGCTCGCCCGAGCCCGACTTCGAGGCGCAGGTTCGGCAGGCCTTCGCCAACCTCGCCAACGTCCTCGCCGCCGCCGGCTGCACCTTCGACGACGTGATCGACGTGACCACCTTCCACACCGACCCGGAAGCCCAGTTCGAGACGATCATGACGGTGCGCGACGGCGTGATCGGCGCCGCGCCCTATCCGAACTGGACGGCGGTCGGCGTCACCTGGCTGGCGGGCTTCGACTTTGAGATCAAGGTGATCGCGCGCGTGCCGACGAACGCCTGACGCAGCAGTTCAGACGGCCTGCCGCAGGGCGCTGCCGTCTCGATCCCCTGCGAGAATCTCGCCGAGGATGCGGGCGACAAGCTCGGCATGGGCCGTCACCTGCGGCAACCCCATCAACTCGCCGAACGTGCCGCGCGCCAGCGGCCCGGCGATGAAAAGACCCGGCACGATTTCGCCATCGCGCCCGAGGGCGCGGTGGTCGGCGTCGACCCGCAGACCGAGGCCGACGCGGTCGAGATCGACCAATCCCGCTTCAAAGAGGGAGCGAACCGGCTCGCGGTCCACAACGGCCCGGTGGGCAGGCCCCGTCGTGTTGACGACGACGTCGAAGCGCCCCGTCTCGACGGCTCGCCCGCCACGCGGCCGCCACGCGACGTGGAGCCCGCCCGCGTCGGGCCGAGAGGAAGCGAGCGAGGCGGCGACGAGGCGAAGGCGGCCGGCGGCGTCCAGACGGTCGAGGACGTCGGCCACCTGCGGCGCGATGCGGAACCGGTGCACGTCCCAGAAGCTGCGAAGGCGGTGCACCACACGGCGTCGCTCGGCCTCGGGCAGTGCGCCCCAGATCGCAGCGCCGTCGCCGCGCAGGGCATCGAGAACGGCGTGCCAGCTGATCCCCTGCCCCTTCGCCTCCGTGATCGCCTGCCGGGCGCGGCGCGTCAGTTCGCGCGCCGTCCGGCCGGGGGTGGACGTGAAATCCCCGAACGGCTCGACCGCCGACGGGGCGTGGCCGCGCGAACGCAGGCCGTTGCGCGACAGCATCAGGATCGGGCCGCGATGCCCGCGCCGGTCGAGCGAGGCCACCATGTCGGCCGCCGTCAGCCCGCTACCAACGACGAGGACGCGCGCGTCCGGCGGCACGCCGTCCAGCGCGTCCGGCTCGCCGGGATCGACCACGAAGCGCGGATCGCCGGATAGCGCGCGCAGCGCAGCCGGCACCGCGGGCGGCGGATGCGTCGTCGCGACGACGACGAGATCGGCGTGGAGCGAGCCGTCGGCGAGAACGACGTCGAACGTGCCGTCGGAGAGGCGCCGGATCGCCTCGGCCGCGGTGCGGCGGTGGACGATCCGTCCGCTCGCGACGAAGGGCGCAAGGGCGTCGGCGACGTAGCGCCCGAACAGCCCCCGCTGCGGAAAGGCTTGACCCGACGCGCTCACCGCGTCCGGGTCGTCCGCGACAGCGCCGGTCGCCCGGAGCCAGCGCGCGAAGGCGTCCGGGTCCTGCGTGTCGAGGCTCATCCGGTCGGCGGGCACGTTGATGCGATGGGCGGGATCGCGCGTCGAATAGGCGAGCCCCGCCCCCAGCACCTCGCGCGGCTCGACGACGACGATCTTCGCCTGCCGCCCTGCCGCGGATTGCGCGAGATGATAGGCGACGGCCGCGCCGGTGAAACCGCCGCCGATGATCGCGAGCGTCGTCACGACTGGCTGGCGATCCGCGTCGGGCGGCTGTCGCCGGCGATCGTCTCGCCGAAGGGGCCGGTGTTGACCGCGGCGGAACGGGCGTGCAGCGGATGGGCCAGCGGCAGCCTCGGCAGGACGAGTTCGCCGAAGCGGTAGGCCTCCTCGAGATGCGGGTAGCCCGACAGGATGAAGCTGTCGATGCCGAGGCGGCGGTACTCGTCGATCCGCTCGGCAACCGTGTCGGGGTCACCGACCAGCGCCGTGCCGGCGCCGCCGCGCACGAGGCCGACGCCCGCCCAGAGGTTCGGGCTGACCTCCAGCTTGTCGCGCCGGCCGCCGTGGAGGCGGCTCATGCGGGCCTGGCCGACCGAGTCCATGCGCGAGAACACCTCCTGCGCCTGCGCGATCGTCGCGTCGTCGAGGCGGCTGATAAGGTCGTCGGCGGCTTCCCAAGCCTTGGCCGTCGTCTCGCGGACGATGACGTGGAGGCGGATGCCGAAGGAGACCTCGCGCCCCTTCTTCTCCGCCAGCGCCCGCACGGTCTCGATCTTCTCGGCGACGAGCGCCGGGGGCTCGCCCCAGGTGAGGTACTTGTCGATCTGCTCGGCCGCGACGTCGTTGGCCGCTTCCGACGAGCCGCCGAAATAGAGCGGCGGATAGGGATTCTGGACCGGCGGAAAGAGCAGCCGGCCGTCCGAGATGCGGAAGTGCTTGCCCTCGTGCTCCACCGTCTCGCCTGCGAGCACGCGCTTGTAGATGTCGAGGAACTCGCGCGTCACCTCGTAGCGCTCGGCATGGCTGAGGAAGATGCCGTCGCCGCCGTTCTCCTTCGGATCGCCGCCGGTCACGACGTTGATCAGGAGCCGGCCGTTGGAGATCCGGTCGAGCGTCGCCGTCATGCGCGCGGCGAGTGTCGGGGACTGGAGGCCGGGACGCACGGCCACGAGAAAGCGCAGCCGCTCCGTCAGCGGCGCCAGCGCCGAGGCGATCACCCAGGAATCCTCGCAGGAGCGGCCGGTCGGCAGCAGCGCGCCGTAATAGCCCAGCTGATCGGCGCCCTGCGCGATCTGCTTGAGATACGGGAGATCGACCGCCCGGCCGCCCTCGCTGGTGCCGAGATAGCGGCTGTCGCCGTGCGTCGGCAGGAACCAGAGGACGTTGATGGCGTCGGGAATGGAAAGGGGCATGGGCTCGGACCTTCTCGATCGATGCGTCGGGGCGTCAGACGGCCGCGCGATAGGCGCCGTAGCGGCCGTGGCTGTAGACGAGCGGGTCACCCGCCCCGAGGCGCACGGCGCGTACCGCGCCGAAGACGAGCGCGTGGCTGTGATGTTCGATGATCCGCTCGACCTCGCAGTCGACCACCGCGAGCGCCCCTTCCAAAAGGCTCGCGCCGGTCTCGAGGGTGGTCCAGTCGGCGCCGAGGTAGCGGTCGGCCCCCTTCGCCCCGCCGCGCCCGGCGAAGCGGTCGGCGACGCCCTCCTGGTGTGCCGCCAGGAGGTTGACGCCATAGTGGCCGAAGCGGCGGACCACGGGAAGCGTCGAGGACGAGAGGTTGAGCGAGACCAGCATGGTCTCCGGCTCCATCGACAGGGAATGGGCCGAGGTTACGGTGGCGCCCGTCCGGTCCGCACCGGTGCCGGCCGTGATGACGCAGACACCGCCGACGAGATGGCGCATCGCGTCCTTCAGGCCGGGCGCGGTCGGGGGCACGGCGAGCCCGCCGGTGCGGGAGTGGCTGAGGATGAAGGGAGCGGTGACGGACATCACGAGACCTCGAGCGACAGATGGGAGGCGGGCGCGGCGGCGGACGCCGTGCGCGCGGAGAGATGGGGGGACACGCCGGCATGGCGCGGGGGCAGGCGATCGCCCTCGCCGAGCAGGCGGCGGCGCAGCGTGCCCTTGGCATAGGCGGTCTTGTAGCGGCCCCTCGCCTGCAGGGCGGGAACCACGAAGCGGGTGAAATCATGCCAGCATTCGGGCACGACGGTTCGAGTCAGGTTGAACCCGTCGATCTCGCCCTCGTCGACCCAGCGCGCCATTTCGGCCGCCACCGTGTCGCCCGAGCCGACGAGAAGCGGATAGCGGCCGCCGAGCTTCAGCCCGTCGAGAAGCTGGCGCTTCGACAGGCCCTTGCGGCGCGCCGCGGCGGTGGTCGACTGGATGGCGTCGGTCGGTCCATAGGCGATCTCGCCGTCGAGACCGTAGCGCGAGAAATCGATGCCGCTGCCGGCCGCGAAATGCGCGAGGCCCGCCTCCGGGCTGGCATGCGAGACGTAGTCGAGAAGACGCTCCTCGGCCCCGGCGTCCGTCGCACCCGTGACGACGCGGAGGCCGACGAAGATGCGGATGTCGTCGCCCCGCCGCCCGGCCGCGACCGCCGCCGCACGAAGCTCGCGCGCGGTGCGGCGCGCGGCTTCCGGGTCCGACGCCGAGATGAACACGCATTCGGCATGGCGCGCGGCAAAGCGCTGGCCCCGCCCCGAGGTGCCGGCCTGGAAGAGGACCGGAGTGCGCTGTGGCGAGGGCTCGGACAGGTGGTAGCCGCGTCCCTGGTAGTACGGACCGTCATGCCGAATCTCGCGGACCGCGGCCGGGTCGGCGAAGACGCGCGCCGACTTGTCGCGGCGCACGGCATCCTCGTCCCAGCTCGTCTCCCAGAGCTTGTAGAGGAAGTCGAGATAGTCGTCCGCCCGGTCGTAGCGCTCGTCGTGCTCGGCCATGGCGTCACGCCCGACCGCGCGCGCCGCGCTGTCGAGATAGCCGGTGACGATGTTCCAGCCGACCCGGCCGTTCGTCAGGTGGTCGAGCGTCGAGAAGCGCCGGGCGAACGTATAGGGGTGCTCGACCGCCGTGTTGACGGTGACGCCGAAGCCGAGATGCTCCGTGACGGCGGCCATCGCGGGCACCAGCAGCGTCGGGTCGTTCACCGGCAGCTGGATCGCCTCGCGCGCAGTCAAGTCGATCGAGCCGCCATAGACGTCGTAGACACCGACGATGTCGGCGATGAAGACGGCATCGAAGAGCCCGGCCTCCAGCGTTCGGGCGAGTTCGGTCCAGTAGCCGATCGTCGTGTAGTCCTGCGACCGATCGCGCGGATGGGTCCAGAGGCCGTGATTGATGTGGCCGACGCAGTTCATCGTGAACGCGTTCAGAAGGATCTCTTTGCGGACCGTCATGCCGTGTATTTCTCCGGTCGCGCCGCGGCGCCAGGGGCAAAATGCGCAGGGAAGGTATGGTCGCGAGCGCCCTCCCGCCACACCGGAGGGCCGGGAACGGGGTCGCCGCGAGAGGCGCGAACGAGGGAGGGTGGTTCATCGCCGTCCCTCCGCTCACCGGGCGCGCAGGCGGCGGACGGCGACGTCGCCCGCGAACTGCACCACCGAGACCAGCGCCACCAGGATGACGATGACGACCAGCATCAAGGTCGTGTCGAAGCGCTGGTAGCCGTAGCGGATCGCGAGATCGCCGAGGCCGCCGGCCCCGACCGCGCCGGCCATGGCGGACGCGCCGATCATGGTGACGAGCGTCACCGTGAAGCCACCGACGAGGCCCGGCAGCGCCTCGGGCAGGAGAACGTGGCGGATGATGTGCCGCCGGCGGCATCCCATCGCCTGCGCCGCCTCGATCAGGCCGGCATCCACCTCGCGCAGCGACACCTCGGCGATGCGCGCGAAGAACGGGGTCGCCGAGATCGACAGCGGGACGATCGCCGCCCAGACGCCGATCGTCGTGCCGGTCAGGAACCGCGTGAGCGGCAGGAGCGCGACGAGAAGCACGATGAAGGGCGTCGCACGGAAGCCGTTGACGATCGCCGACAGGACCCGGTGCGCCAGCGGCGCGGCGACGATGCCGCCCGGCGCCGAGAGGACGAGGAACAGCGCCAGCGGAACGCCGGCCAGAAGCGCGATTCCCGCCGAGATACCGACCATCGAGAGCGTGTCGAGAAGCGCCTGCTGGAGGCGCGCGATCATCGCGTCAGACATAGCCGAGAACCTTCGCCTGCGTGTTCGGAATGGCGTTCACCTCGAGCCGTTCGGACCCGAGCCTGACTGCCAGGAGGAGGCGACCCTGCGTATGACCGCCGATCCGCTCGATCGCGGCGTCGACGAGGCGCAGGCCGCCGGGGAAGCGCGCGGCGAGGAGCGCGAGGTCGGGCTCCGACGTGCCGAGATAGCGAATTTCGACCAGCGCCTCCTCGTCGTCCGTGCCGCGCGCTTCCAGCGACAGGCGCGCTGAGAGATCGTCGGGCAGGCCTCGCGTCAGCGGTGCGAGCAGCGCCTTCGTCGCCGGATGGGCCGGCCGACCGAACACCTGCCAGACCGGCCCGGTCTCGGCGACCTCGCCGCGGTCGAGCACGAGAACGCGGTCGCAGATCTCGCGGATCACGCTCATCTCGTGGGTGATCAGGATGATCGTGAGGCCGAGCGTGCGGTTGATGTCCTTCAGAAGCGACAGGATCTGCAGCGTCGTCTCGGGATCGAGCGCTGAAGTCGCCTCGTCGCAGAGAAGGATCTCGGGACCGGACACCAGCGCCCGCGCGATGCCGACGCGCTGCTTCTGCCCGCCCGACAGGCGCGAGGGATAGACCCCCTCCTTGCCGTCGAGCCCGACGAGCGCCAGCACCTCGGCGACGCGCCGGTCGATCTCGGCGCGTGGGGTCCCGGCGACGCGCAGCGGCAGGGCGACGTTCTCGCGCACGGTCTTGGCCGAGAGGAGGTTGAAGTGCTGGAACACCATGCCGACCCGTCGCCGGAAGGCGACCAGCGCGTCGGTCCCGAGCGCTGAGACGTCCTCGCCGTCGACGAGGACGCGGCCTTCGGTCGGCGTCTCCAGCCGGTTCACCAGCCGCAGGAGGCTCGACTTGCCCGCGCCCGACCGGCCGATGATGCCGAACACCGAGCCCTCGGGCACCTCGACGTCGATGCCGCCGAGCGCCCTGACGTCGCCGGACGCGGCGCGATAGGTCTTGCCGACGCCCTCAAAACGCACCGAACCGGCGCGACGGCCTGCGAGCGGGCGCTCCGCCGTCCTCGACGCCTCGCGAGCGAACGGGGGAAGCGAGGCGGCAAAGCCCGATCGGGCGAGCGGAAGGGCGAGTTCGGACATGGCAGTACCTTCGGATCGGAACCGGGACACGGACGTCGGGCCGGGCCCTCAGTTTTCCCAGGCGATCGTGTAGAGCTTTGGATCGTTGGCGAACGCCGTGCCGATCGCCTCGCGAACCTTGGGCGAGGTCTGGAAGATCTTGACGAATTTCGCGATGTCCGGGTCCGCGGCGCGATCCTTGGCGACCACGAAGCGGATGGCGAACTGGCGGTCGTCGATGCCGGAATAGATCAGGCCGCTCGCCGGATCGAAGGCCTTGGCCGCGACGATGAAGTGTGGATAGCCGAGGGCCAGATCGACGTCGCCGGTGACGCGCACGAGCTGCGGCCCCTCCACTTCGGTGAAGCTGAGGTTCTTCGGGTTCTCGATTATGTCGTCGAGCGTGCCCTTGAAGCCGACGCCGTCCTTCAGCTTGATGAGGCCTGCCTTTTCCAGAAGCAGCAGGCCTCGCCCCTGGTTCACCGGATCGTTGGCGATGGCCACCGTCCCGTTCTCGGGGATCTCGTCGAAGCTTTTGTGCTTCAAGGAATAGAGCCCGATATTAGCGAGCGTGCCGGTGCCGACCTCGGCGAACTCGTAGCCGCGCTCGGCGACGGCGTTGTCGAGGAAGGGCTTGTGCTGGAAGTAGTTGACGTCGATGTCACCGGCCGCGAGCGCGATGTTGGGCGTCGTCCAGTCCGAGAACTCGACCACCTCGACGTCGAGCCCCTCGGCCTTCGCCTCCTCGGCGGCCGCCGCGACGGAATCGGCATAGGCGCCCGGCGTGACGCCGACCTTCAGGGCGTCGGCGTGAGCCAGCGAGGACAGCCCGAGGACGGCGGTGGCGATGCTGGCGAGAAGAAGCGTCTTCATGGGATCCGGACTCGAACTGGCGTTGGGTAGCTTCGGCCCGCGCCGTCTGGGCAGCGTCGAACCTGCCATCAGGGTAAGCCTTCAATATCTACCGACAAAGTATATTATTCTGTTTGCGTTCGACGGGACGGATTCCTTTTCCGGCCTCCCGAACGACGGCGTCTGCGGTCTCCGGCGGCCCCGTCGCCGCGGCGACGGGCTGGCATGATGCGGCCCGGACGTCGTTCGTGCGGCAGCCTTTGGCCCATCGCCGATGCGTGGTGAGGGATACGGAAACCGCGCGCACACGTGCGACCCGACTGCAGTTGGCGATCGCCGCGGAGTCGGGTCGGCTTGCCCGTCGATCCGATGCATGAGCTCGCTCGCCTCGTGCTCCCGGAGGTCCGCTCGACCGCTCGAAATTTGCGTCCCGGCCACCGAAATGAATAAAATCTACCTATGAAGTAGATAATAGCCGCGTAAGCTTTCAGGCATCCAGCGACCTGTGGGGTTTCGCTCATGACTGTCCGCATTCTCGGCATTTCCGGCAGCGTCCGCCGTCCGTCGCGCACCACGACGCTGGTGGCGCAGCTGACCGATCGCATCGCCCGGGCACTCGGTGGAACGGGCGAGGTGATCGAGCTCGTCGACGCCGCGCCGCACCTCCTCTCGGCGCTGGAGCGCGATGGCCTCGGCGAGATCGGGCGGGACCTCATCCGCCGGATCGAGACGGCCGATGCGCTGGTCGTCGGCACGCCGGTCTATCGCGCCTCCTACACCGGCGCCCTCAAGCACCTCTTCGACCTCGTCGATCATCGCGCGCTTTCGGGTCGGCCCGTCGTCCTCGCGGCGACCGGCGGCAGCACGCTGCATGGCCTCGTGACCGAGCATCAGCTTCGCCCGCTCCTCTCCTTCTTCGGCGCGCTGACGCTGCCGACGACGCTCTACGCCACCGAGGCCGACTTCGAGAACTACGAGCTGACCGATCCCGCCATCGCCGCCCGCGTCGAGCGCGCCGCGCGCGAGGCCGCCCAGCTGATCGAGGCGCAGCGCCGCGCCCCGACCTCCGCCCCCGCCCCGATCGCCATCGGCGGCTGATCCACCGTTCCGCCAGGGAGAACCGACATGAGCCATTCCGACGACAACCAGCCCACGAAGTTCGCCTACTGGGTGCCGAACGTCTCCGGCGGCCTCGTGATCTCGAACATCGAGCAGCGCACGAGCCACGATCCGCAATACAACGTCGAGCTGGCGCAGGTCGCCGAGGCCGCGGGCTTCGACTATGCCCTCAGCCAGATCCGCTTCACGGCGGGCTACGGCGCCGACGA
>NZ_CAJYIU010000116.1 GCF_913775355.1 uncultured Aureimonas sp.
CATATCGAACTACCTGACGGGTTGCCGGGAACTGCTCGAGGACCCGGGGGGACGGGACGATGCGCTCGTCCGGGACGCGATCGGCGAGGCCGCGGCGCAGGCCCTGCGAGCCGGCGAGATCATCCGCTCTCTCCGGACGTTCGTGTCGCGTGCCGAATCGCGACGGCTGCCCGTTCAACTCGATGCGCTCGTAAGAGAGACCCTGGCACTCGCGATGCTCGGGTCGTCGCACGTCGAGGTGCGGGTGAACGTCAGGATCGGATCGGAGCTACGGGTTCTTGTCGACCGAATCCAGATCCAGCAGGTTGTCCTGAACATCGTCAGGAATGCCGTCGAGGCCATGGAGGGTCGCCCTGTCAGAACGCTGGGGATCGTCGCCTCGGCCTCGCCTCACGACGGCATGGTCGACGTTGCGATCTCGGATACGGGAGGCGGCATACATCCTACCTTGGCCACGAAGCTGTTCCAGCCGTTCCAGACGACGAAGCCGAACGGGATGGGCGTCGGTCTCTCGATCTGCCGGACGATCGTCGAGGCGCACGGCGGCCGGATCACGGCGGAGACGTTGGCCGACGAGGGAACGACATTCCGGTTGAGCCTGCCGGCTGCCGTCGACGGGGGGGAGCGTGATGCAGCCTGAACCCGCCGTCCACGTGGTCGACGACGACGCCGACGTCCTTCGTTCGGTGTCCTTCCTGCTGCGGGCCCACAGGATCCCGGCCCGCATGCATTCGTCCGCGAGCGCCTTCCTTCGGGCCGAGGCCGTCGGCATCGCGGGCTGCGTCCTCAGTGACGTAAGGATGCCCGAGATGGACGGGATCGAACTCTTGCGTCGCCTGCGGGCCGCCGGGTCGTCCCTCCCGTTCATCGTGATGACGGGACACGCCGACGTCCCGCTCGCGGTCGAGGCGATGAAGGCGGGAGCGATGGACTTCATCCAGAAGCCCTGCGCCGGGGAGGCCTTGCTCGAACTCGCCGGCCGCGGGCTGGAGCGTTGGCGCGAGCTGTCCGCGGAAAGGGCGCGGCAGGCCGACGCGAGCGCCGGGATCGCGGTCCTGTCGAAGCGGGAACTCGCCGTCCTGGAGGAGGTGGCGCGCGGCAAGGCGAGCAAGGTCGTCGCGCACGAGCTCGGGATCAGCGTCAGGACCGTCGAGGTCCACCGGGCGAACATCCTTGCCAAGCTGGGAGTCGACAACACCGCGTCGGCCATTGCCAAGCTGGTGGCCTCAAGGGGCTAGGGCCCTTTCACGGCCTCCTGCCCTCCCGCCCCGCCTCGTATAGCTTCACCCCGCCTCGCAGACCCTATGCGTGTTCCGGCCGTCGTGCTTCGCTCGATAGAGGGCGGCATCGGCTCGACGATACAGGTCAGTCGGGTGTTCGCCCTTGCGTGCCGTGGCAATTCCGATGGAGACCCCGACGAGGAACTCCCGGGCTTCCACTACGATCGGATCCCCGACTATTTCGACGATCGTAGTCGCCAGCCGCTCCACTTCAGCGCTCGGTCGATCGGAAACGACGGCGAACTCGTCGCCGCCGAGACGGGCGACAACCGATCCTCCCGGGGAGACCGATGCCAGGCGGGTCGCCACGGCCCTCAGGACATCGTCGCCCGCCGAATGGCCGAACCGGTCGTTCACCCCCTTGAAGCCGTCGAGGTCGAGAAGCATCAGCGTCGCGCCGCCCGCGAAGGCCGCGTCCTCCATGGCCCTGTTGAACGCCGTCCGGTTCTTGAGACCCGTCAGCTCGTCATGGGTGGCGAGATAGAGCGTGCGCTCGAGGAGGTCGCGCTCGGTCGTGATGTCGCGCTTCACCCCGAAGATGCGGAACGCCACCCCGTCGCGGGCCTCGACGGACGCTGTGATGCGGATCCACCGCCGCGTGCCGAGGGCGGTGACCACCCGGGCGTCGAGCTCGAAACCGGACAGCGTGCGGATCGCCTCCGCTCGCAGGTCCGTCAACCGGAGACGGGTGTCCGGCTCGTAGCAGTCCAGGATCAGCGCCCGATCCGGCGTCGTGCCGCGGGGAATGTCGAAAAGGTCGAAGACCCCGTCGGTCCACGTCAGGACCTCGTCGGGCAGGCTGCACTCCCAGACGCCCATCCGCGCGGCGGCGAAGGCCGCGTCCAGCACGGCGGGATCGTGTCTGGGACGGTCAGTTTCCGGCGGCGGAGCCGTACCGGACCGCGCATCGACGGGATCCGACGAGGTTCTCATGAAGCGCCTGGAGGGCAGGTGGCAGAGCTGATCGAGGCGACCGGGGGACGGTCGGGCGACGGCATGGTCACTCTCATGCGCTCCGACCAAGGTCCGCTCCACTCGCGAACGGCGGGACGCCGATCGCATACGGCTATTATTCGCGGCGAAGCATCGCAGGATTTCCTGAACGATTCTGGAATCTGTCCCATTCTCGGTCAGAACAACTCGATCGCCGCCCCGACGTCCACCGTCCCGGTCCCGGTGCCGAGATGGGCCTCCCGCTGCGAGCGCATCACGTAGGTGTCGTAGAGCTCCGCGAGGATGATCGGCAACCGGTCGCCGTCGGCGAGGGCCGGGTCGAGGATCATGTCGGCCCCGGCGTCCGCCAGTCGACGGACCCCCTCCTCCAGCGCCTCGGTCTGCTGCCTGACGATGTCCTGGAACTGCACGCACCCGGCGATCTCCTGGATCGGGCCGGCAAGATCGGAACCCAGGCGGCCGACCTCCCGCAGCATCTCGGACTGCTGCCGCGACACCTCGTCGAGTGCCGCGGCCATGGACGCGTTCGAGCGGACGATCAGCTCGCGGGTCCGTTCGTCCCGCCTCTCCCGCTCCCCGATCGAGCGGACCAGCGCACCCTTGACGGTCGCCGCGATCTCGCGGACCCCGGCCTCGACCGACTTGGCGATGCTGTCCGTCTGGGCGGCAAGGGCGCGCACCTCGTCGGCCACGACGCCGAAGCCACGCCCGGCATCCCCCGCCCGCGAGGCCTCGATCTTCGCGTTGAGTGAGAGGATGTGGGTCATGCGGGTGATCTCATCGATCCGCTCGAGCCCCTTGACCAACGAACCGACGAGCGAGACGACCTGCGCGAGGGCCGTCTGGGTCTCCCGCTCGAGCGACGCGTTGTCGACGGCGGACCGGTCGAGCAGCGCGTGATGCTCGTCGAGCTCCCGGCGCATCTCGCCGACGACCCGCTCCAGCGGCGCGGCCGATTCCGTCACCTTGCGCGAGAAGGTGCCGACGAGGTCCTCGACGGGACCGAGAAGCTCGACGATCCGGAGGGCCGCCGCCTCGGTCTCGTCGCGGACCAGCCCGAGCTGGGCCCCGGCGAGGTCGCCGAGCGAGCGCAGGGCCTCCGCCTCGCGCACGGCACCTTCCGCCTGCCGCCCCGGCCCTCCGTCGTCGCCCGCCGAAGGCACGGCCTCGTATGCCGGATGCATCCCCTCGTCGTATCGCTGTTCGGCCAACGCACTCATCGCGGCGGTCTCACGCGGGGACGAGCTGCTTGATGACGCCGAGCAGCGAGTCGGCGGGCACCGGCTTCACCAGCCATCCGGCGGCGCCCGCCGCCTTGGCCTGGGCCCGCTTCTCCTGCTGGGATTCGGTCGTCAGCATCAACATCGGCGTGAAGGCCATGCCGGGAACCTTCTTGGCGGTGCGGATGAAGTCGATGCCGTTCATGCCGCCCATGTTGAGGTCGGTGATGACGAGGCGCGGCTTCGTTCCGCCCGACAGTTTGGCGAGCGCCTCCTCGGCGGAAAGCGATTTCACCACGTCGTGTCCTGCCCGCTTCAGGACCGACTCCATGCTCGCGAGGAGCGTCGGGGAATCGTCGACCAGCATGACCATCATGGGAGCATTCCTTGTGTGGTGCCGCGCAACGCGTCAGGCGACGGGGAGAAGGGGGGCGACCCAGCGGGCTAGGAAGGGATCCGCGGGGGCCACGGAAACGGGAACGGCGGCCTCGGCCAACGCCTGGACGATCGCCGTGTGCAGGTGGGTCGAGTCCTTGAGATCGGCGGTCGGCCGGGCGACGGCTTCCAGCCATTCGCCCAGCGCCGGGGCGTCCTCCACCCCGCAGGCGCCCTCCATGCGGACCGTGCTTTCAACGAAGGTCATGGGCATGCACGTCTCCATTCGTGTCAGAGGAGGTCCTTGAGGTTCAGGACCAGGAGTACCTCGCCGTTGCCGAGAACCGCCGTTCCGGCGTAGCCGGGCAATCCGGCGAGAAGGCCGGACATCGGCTTCAGCACCACCTCGATGCCGACGTTGAAGTCGTCGACGACGAGGCCGACGGGCGCGCCTTGCAGGCGGCAGACGAGGACGGCCTCGCTGTCGCGTGGCTCGGCGTCCGGCTTCAGCGCCAGCCGGCTGCGCATGCGCACGAGCGGTACCAGCGCATCGCGCAGCAGGAACATCTCGGCCTGCTTGAAGCGGCGGATGGAGGCGGACGGCAGGCGTACGGTTTCGGCGACCGTCTCCATCGGAATGCCGATCAGCGTGCCGGCGACTTCGACCATCATCACCCGCGTCACCGCCATGGACAGCGGCAGGCGCAGAAGGATCTTCGTGCCGAGCCCAGGCGTCGAGGAGAGGCTGACGTCGCCGCCCATCTGCTCGACCGTCGTGCGCACCACGTCCATGCCGACGCCGCGTCCCGACAGGTCGCTCGCCTCGTCGCGCGTCGAGAAGCCGGCGAGGAAGACGAGCTGGACCGCCTCCTCCGGCGACATCGAACTCGCGCGCGCGGCGTCGATCAGGCCCTTTGCCAAGGCCTTTTCGGTGATCCGGACCGGATCAATGCCGCGTCCGTCGTCGGTTACCTCGATACAGACCCGGTCGCCCTCCTGGAACGCCCGGATGCGAACGAGGGCCGTCCGTCGCTTGCCGGCGGCGATCCGGTCTTCGGGCTCCTCGATGCCGTGGTCGAGCGAGTTTCGCATGATGTGCAGCAGCGGATCGGACAGGGCCTCGACCACGTTCTTGTCGGCTTCGGTGTCCTCGCCCTCGATGACGAGTTCGATCTCCTTGCCAAGCTTGCGCGAGATGTCGCGCACGAGACGCGGGTAGCGTCCGAACAGGCTTCCGACGGGCATCATGCGGATCTGCATGATGGCGCCCTGCATGCTCTGCGTGATGCGGTCGAGCGCGCTGTACTGGTGCTTGATCTCCCGCGCGAGCTCGCGGCAGCCGAACTCGTTCTCGGCGCGCCGCGACAGGTAGGGCAGCGCGTTCTTGGCCACCACGAGTTCGCCGACGAGGTCCATGATCGCGTCGACGCGCGACTGTTCCACCTTCAGGAATTTCTCGCCCTCCCCCTTGGGCTGGTTCTTCGCCCCGCGCGCTTCCGCCGATCCACCGTCAACCGAGGGCACCTTCGGGGCGGGCCCGGCCGGTCGCATCAACGTCGCGAGGGCGGACAGGAGGGGGGCCGGATCGCCGCCGACGAGGGATGCGTCGCCTGCCGAGGTCAGGGCCTCCCGAACGTCCTCACCCGTCGTTGCGAATACGATGCGCGCGAGCGTCTCGATGACGGACGGCAGGCGGTTGCGCCAATCCTCAGACCCTGGCTCGAGCGCCAGGATGCGCGCCTGTACGTCGGACAGTTCGTCGGCGAGCGCGATCTCCATCGGACCGTCGGTCTTCGACGTTTTGGCTCGAAGGTCGTCGGGCCCCCGTGGCTCGAGACCGTTCAAGCCGCGCACGATCGTCTGGATGGCGGCGGCGGGAGGCGTCGGCACTTCGAGAATCGCGGTCAGCCAGCGGGCCCCGGAGCCGACGACACCGTCCCGCCCACAGGCTCCCCCCACGGCCTCCGACAGGGCGAGCCAGTCGCCGTCGGCAGCAAGGTCGAGCCAGCCGCGCAACTCCCGTTCACTGGCGTCGTCGCGCTCGCTCGCAAGGTCCAGGTGGAAGAGGTCCTCGATCGCGACATCACTGATCGAGACCTGCTCGGTCACGTATCGGAACAGCTCGTCAACGGTCTTGCGCGATGCATCGGCAAGAACGCGAAGCACCACGCGGCAGGAAAAGAGGTCCGCCGCCCTCAGCTCCTCCCAGTCGTCGCGATGGGTCCACTGGAACGCGATGAGACCGGGGATCTGCCGGATCGCGTAGAGCGGGTCCTCGCCGGCATAGAAGCATTGCGGGTCCGGGCGATACTCGATGGCGAGGAGCCGGGCCTCTTCCCCCAGACGGGCCAGGACGCTCGCGGCCGCGAGGCGGTCGGACTCTTCGAACCCGTGGACCCAGGGCGGGACCTCCGCCGGCACGGACGCGGGCTCGGCGCCCGGCTGCGCGCCGACCGGTGCAGCGTCCTGCGCGATGCGGCTTCGATAGGTCGCGATGTGGACGGCTCCGACGCGCGCCGCGTCGGAGGGCAGCGAGCCGTTGCTGCCGAGCCATTCCACCCAGTGGGACAGGAGATCCATGCCGGCGAGAAGCTGGTCGACGAGTTCCGGCTCGAGGACCAGCTTGTGCTCTCGCACGAGGTTCAGGACGTCCTCCGCGGCGTGGACGAGCTTGGTGAATGCGGGGATTTCGAAGATCCCGGCCGTGCCCTTCAGCGTATGTACCGACCGGAAGAGACCGTTGACCGCATCGTGATCCGACGGGTCGGCCTCCAGCGCCACGAGGGCTCTCGTGGAGGATTCGAGAAGGTCGCGCGCTTCCGGAATGAACTGTTGGAGAAGAAGGTCCATCACATCACCGTCGCGGTCATCAGTCGGACGCAGGACACCAGCCGGTCGGGCCGGATCGGCTTGAAGAGGTAGTGGTTGGCGCCGGCGGCGTAGGCGGTGGCGACGTCCTCCGGCTTGCTCTCCGTGCTCATCATGATGGCGGGGATCGCCCGGAGCGCGGGATCGGCCCGCACGCGGCGCAGCATCTCGTGCCCGTCCATCTTCTGCATGTTCACGTCGGCGAGGATCAGGTCGAAGGGCTCGGCCATCAGGCGCTCGAGCCCCTCGAGCCCGTTGA
>NZ_CAJYIU010000117.1 GCF_913775355.1 uncultured Aureimonas sp.
CCGACTTTCATCCTTCCTTCATAGTCTCGCGCAGCATGAACACGGCGTCCTCGCCGTAGCTCGCGAGCTTGGACGCCAGCGCGTCGTCCCCGACGGGCCGGAAGCCGTGCCGCGCCCAGAAGGGCGGTGTGCCGTAGACCGACACGAGAACCGCCGCACCGAACGGTTCGGCCAGCGCGAGAAGCCGTGCGATCGCGGGCTCGGCGAGCCCTCGCCCGCGCCATTCCGGCGCCACCGCTACGTCGTGGATGTAGAGCGCGTCAGCACCCTCCGGCAGGCGGCCGAGCACGGTGTCGAGCGGGGGCGGGGCGAAGCGGCGGGCGGGATAGGCGATCGCATAGGCCGCAAGCCCGCCGCCCGGCGCCGGCAGCACGAGGGAGCCCTGAGGAAACAGCGCGAGGCGATCGCGAAAGACGGCCTCGTCCTCGTGGAAGGTCGGATGCACCCGGTCGGCGAGCGCCACGACAGGAGCCGTGTCGCCCGGCGCCATCCCCCGCCAGTCGGCGGCCGCCGGCGCGCCGGCCGCACTCATCGGTGCTTGCGCCCCTCGCCGTAGAACATCTTCTCCCAGGCCTTGTGGGCCTTGTAGCCCTCGCGGATGAAGGGGGTGAAGACGGCAAGGTTGAGCACCGCCTTGTTGGTGACGCTGGCTGGGAAGCGCAGGGGCTTCTCGAAGTCGACGAAGAGCACGACGCGCACTGAATCCGAATGGTTCCAGGCCTCGTGCTCGTAGGCGTCGTCGAAGATCAGCGCTTCGCCTTCGCGCCAGTGGCGCGTGTCGTCGGCGATGCGGATGCCGATCTTTTCGGGCTGGTCGGGCACGATCAGGCCGAGATGGAAGCGCAGGACGCCGTTATAAGGCCCCCGGTGCGGCGGCAGGTGCTTGCCCGGCTCGAAGATCGAGAACATCGCCGACTTGAGGCCCGGGATCTTCTGCAGGATGCGCCAGGTCTCGGGGCACTGGCGGATCGCCTCCTCCGACTTGATCCCATAGCCGCACAGGAAGAACGTCTTCCAGTTCTGGTCCGACGAGATCGAGCGGACCTCGGACGAGATCTCGTGGAAGGCCGGCAGGTCGCCCTTGCGCACGAGAATCCTGTCGAGCTCGGCGCGGATCAGGCGCCACTCGGCCTCGACCTCGCGCGCCCAGGGAAACTCGTCGGTCGGATAGACCGGCGGATTGCCGTTCGGCGCATATTTCAGGTTCAGCGCCTCGGCCTTGTCGACGAGGCCCTGCACGACGCGGGCCGCCGTGCCCTGGCGGCTCATCGTGTCCTCGAGCCCTTGCGTCTTGCCGGTCTGCTGGGGGCCGGCCTTGTTCGACGACGTGTTTGTCATGATCGTGTCCGATACTGTCACGGCCGCGCGGCCGTTCGCCGTTTGCATGGCGCTCTTTCAGCGCCCGTTTCAACGGAAATCGTAAGGGGTCAGACCCGAAACCCATTCGTCGAGCGCGAGCGGGCGCGTCAGCGGGGGCTCGGCGCGCGAGGCGCAGGCCTCGCGTTCGCAGGTCCGGCACGCCGGGCCGATGCCGACGGCGCGCGCCGTTCCGAGCGCGCGCGCATAGACCGTCTCCGCCGCCGCCTCCCATTCGCAGCCGAGGAGAACGCGTGTGCGCCGGCCGGGATCGGGAAAGTCGCCCGAGAGGCCCGCCTCTCCCCTGGCGACCAGAAGCCACGCGGTGCCGTCCGGCATCTCGGCACGCTCGGCCAAGACCGCGTCGCCGGCGCGCACATGGGGGAGCCGCCCGCAGGCGCCGCCGAAGAGCGCCGCCGGAAAGCCCCGCGCGCCCGCGCGCCTGAGGACGTGGCCCACCGGGTCGGTTTCCAGGAAGAAGAAGGGCAGCCCAGGTGCCGTGCGGCGCTGGAGAGAGGTCAGCCGCTCCGCGGCGTCGGTGAAGCTCGCGCCGAAACGGGCGGCCAGCCGCTCGACGTCGTAGCCGACCGACACGGCCGCATCGCGGAACGGGCCGTAGGGCATGACGAGGGTGAGCGCCGCGTAGCGCGTCAGTTCGCGCACCGCGATGCGCTGCGCCTCGTCGCTGGAGAAGCCGAAGCTTGCGACCTCGGCCTCCACGGTGTCGCCGAAGGCGAGGTGCACGGCCTCCGCCGCGGTCTCGCGCAGGCGACCCGCGGCGTCGATGCGCTCAGACAGGAACAGGCGTCTCGAGTGGCGGTCGTAGCGCCGCCGCCAAAGCGGCATCACCTCGACCGGCAGGACGCGCACGGCGATGTCGTGCCGCTCGCGCAGCCAGCGCCGGAGCGCGCCGCCGAGGTCCTCGCTCAACGGCCCGACCTCCGTGCGCAGCCGCTCGGCCGCCCCCTCCAGCGCGGCATGATGGTGCGGGCGGGTTTCCAGGACGTCGCGCACCTCGTCGAGCGGCAGGCGGGACAGCCGAAGCCCCGCCCCCTCGCCGCGACCCATCGCGGCCGACAGGTCGGACAACCGCGCCTGCGTCTCGCCATAGGCCCGGTGGAGCTTGGCGAAGGCCGCGGCGACGTTGGGCGCGGCGTCGGCGAGTTCGACGAGTTCGCCCTCGCCCGGCAGTTCGCCCGCGATCAGCGGATCGGCAAAGATGCGCCGGAGGTCGGCCACCACCTTGTCGCGGTCGCCCCCCTGCCATTCCCCAAGGTCGAGCGAGAAGGCCTGCGCCATCTTCAGGAGAAGCTGCACGGTCAGCGGCCGCTGGTCGCGCTCGATGAGGTTCAGATAGGAGGGCGAGATGCCGAGCGTGCCGGCCATCGCCGTCTGCGTCAGGCCGAGTTGGTTGCGCAGGCGCCGCACCTTGGGTCCGGCAAAGACCTTGTTGTCGGCCACATCCGCTCCTTGACTGACTTTTACAAACCGACCGGCCGGCCTGTCGGGATCGCGACAACCCGACACGAATTGTGAGGTCATCCCGGCAGTTCAGGGTCGCTCCGAGAGCCCAGGCTTGTCAATTTCTTTCCACGGACGCCGCATCGAGACGGCGCGCCAGGACCGACAAGACCAAGGAGCCATCGCGATGACCGATTTTTACACGCTCGTTCCCAGCGCCCCCGAAGGCCGCTTCGACGGTGTGGAGCGCGCCTATACGGTGGCCGATGTCGAGCGGCTGCGCGGCTCGGTCGCGATCCGCCACACGCTCGCCGAGAACGGCGCCAACCGGCTCTGGAAGCTTCTCCACGAGGAGGATTTCGTCAACGCGCTCGGCGCGATGACCGGCAACCAGGCGATGCAGCAGGTCCGCGCCGGGCTGAAGGCGATCTACCTGTCGGGCTGGCAGGTCGCGGCCGACGCCAACACGGCGGGCGCGATGTATCCCGACCAGTCGCTCTATCCCGCCAACGCCGCGCCCGAGCTCTGCCGCCGCATCAACCGCACGCTGCAGCGCGCCGACCAGATCGAGACGGCGGAGGGCCGCCATTCGGTCGACACGTGGTTCGCGCCGATCGTCGCGGATGCCGAGGCCGGCTTCGGCGGCCCGCTCAACGCCTTCGAGATCACCAAGGCCTTCATCGAGGCGGGCGCAGCCGGCGTCCACTTCGAGGACCAGCTGGCATCGGAAAAGAAGTGCGGCCATCTCGGCGGCAAGGTGCTGATCCCGACCGCAGCGCACATCCGCAACCTCACCGCCGCGCGCCTCGCCGCCGACACGATGGGCACGCCGACACTCGTTATCGCGCGCACCGACGCCGAGGCTGCGACGCTTCTCACCTCCGACATCGACGAGCGCGACCGGCCGTTCGTCGATCACGACCGCGGCCGCACGCCGGAGGGCTTCTTCCATGTGAGGAACGGGCTGGAGCCCTGCATCGCGCGCGCCATCGCCTATGCGCCGCATGCCGACCTCATCTGGTGCGAGACCTCCAAGCCCGATCTCGGGGAGGCGCGGCGCTTTGCGGAAGCCGTGCGGCGCGAGCACCCCGACCAGATGCTGGCCTACAACTGCTCGCCCTCGTTCAACTGGCGCAAGAACCTCGACGAGGCGACGATCGCGAAGTTCCAGCGCGAGCTCGGCGCCATGGGCTACAAGTTCCAGTTCATCACGCTGGCCGGCTTCCACCAGCTGAACTTCGGCATGTTCGAGCTCGCCCGCGGCTACCGCGACCGCCAGATGGCCGCCTATTCCGAGCTGCAGGAAGCCGAGTTCGCGGCGGAAGCCAACGGCTACACCGCGACGCGCCACCAGCGCGAGGTCGGCACCGGCTACTTCGACGCCCTCGCCACGGTGATCGGCGGCGGCGCGTCATCCACCACCGCCATGCACGGCTCGACCGAAGCCGCGCAGTTCCGTCACGCCGCCGAATGACCATCCGCCACCCAACCGCGACAAGGAGAAGCATCATGAGCAACGTCAGCCCGATCGAGCGTCCCCGCACCCATGTCCGCGAGCGCGCCGAGGCGCAGGCGAGCACGCTGTCGGAGGACGCGCAGAACGCCATCCGCATCCTCGCCAACGACCTCCACCGCCTCAACCAGTCCGTGATGCGCGCCGTCGAGGCCGGCGTCTCGGTCGAGCTCGTCCGCTCCGCCCGCCATCACGGCGGCGACGGAAGCTGGGGCGACCTGATGATCCCGGTGGTACTCGCCGGCCGCATTTGAGACGGCGCCCTGCCCGCGACCTGAGCCTCCGGCGCCCCGCCGCCAGAGGCTTTCGGCTTTCTCGGCAACCGGCTATGCTTTCGCCATCTGCCCCTTCCCAGCAGGACCGCATGCAGGACCGTACCCGACCGCCCAAGCACGACGCCGGCGCCTTGTCGAAGATCAAGCGCGACAAGCCCAAGCGACGCGGTGCACCGGAGGGGCGGACGATCGGCAAGGTGTCGGGCACACCGGCGGAACGGCCGCGAATCGCCAAGACCGTGCCGGCCGCGGCCGCGGACCGCTCCGGCTTCCTCGACTCCAAGCGCGGCGTGCGCTCGATGGCGGAAGCCGCCGAATGGTTGCGGGTGCGGGGCATCGAAGATCTCGAATGCATCACGCCCGACCTTGCGGGCGTCGCGCGCGGCAAGATGATGCCGGCCAAGAAATTCACCGGCAACACATCGCTGGCGCTCCCGTCCGCGCTCTTCATGCACACGATCTCGGGCGAGTACCCGGAGGAGACCGGCTCGTTCCGTTACTCGCCGAACGACGGCGACCTGAAGCTCGTGCCGGACCTCTCGACCCTCTCGGCCGTGCCCTGGGAGACGGACCCGACGGCACAGGTGATCTGCGATCTCGTGGACACGGCCGGCGAGGCGGTCGGTTACACGCCCCGCAACGTCCTCAAGCGCGTCGTGAAGCTCTACGAGGATCGCGGCTGGCGCCCGGTGGTGGCGCCCGAGATCGAGTTCTACCTCGTCTCCAAGAACGTCGACCCCGACTATCCCCTGACGCCGCCGATCGGCCGCTCGGGGCGCCAGATCCAGGGGGGCCAAGCCTATTCGATCGGCGGCATCAACGAGTTCGACGAGCTGATCGACGACATCTACCACTTCTCCGACGGGCAGGGCCTCGAGATCGACACGCTGATCCACGAGGACGGCGCGGCGCAGCTCGAGATCAACCTGCGGCACGGCAACCCGGTGGAGCTGGCCGACCAGGTCTTCATGTTCAAGCGCACGATCCGCGAGGCGGCGCTGAAGCATGACATTTACGCGACCTTCATGGCCAAGCCCATCCAGGGCCAGCCCGGCTCGGCCATGCACATCCATCAGTCGGTGGTGGATCTCGCGACCGGGCGCAACGTCTTCTCAGGCGAAGACGGCTCGCCGTCGCCGCTGTTCTATCATTTCCTCGGCGGCATGCAGCGCTACGTGCCGGCCGCGCTCGTGATGATGGCGCCTTACGTCAACTCCTATCGCCGCCTCACCTACGGCATGTCAGCGCCGACCAACAACGCCTGGGGCTTCGACAACCGCACCACGGCCTTCCGCGTGCCGGCGTCGGACGCCGCCGCGCGGCGCGTCGAGAACCGCCTGCCTTCGTCCGATGCCAATCCGTATCTCGCGCTCGCGGCCTCGCTCGCCTGCGGCTGGCTCGGCATGGTCAATGCGGTGGAGCCGGACCAGCCGACCGATCGCACCGTCAACGAGGACGGCGTGATCTCGCTGCCGCGTGGTCTTCTCGAGGCGGTCGCCGCCTTCGAGGCGGAGGAGGCGTTCCAGGAGGTGCTGTCGAAGGACTTCGTCGGCACCTATGCCGGCATCAAGCGCGGCGAGCACGAGACCTTCATGCAGGTCATCAGCCCGTGGGAGCGCGAGTTCCTGCTCCTGAATGTCTGAGCCCTACCAGTCCCCGATCTCGCCGGGCCGGTCCTGGTACGAGGACTCCGTCGGCGAACGCCCGCGCTACCCCGCGCTCGACGGCTCGGCGCGCGCCGATGTCCTCGTCGTCGGCGGCGGCTTCACCGGCCTGTCCGCCGCGCTCCACCTCGCCCGCGCCGGCATCGACGTCGTCGTCTGCGAGGCCGCCCGGCTCGGCGACGGCGCCTCGGGGCGCAACGGCGGCCAGTTCGGCACCGGTCAGCGCCTGTGGCCGGAGGAGATGGAGGAGAAATACGGGCTGGAAACGGCCCGCCGCCTCTTCGCGATGGCGGAGGACGCGAAAGCCGGCCTGCACGAGACGATGGTGGGCGAGGGCATCGCCGCCGACTTTCGCCCCGGCCAGATCTCGCTCGCCCATCGCATGCGCTACGTCGACGAGTTCCGCCGCCACGCCGACCATCTCGCCGAGCGCTACGACTACCCGCATCTGCGCTTCATGGAGCGCGAGGAGACCGCCGAGCGCCTTGGGTCCGGCACCTACCATGCCGGCCTTCGCGACGTCGGCACCGGACACCTCCATCCGATGAAGCTTCTCGTCGGCCTCGGCCAAGCGGCCGCGCGCGCCGGCGCGAGGCTCTGCGAGGAGACGCGCGTCGAGAGCCTGACGCGCACCGCCGCCGGGCTCTGGGAGGCGCGCACGGCGCGCGGCACGGTCACCGCCGCGCGCGTGCTTCTGGCGACCAACGCCCATGGCGGCCGGCTCGAGCCGGAGAGCGCCGCGCATGTCATGCCGATCCGCTCGTTCATCGCGGCGAGCGAGCCCCTGGCCGAGCCGGACCGCGTCCTTCCCGGCAACGAGGCAGCGGACGACTCCCGCTTCGTGGTGCGCTATTTCCGCAAGAGCGCCGACGGGCGGCTCCTCTTCGGCGGGCGCGAGGCCTACACCTCAGCGTCGGGCGACATCGCCGGGCAGATCCGCAAACAGGTCGTCTCGATCTGGCCGCACCTGTCCGACGTCCGTTTCACCCACGCCTGGGGCGGGTCGGTCGCCGTCACCATGCCGCGCATGCCCTATGTCGCGGAAGCCCAGCCCGGCCTCGACGTCGTCGCCGGGTTTTCGGGCCACGGGGTGATGCTGACGCACTGGACGGGCAAGCTCTACGCCGACCGGCTGACCGGCCGCGGCGATCCTCTCACCGACCTTCGCGACCTCGACATTCCCGCCTTCCCCGGCGGGACGTGGCTGCGCGCGCCGCTCCTGTTTCTCGCCATGACGTGGTACGCCTTGCGCGATCGGTTGTGATGACGGAAAAGGGCGAAAGGAACGGTCGCGTTTCCATTTTGTCCGATCTATCAGAAGTTTCAGGATTTGAGCGCCACCACCGCCCCCTCCCGCGCCGAACCGTCCCTGCGGGATCGGCTGCGCGCGGACACCCGTGACGCGCACGAGGCACTCGACGCATCCTTCGCCGACATGTTCGCGGATATCTCCGGAGCGCAGTACCGGCGCTTCATCGCCATGAACCTCAAGGCTCACGAGGCGATCGAGCCGGTTCTGGCCGAGAGCCCGCTCGGGCGTCCGGGCGCGGGCGACGACCACGCCGACCGTCTGGAGGCGGCACGACAGGACGCGAAGGCTCTCGAGGTCGAGCCTAGCCCAACATCGCCCTTTCCTTTGCCGCGACCGGATATCTTCGAAGCCTTCGGCATCGCCTATGTGCTGGAAGGCTCGCGTCTCGGCGCTAAATATATGTCGCGCGCCATCAAACGTGATGAGCGACTTTCTGGCGCGCGCTGGCCGACTCACTATCTGGAGGCTTCCAGCGACGCGCGTCCGTTCACCCGGCTGCTCGATCGCATGGCGGCCGAACCGGCGGGCGAGGACGACATGCGGCGGGCCACGGCAGCGGCGGACGCGACGTTCCGCTACTTCCGCATGCTGTGCGGGGACAACGACGAGAGGACGACCCGCGCTTGACGATCCAGCCACCGCCGTTCGGCGACGTCGACATCACCAACTGCGAGCGCGAGCCGATCCAGTTCCTGGGTCGGATCCAGAACTTCGGCTATCTGCTGGCGGTGTCGACCGACTGGCTGATCGAACGCGTCTCGACCAATATCGCTGATGTCGTCGGGCGCGAGCCCGAGAGTCTCCTCGGCGAATCCGTCCTCACCATCGTCTCGGAAAGCGCACTCCACTCGATCCGCGGCCGCCTGCAGATCCTGTCGGGCGACAACGGGGCCGAGCGCATTGTCGGCCTCGACCTCTTCGGCACCGGTACGCGCTTCGACGTGGCGATCCATGTGTCGGGCGGCTCGATCATCATCGAGGCCGAGCCGCAGGCCGAGCGCCCGTCGACCAATCCCGGCGCGCTCGTCAAGAGCATGATCACGCGGGTCCAGAAGACCCAAGGGCTGGACGGCCTCTACAAGGAAAGCGTGCGCCAGCTTCGCGGCATCACCGGTTTCGACCGCGTGATGCTCTATCGCTTCGCCAGCGAGGGCGCCGGCTCCGTGATCGCGGAAGCCGCGCGCTCCGGCATCGGCTCGTTCCTCGGCCTGAACTACCCGGCGACCGACATTCCGCCCCAGGCGCGCGCGCTCTACGTGCGCAACCAGGTGCGCCTCATCGCCGACGTCCAGTCGCAAACCGTGCCGGTGATCCCGGAGTTCGATCCGCATGGCAAGGCGCTCGACCTCTCGCTGTCGGTCCTCCGCTCGGTCTCGCCGATCCACATCGAATACCTCACCAACATGGGCGTCTCGGCCTCCATGTCGGTGTCGATCGTCATCGATGGCCAGCTCTGGGGCCTCTTCGCGCTCCACAACTATGCGCCGCGCCATCTTGCGATGGAGGTGCGCGCAGCGGCCGAGCTGTTCGGCCAGATGGTCTCACTGATTATCGAGGGGCGCCTTGCCAAGGAGCAGCGCCAGCTCGAGGAAGCCGGCCGCGTCCTGCACGACCGCTTCGTCTCGCGCATCGTCGCGGCGTCCTCGACGCTCGACACGATCGGCGAGTTCGCCGACGACCTGCGCGAGATCATCCCGGCCGACGGGTTCGCGGTCTACGTCAAGGGCGAGGCGCAGTGCTACGGGCACTGCCCGTCGCCGGAAGAGATCGCCCATCTCGCACGCTTCCTTAACCGCGCAGGCTCCGGCCGGATCTTCGCGACCGACGAGATCTCTGCGGTGCATCCGCCGGCGGCTGACTACATCGAGCGCGCATCGGGGGTCCTCGCGATCCCGATCTCGCGCTCGCCGCGCGACTATCTCCTGTTCTTCCGCCGCGAGATCATCCAGACGGTGACCTGGGCGGGCGATCCGAAGACCAAGGAGCGCACGGTCGGCCCGAACGGCGTGCGCCTGACGCCGCGCAAGAGCTTCGAGGCCTGGAAGCAGACCGTCAACGGCAAGAGCTTCCCGTGGACCGTCAGCGAGACCAAGGCCGCCGAGGGGTTGCGCGTCTCGATCCTCGAGGTGCTCCTGCGCTTCAACGAGGAGTCGCAGCGCCAGCAGACGCTCGCCACGCAGCGACAGGAACTCCTGATCGCCGAACTGAACCACCGCGTGCGCAACATCCTCAGCCTGATCCGGGCGCTGGTGGTGCAGTCGAAGCCGGGCGCGACGACCGTCGACGAGTTCGCCGCGATCATCGGCGGGCGCATCCAGGCTCTGGCGCGCGCGCACGACCAGATCACCAGCGCCGACGCGGGCGCGGTGACGCTCAGCGACATCATCCGCACCGAGGTCTCGGCCTATATCGGCGAGAAGGCGAGCCGCGTCCTGATGTCGGGCCCCGAGATCGTCGTCGAGGCCGTGACCTTCTCGACGCTGGCGCTGGTGTTCCACGAGCTTGTGACCAACTCGGCCAAGTACGGCGCCCTGTCCGATTCGTCGGGCAGCGTCGCGGTGAACTGGTTCATCGACGAGAACGACGCCTGCCGGATCGAATGGATCGAGAGCGGCGGGCCGCCGGTCACCGCGCC
>NZ_CAJYIU010000118.1 GCF_913775355.1 uncultured Aureimonas sp.
CTCGCGCAGGCCGAGCACGACATCCACACCCGCGTCGGCCTGATCACGACGCACGCGCCGCTGGCGGAGGCGGTGATCGCGGAAGTGGAGCGCCAGCTCGAGACGCTGTCGACCGCGGGCGTCGCCCGCGTCTCGTGGGAGGCGCAGGGCGAGGTGACGGTCTGCGCCTCGGAGGACGACATGGTCGCCTATTCCGACTGGATCGCGGCCGAGCACCTGGAGGTGCACACGCGCGACCCAAAAGCTTTTGCGGCGAGGCTGACGGGCTACGGCTCGCTGTTCATCGGCACGAAGGCGAGCGTCGTCTATTCCGACAAGTGCTGCGGCACGAACCACACGCTGCCGACGATGGGCGCCGGTCGCTACACCGGCGGGCTCTGGGTCGGCTCCTACGTCAAGATCGCGACGCACCAGTGGCTGGACGATGAGGGTGTCGCCGCCGTCGCGCCGCCCGCCTCGCGCCAGAGCGCCTCGGAGGGGCTGGAGGGGCACCGGCGCGCGGCGGCGCTCCGGCTGGAGAAGCCCGACCTCTTCCGCTGAACCGGGCGCGGGCTCCGCTGCCGGGGTGGGGCGGCGGGCGAGGCGTTGGTGCGCGCGAGGTATATGATATGCTGGCGGGGCTTTCGGAGACCCGCCTCGTGACGAAGATCGAATACCGGACCCTCAACGACCTCGCCTACGATCGCATCCGCGAGGGCTTGATGGCCGGCAGCTTCCATCCCGGCCAGGTCCTCGTGATCCGCATGCTGGCCGAGAGCTACGGCATCTCGACGACGCCGGTGCGCGAGGCGCTGCAGCGGCTGGTCGCCGAGCGGCTGCTCACCCTTCTGCCGAACCGCTCGATCGCGGTGCCGGCGCTGGAAGCGGGCAAGTATGCCGAGCTCGCGCGCATCCGCTGCGAGCTGGAGGGGCTGGCGGCGGAGCTCGCCGCCGCGCGCGTCCGCAAGGCGACCCTGCGCAAGCTGGCCCGGCTCGCCGATGACATGGACGAGAGCCTCGCCGCGCGCGACCACGACGCCTATCGCCGCCAGAACCAGGCCTTTCACTTCGCCGTCTACGGCGAGGCGGCCTCGCCGCGCCTGTTCGAGATGATCCAGGACCTGTGGAGCCAGACCGGCCCCTACATGAAGGAGCTGTTCGGGGCGCCGGCCTACGAGCCGAAGGCGAACGAGGCGCACCGCAGCGTGCTCGCCGCGCTGGAGGCGGGTGACGGTGCGCGCGCCCGCGCCGGCATCGTCGCCGATCTCACCGTCGCCGGCACCTTCCTCGTGCCCCACCTTCAGGCCGTGGAAGGGGCGCGGCGGCGCGAGGCCGAGCCGGCTTGACGAAGGGGCGCCTTCGCCCCGCTGCCGCGCCGCTCACCGGTCGCGATGCGGCGGCGCCGCATCCTCGCAGCGCCCTGCCTTGAAGCAGAAACCCGCCGTGCGATCCCCTCTCCGATCGAGAGGCGGCCGATCTCAGGCCGTCGCCTGAAGCGAGGCTTCGAGCACCTCGGCGAAGAGGTCGGCGTTGCCGCGGTCGAAGACCAGCGGCGGGCGGATCTTCAGGCTGTTGTGGTGCTTGCCCGAGACCGAGATCAGGACGCCGCGCTCGCGCATGGCGTTGACGACGCGCGAGGCGCGCGCCCGGTCGGGGGCCCGCGTCTGCCGGTCGGCGACGAACTCCACCGCCATGAACAGGCCGACGCCGCGCACGTCGCCGACGCCGGGATCGTCGGCCGAGACCGCCTGCACGCGTTCGAGGAGATGGCGGCCGGTCTGCAGCGCGTTCTCCTGCAGCCCTTCGGCCTCGATCGCGTCGAGGACGGCGGCGGCGGCCGCGCACGACACCGCGTTGCCGCCGAACGTGTTGAAGTAGCGGGCGTTGCGGCCGAAGTCGGCGACGATCTCGGGGCGCATGACGACCGCCGAGATCGGCTGGCCGTTGCCCATCGGCTTGCCGAGCGTCACCATGTCGGGCACGACGTCGTGGCGCTCGAAGCCCCACATCGCCTCGCCGGTGCGCCCGAAGCCGGGCTGCACCTCGTCGGCGATGAAGAGGCCGCCCGCCGCGCGGATCGCGTCCGCCGCACCCTGGAGGAAGCCGGTCGGCCCGGCCAGCACGCCGTCGCTGGTGAAGAGGCTGTCGACGATCAGCACCGCCGGCCGGATGCCGTGACGCCGGAGGTCGGCGATCGCGGCCTCGACCGAGGCCTGGAACGCCGCACCGACGTCGACATCTCCGAGATGATAGCGGTCGGGCGCGGGCACGGTCCGCACATGGGGCCCGAGATCGACGGAGGGCCCGAGCGAGGGCGAGAAGGCGGCGACGCTCTCGGTGATCCCGTGATAGGCGTTCTCGGTGACGATGATGCCGGTGCCGCCCGTGCGGGCTTTCGCGATGCGCAGGGCGAGGTCGTTGGCCTCGCTGCCGGTGCAGGCGAACATGACCTGGGACAGGTCCGCCGGGAAGGTCGCGACGAGACGCTCGGCATAGTCGAGGATCGCCGTGTGGAGGTAGCGCGTGTTGGTGGCGAGCACGCCGACCTGGGCGCGGATCGCCTCGACGACGCGCGGGTGGCAATGCCCGATCGAGGTGACGTTGTTGTAGGCGTCGAGAAAGGCGCGGCCGGTGTCGTCGTAGAGCCAGACGCCGTCCCCGCGCACGAGATGCAGCGGCGTCTCGTACATCAGCCGGTAGGCCGGCCCGAGGACACGCGCGCGCCGCTCGACTAGCGCCTCGTTGTCGGGGCTGAGGTTGCCGCGCCCCGGCACGAAGGCGTTGGGCATGGAGAGATCGGCGGTGGCGCTCATGCTTGTCGGGCTCCGGCGGGTCGGTCGACCGGGATCGGTCGCGGCGACCAGCCATCGGCCGCCGATTGCGATACATGATATACCAGAATTTCGGGGCGGAAAAGGCGATGCGGGGAGCTTCGAGGCTGGATGTCGGTCGCACAGTCTTCCCCAGATAGCGTTGCTCCAGCTTGTCGCGCTATCGTATATGGTATATCAAAAATTCACGGAGGGCCTGTCGGTTTTCCGCTTCACGATGCCATCTGGCGAAAGGCCGGCCATGTCCCAGTCCGAGATCGCCGAGCCGCGTTCGGCCTTCACCACGGCAGCGCCCGCCTTCGGCCTCGACGAGATCGAGCGGATGGTGCGCGAGCGCTATGGGATCGCGGCCCGCGCCTCGATGCTGACCAGCGAGCGCGACCTCAC
>NZ_CAJYIU010000119.1 GCF_913775355.1 uncultured Aureimonas sp.
GATGACGGCCGACGGCGTCGATCTCGTCGATGAAGATGATGCAGGGCGCATTCTTCTTGGCCTGCTCGAACATGTCGCGCACGCGGGATGCGCCGACGCCGACGAACATCTCGACGAAGTCCGAGCCCGAAATGGTGAAGAAGGGCACGTTGGCTTCGCCCGCGACGGCGCGTGCCGTCAGCGTCTTACCGGTACCCGGAGGGCCGACGAGGAGCACACCGCGCGGGATCTTGCCGCCGAGGCGCTGGAACTTCTGCGGCTCGCGCAGGAACTCGACGATCTCCTCGAGGTCCTGCTTGGCCTCGTCGACGCCGGCGACGTCCGCGAAGGTGACGCGGCCGTGCGCCTCGGTCAGGAGCTTGGCCTTGGACTTGCCGAAGCCCATCGCCTTGCCGCCGGCCCCGCCCTGCATCTGGCGCATCAGGAAGATCCAGACGCCGAGGATGAGGAGGATCGGGCCGAACGAGAGCAGCATCGACCAGATCGGATTGGTGTTGTCCGATGGCGGGCTGGCGTTGATCTGGATATTCTTGCCCTCGAGGCGGGACACGAGCTGGGGGTCGCCGGGCGAATAGGTCTGGAACGGGCTCGACCCGTCCGTGTAGCTGCCGGAAATCCGCTGCCCCTGGATCGTCACCGAGCGCACGCGGCCCGAATCGACGTCCGACAGGAACTGGGAATAGGGAACCTCCCGCGTGTTCGCGTTCTGCGAGCCGTTCGAAAACAGCTGGAACAGCGCGATGAGCAGAAGCGCGATGATCGCCCAGAGGGCGAAATTCCGGAAGTTCTGGTTCATTATCCGTCCTGGGATGAGGCCCCGATCCCCGATCCCCGAAGGGTGCGCGAACCTTGACACGTCATCGAAGATAGGTGGCCGCCAAATCCTTGCCAACAGCCTTCGCAGGATTTGCGGCATTTTGGGGATCGGCGGTTAATCGATCCCCCGTCCCGCCCGGCAGATCGGCGGTAACGCGCCATGCGACACATGGTCTGGGGCGGAGCGTCGGGACCCCGGGAAACCGATCGCCGAGCCGGGGGTGGACCGCGCAAACGCCCCCGTCCCGGTCGATGCCGACCGGAAGCGTGCGAGATACGGGACCTCCGAGGCCGAGACGACCGAGCGGCTCGAGGCGCACCGCGCCCGTCTCGTCCGAACCCGAAATCGTGAACCGGCGATCGAAGAGAGGGCGGCCACCTGCTGCGACATCGACGCCGGGCGGACCGATCCTGCCGTACTCGCGACGAACCGTCAGCCGCCCGCCAGCCCGCTCCACCCGGCTGCCACCGAGCGTCGCCGCGCGTCCGCCGGACGCCAAGGCGTCGCGCAGCCGATCCACCGCGGCGCGCTCCGGGGGATGCGGCGCGCCGCCTGCCGCCGTCAGGATGCGGGGCCAGAGCGCCTCGTCGCCGGGCGCGGGCTCGAAGGAGACGGCGCCCGCGTCATCCACGCGAAGCCTCCCCTCCTCTCCCGCCTGCCGGATCATGGCCGCGGTCGCGGCATCTTCCGCAGCCCGAATTTTAGCAGCAAAGGCGATCGCGGATCGACGCTCGGCGACCTGACGCCGATCACCGGCCAGTTCCGCGCGGATGCGGGCGCGCCGATAGCGCATGTCGGCGTTCGTCGGGTCCTCGACCGGCGACAGCCCGGCCCGCGCCACGGCATCGATGAGCGCGCGCTTGGGCATGTCGAGGAACGGGCGGATCAGGACGAGGTCGGGCTCGAGGTCGCGCCAAAGTCGCATCCCCGCCAGCGCCGCACCGCTCGCGCCGCGCTCGCGCGCCAGACGATGGGTCTCGATCTGGTCGTCGGCGTGGTGGGCGACGAGGATCGCATCGGCGCCGACCCGGATCGCCTCGGCTCCCAAGAGGCGGTATCGCGCCTCGCGCGCGGCGGCCATCAGGTTGCCCTGCACCACTTCGCCCGAGCGCCAAGCAAGCGTCCGATGCGGCAGCCCGAGATCGCGGCAGACCGCCGCCACGAACCGCGCCTCGCCGGCCGCCTCCGCCCGCAGCCCGTGATCGACCGTCGCGACGCAAACGTCCAGCGGCAGCGCTGCGGCGGCAAGGAGAAGCGCCAGGGAGTCCGGCCCACCGGACACGCCAAGAAGCAGCCGCTTCGCTGCAGGTCGCTCCGACGCAAAACGGCCGAGCGCGGTCTTGACCGCCTCGACCGTCTCGTCCGTCACCGGCGCGGCGCCCGGATCAGGCGCAGCTGGCGGACTTCGTCTCGCTCTGCAGCTTGCGCTTCACGTTGGCGCTCATGTCGGGATAGCGCTTGCCGACCTCGGCATAGGTGACGCAGGCCGTCTCGCGGTTGTTGAGGCGGGCGAGCGACATGCCGAGCTTCAGCATCATCTCCGGCGCCTTGGCGCTCTTCGGGAACGCCTTCTGGGCGTTCAGGAACACCTCGGCGGCGTCGCGATACTTGTTCTGCGCGTAGAGGGCTTCACCCAGCCAGTACTGCGCGTCGGCCGCGTCCTGCGAGCTCGGATACGCCTGCGTGTATTGGCGGAACGTGTTCTCGGCGAGCTGGTAGTCACCCGCGAGCATGTAGTTGTAGCCGAGCGAGTACATCTCGACGGGCCCGTTGGTGGCGATCGAAGCGACCTTGTTCGAGCCCGTGGTGCTCGGCGGCGGCGTCGGCTCGTTGAGGCTGGTGTCACCGCTGCCGAGAAGCGCGCCGATCTCGTCGGCCGGCGGTGCGGCGGTCGGCGGAGCCGCCCGGCTCGCGTCGTTGACGCTCGGCGGCGCGGCCGAGGCGACGCGCTCGTTGCCGGCCGGGGCGGGCGCCGCATCGGTGCGACGCTCGGCCGGCTTGGCGGCGGCGCCCGAACCCTTGCCCTCGAGATCCTGGAAGCGGAACTCGTTGTCTTCCTGCGTCTTGCGCAGTTGCTCTTGGAGCTGCAGCACGAGGAAGGAGAGCTCCTCGACCTTGCCGGTGAGGCGCCGCATCTCCTCTTCCATCTGCGAGATGCGCACGCCGCCGTCGCCGACCTGCGCCATCAGGACGGGCGCCGGCGCGCGCGACGCGACGGGCGCACGGTCACCGCCGCCGAGGCCGAACGGCAGGTCGAGCGCGGATGCGGGTCCCGCCAGCGCGGCGAGGACGAGAACGGAAACGGTTGCGAGCTTCATCTTGGCCATGCGGGACATCCCCTCGGGATCGCTGGAGGCCCCTCGCCCGCAAGCTGTTCGAAGCCATCCGGGCGACGACCTGTCGACCCCTGAAGCTTGGACCGGCGGAAGGCGTCCAAAGTTTGGCCGGTGCTAGCACAGACAAGGACGCCCTCACGCAAAACGGCCCCGAAGGGCCGTTTCGAAACGCTCGATGTTGCAGAAATGCCGCAGATCAGCTGCCGGCGCCGTTGAGCACCGTGACGGCGCGGCGGTTCTGCGACCAGCAGGAGATGTCGTCGCAGACGGCCACCGGGCGCTCCTTGCCGTAGGAGATAGTGCGCATGCGATTCGGCGACACGCCCTGGCTGGCGAGGTAGTCGCGCGTGGCGGCGGCGCGGCGGGCGCCCAGCGCAAGGTTGTACTCGCGCGTGCCGCGCTCGTCGGCGTGGCCTTCCACCGTGATCGAGTAGTTGCGGTACTGGTTCAGCCACTGGGCCTGACGGGCCAGCGTCTGCTGCGCGTCGGCGCGGATCGAGGTCGAGTCCGTGTCGAAGAAGATGCGGTCGCCGACATTGACCGTGAAGTCCTGGCTGGTGCCCGGAGCGGCCGAACCGCGGCCGCCCGCGCCGCCGGCGCCACCGAGGCCGCCCGCGCCGCCGAGGCCGAGGCCGGCCGCGTTGTCCGGCAGTCCGTTGTTCTTCTTGGCGCAGGCCGAGAGCGCCAGCGCCGCGACCAGCGCGAGGGCGATACGACCATGGACCCCAGTAGCGATGCGGCGCATGGCCGTCTCCTTAACTCTGTGATTTCCGTATAGGCCCGTTTACCATGATCGCGGTTAACGAGTGGTCAACAGGCAGTTGAAAGCGCTGGAGAATCCTACTCCAGCGCGGGCGACCAGGCGGGGTCCGATGCGTAGTTCGGCGTCGCCACCTTCTGCTCGTTCCGGCCGGTGAGGTCGATTGAGTAGAGCTGCGGACCGCCGCCCTGATCGCGGAAGAACATGATGACGCGCCCGTTCGGGGCCCAGGTCGGCCCTTCCGCGTGGAACGACGAGGTGAGGATGCGCTCGCCCGAGCCGTCCGGCTTCATCACGCCGATCTGGAACTGGCCGCCGGTCTGCTTGGTGAAGGCGATGAGGTCGCCGCGCGGGCTCCAGACCGGGGTGTTGTAGGTGCCCTGCCCGAAGGAGATGCGCTGCTGGCCCGAGCCGTCGGCGCCCATCACGTAGATCTGCGAGCGGCCGCCGCGATCGCTCTCGAATACGACCTTGGAGCCATCAGGCGAATAGGACGGCGAAGTGTCGATCGCGTTGGTGGACGTCAGGCGCGTCGTGGCGCGCGAGCGCAGGTCCATCGCGTAGATGTTGGAATTGCCGTCCTGCTGCAGGCTCATCACCACCTTCTGGCCGTCCGGCGAGAAGCGGGGCGAGAAGGTCATGCCGGGGAAGTTGCCGACGACCTCGCGCTGCCCGGTCTCGAGCTGCAGGAGATAGACGCGCGGATCACCCTGCCCGAAGGACATGTAGGTGATCTCCTGCCGGTTGGGCGAGAAGCGCGGCGTGAGCACGAGGTCGCCGCCCTGGCTGAGATAGCGAACGTTGGCGCCGTCCTGATCCATGATCGCGAGGCGCTTCTTGCGGTCGGTCTTGGCGCCGCTCTCGTCGACGAAGACGACGCGCGTGTCGAAGTAGCCCTTCTCGCCGGTCAGGCGCTCGTAGATTGCGTCGGCGATGATGTGGGCGATGCGGCGCCAGTTGTCGGGGCTCGCATAGAACTGCTGCCCGTCGAGCTGCTGGCCGGCATAGGTGTCCCAAAGGCGGAACTCGACGCGCAGCCGCCCGTCGGCCTCGGGCGTGACGCGGCCGGTGACAAGCGCCTGCGCGTTGATCACGGTCCAGTCCTGGAAGCGCGGCGTGGCGTCCGGCGTCACGTCCTTCTGGATGAAGGCGGCCGGGTTGATCGGGGCGAAGAGGCCCGAGCGCTTGAGGTCGGCAGCGACCACCTCGATCAGCTTGGTGCCCAGCGCGTCGCGCGACTGGAAGTTCGGCAGGGCGATCGGCAGAGGCTGGACGTTGCCTTGCGTCACGTCGATCTCGACCGCCGCGTGCGCACCCGATGCCAGGGCGAGACCGGCGGTGGCCGTGGCGAGGGCAAGAGCCAAGGAGCGGATGAAGCGCGTCATGTGCGGGACCTTCCCGTTTGGGCATCGGGTTCGAAGCCGTCGATCGGGACGGCGACCCGGGCTTCGCATGAGAAAAGGACGAGGCGGCGGCAGCGCGCCGCCGCGAGAGGCGAAAGGGTCAGAACATCTGGCTCGGGTCGAAATTGACGGTGACCTGAGCCCAGGTGTCGTACTTCTCGGCCGGCAGATTATACGGCGCGCAGCGGCGCACGGCGCGAACCGCGGCCTCGCTCGCCACCCGCTCGGCCATCGACGAGCCGCCGCCGGACAGGATCTCGGGCAAGCCCTCCAGTTCGCCCGTCGGTCCGAGCTGCATGGAGATCTTCACCCGGAAGTTGCCGGCGTCGACGCTGCCGGCCGGCGGGTTCCAGCAGCGCATGATCTGGCCGCGCAGGGCGTCCATCTCGCTCTGCGACAGCGAACCGCCGGTCTGGCGCGTGGCGCCGAGCGCCGCTTGTTGCGTCGAGCGCTTGGCGCCGCCGCCGGATGAATCCTGCTTGTTGAGGAGCGCGGCGATCTGGTCGGCGTCGAACTGCTTCTCGGTCGAGGTCTGGGTCGCCGGCTTCTTGGTGTCCTTCGGCTTTTCCTTCGACTTCGCCGTGTCCTTCGCCGGTTCCTTGGCGGGCTCCTTCACCGGCTCGGCCTTCTTCGCCTCCGCGACCTTCACGGGCTCGGCAGGCTTGGGCTCGGGCGGCTTCGGCTTCACCTGCGGCAGCGGCACGTTGCGCGGGGGCGCAGGCGTCTCGGCCTCCGCCTTGGCGATCTCGGCTGCGAGCGGGTCGATCTCCGGCGCTGCCTCGGCCGGCGTCGGCTCGGGCTTCTGTTCCGCGACCTCGGCCGGCGGCTCGGGCGGGGGCGTCGGCTCGGGCGGCGTCGGTTGCGGCGGCTCGGGGCGCGTCTGCGGCGTCACCGCCGGCGGGGGCGGCGGCGGGGGCGCTTCGGCGGTCGAGACGTTCTCGTGCGGCGAGGGCTTGGGCGCCGGCGGCGTCTTGAGGTCGACTTCGTTGTCGCCGACGTTCTCG
>NZ_CAJYIU010000120.1 GCF_913775355.1 uncultured Aureimonas sp.
CGGGATCGTGAGGTCGACGGCGTCCACGGCGGTCGCCGCGCCGTAGCGCTTCGTCACGCCGGAGAGCACGAGTGCTGTCATGGGCTGGAAAACTCCTGAGACGGGGTGAGGCGGGCGCTGGACGCTCGTGGAGCGTCCGACGAACCCTCGCGGGGGTGGGCCTGCCGGATCTACGGTTCCGGGGCGTCGTCGCCGATGCTCGTCCAAGCGCTGCATGGGCTGCGCCCGGCGCCTCGCCTCGGACACCGATCCCCCGCCGGCCCTCCGCCCGGAGGTTCTGCCGGACGCGCTCAGCCGACGATCAGCTCGGTCCACTTCTGGTTCAGCCAGTCGGCCTTCGACACGTAGAGGTCGTAGCGCGGCACGATCGGCTCGGAGGTGGAGGAGACGGCCGCGAACTCGGCGTCCGTCAGGTCGAGGAGCGAGCGCTGGATCACCGGCGCGGTGCCGACCTTGCGGGCGAGCAGCGCCTGCGTCGCGGGCTGCGTCATGTAGTCGATGAACTCGTGCGCGATGTCGAGCTTCGTCGAGGCCTTGCTGACGGCCCAGCAGCCCGAATCCGAGATGCCGCCTTCCTTCGGGAAGGTCGAGCGGACCGGCGCGCCCTTGGAGGCCGCAAGGCCCGTCACGTCGTGGTAGTACTGGCCCATCGGGATCTCGCCCGACTTCAGCGCCGCCTCGAACTGCGCCTCGTCGCGATACCAGAGCTGAACGTTCGGCTTCACCTCGGCCAGCTTGTCCATGACCTTGAGGATGCCCTCCTCGGTGTCGAGCACCTGCGTGCCGCCGAAGAAGGTCTTGGCCGTCACCTCGAGGAGGAACGAGTTCGAGACGAGGGCGAGGAGACCGAGCTTGCCTTCGTTCGCCGGGTCCCAGAAGGCGGCCCAGCTGTCGGGTGCGGTCGGGTAGGCCTCGGTGTTGGTGACGAGGTTGATGTACCACGCGACGGCGCCGACGCCCGCCACCCGCTCGTCCGGGTACTTCACGAGGAAGGGCGGCAGGATGTCCTTGGCGTTCTTGATGCGCGCGAGGTCGAGCGGCGCCCAGAGCTCGGTCGACAGGCCCTTGCGCATGGCGACCTGGCTGATCATCGACACGTCGGCCGGCGCGACGCCCGCGCGCGCCGCCTGCTCCAGTTGCACCAGCCAGGCCTCGCCGGTCGGCTCGGCGATGCCCTCCACCGCGATGCCCGTCGCCTTCGTGAAGGCGGGGAAGACGTTCTCGTCGAAGGAATCCTTGAAGTAGCCGCCGTAGACGCCGACCTTCAGCGAGCGGTCCTGCGCGCGCAGGATGCCGGGCATGGCAAGTGTCGCGGCGCCGGCCGCCGCGCCCAGAAGCACCGTGCGGCGGGTCGGATGGGCGATGGAAGTCGTCATGTCGCTTGTCTCCGTTCGGTGGATCGTCAGGCTGGGACGCCGGCGCGGCCGGGCGAGAAGGGCACGAGGCTCAGGATCTCGAACAGCATCTGCGCGCCGGCATGGGCGGTGTTGGTGGTGGCGTCGTACTGCGGCGCGACCTCGACGAGGTCGCCGCCGACGAGGCGGATGCCGGCGAGCCCGCGCAGGAGGCTCTGGGCCTCGCGGGTCGACAGGCCGCCGATCTCGGGCGTGCCGGTGCCGGGCGCGAAGGCCGGGTCGAGGCTGTCGATGTCGAAGGAGAGATAGACCGGCGCGTCGCCGACCGTCCGCTTCGCCATCTCGACGATCCGGGGAATGCCGAGCTCGGTGATCTCCTCGGCGTGGATCACGGTCATGCCGGATTCGGTCGAGAACTCCCAGAGGTAGTCGGACGAGCCGCGGATACCGATCTGGATGGTGCGCGTGGGATCGAGCACGCCGTCGAGCACCGCTTGGCGGAAGGGCCCGCCGTGGTGGAACTTGCAGCCGTCGAAGGGGCCGCTCGTGTCGCAGTGCGCGTCGATATGGATCATCGCGACGGGCCGCTCCCGTCCCAGCGCACGAAGGATCGGCAGCGAGATCGAATGGTCGCCGCCGACCGAGAGCGGGATGACGCCGGCGCCCGCGATCTTGGCCAGCGTCGCCTCGATGTCCTCGTGCGAGGTGGCGAGGTCGAAGCGCGAGCGGAACGGCACGTCGCCGACATCGGCGACGGCAAGGTCCAGCGTCGGCATCGTCTTCAGGACGTGGTTGTAGGGCCCGACGCGCTCGATGGTGCGCAGCGCCCGCGGCCCGAAGCGGCAGCCGTTGCGGTTGGTGACGCCGAGATCCATCGGCACGCCGAGCAGTGCGACGTCGAGGCCGGAAAAGTCCGGCGCCGACCAGTCGGTCGGCCGGTGCGGCGCGTCGAGGAGCGTCGGCACGCCGGCGAACGGGGCGACGCGCGTCCCCTTCGGATCGAAGAGCTTCGAGGCGACGCGGGCGAAGCCCTCGTCGTAGATGCGGCGTTCGTTGTCGCCGCCGAAGCGGGCGCGCAGGGCTTCAAGATCGAGGGTCATGCGGGGGCGTCCAGTGCGTAGGGAACGAGGGCAAGGCGGCGGGCGATCTCGGCGATCGACGGCGCCTCGACATTGGCGAAGGCGATGCGCAGGAACCGGTCCTGGCCGGGGCCGAAGAACGAGCCGGGCAGGGTGACGATGCCGAACTCGCGCGCGAGGCGCTCGGCGACGACGGCCGAGGGCGTGCCCGCGAACGGATGCTCGACGAAGGCGAAGTAGGCGCCGATCTGCCGGATGCGCCAGCCGGCAAGACCCGCGAACGCCTCGCGGAACGTCGCAGCCCTCTCGGCGATCGCCGCGGCGCTGGCGCGGCGATAGTCGCCGAGCGCCTCGATCGCCCAGGGAAGCGCCGCCTGCGCCGGGCGCGGGGCGCAGATCTGGATGCAGTCGATCACCTTCTCGATGTCGGCCATCAGGGCGGCGCCCGCGATCAGCGCGCCGATCCGGTGGCCGGGGATCGCGTAGCTTTTCGAGAAGGAATAGAGCGCGACGAGATGGTCCTCGGCCGCCGGCGCCGCGAACAGCGTGTGTGGACGGGCCTCGTCGTCCAGGAAGTCGCGATAGGTCTCGTCGAGAACGAGCGTCACGCCGGCGCGGGCCGCGATCTCGAGGATGCGGGCGAGGAGCGCGTCCGGATAGACGGCGCCGGTCGGATTGTTGGGCGAGACGAGGACGACGGCGCGCGTGCGCGCGTCGATCATCGCCTCCAGCGCGTCCGGATCGGGCAGGAAGCCTGCGGCGGCGTCGAGCGGCAGCGGACGCGGCTCGATGCCGAGCATCTCCAGCGTCATCTGGTGGTTGAAGTACCAAGGCGTCGGCAGGATCACCGCGTCGCCCGCGCCCGCCAGCGCGACCATGGCGGCGAAGAAGGCCTGGTTGCAGCCGCTGGTGATGGCGACTTGCGAGGGGTCGATCGGGGTTCTGTAGCGCTCCGAGACATGCGCCGCATAGGCCCGGCGAAGGGCGGGATCGCCGAGAATGTCGCCGTAGCGGGCCTGCGCGGGCGCCCCCGCCGCCTCGGCGAGGCGCGCGGCGAGTTCGGGCGGCGGCGGCCGGTTCGGAACCGCCTGGCTGCAGTCGACGAGCGGCCCATGGGCGCCGTCGTAGAGCGCGGCCCAGCGTCCCGCCTGCGCGATCGGCGGCACCGCGACACGGGCAAGGCGCGTCGTCGCCGCCGTCATGCCAGGCATTTCGTCGAATGGAAGCGGGAGACCGTATGCATGCGGAATGATCACATTGGGCCGGTGGCGTGTTGTTGACCATAGGATCGGGATCGACGCGCGCGCCATAGGCTTCTATCAAGGTTCACCTTGATGATCGTCCAGGGAAAGGCGGGTTCGATGCGTGTCTCGGGAAGTGACCTGCGTCTTCTCCAGGTGTTCGACGCCGTGGTGCGCGGGGGCGGCTATGCCGGCGCCGAGGCCGAACTCAACATCGGCCAGTCGACGATCAGCAACCACATGACCGCGCTCGAGGAGCGCATCGGCTTCTCGCTCTGCCAGCGCGGGCGCGGCGGCTTCCGGCTGACGGAGCGCGGCCAGGCGGTGCACGAGGCCTCGCGACGCCTCGCGCAGGCGCTCGGCGACTTTGCCGCCGATGTCGCCGCCCTCAAGGGCGAGCTTCGGGGCGAGCTGCGCGTCGCCATCCTCGATTCCGTGGCGAGCGATCCCGCTAACCGCATCACCGAGGTGATCGCCGCCTTCGGCCGCACGGCGCCCGACGTGCGGCTGGTGCTGGTGCAGGAGCGGCCGCAGGACATCCAGCCGAAGGTCGCCGAAGGGCTCTACCATTGCGGCATCGGCAGCCATCGCTCTCGCGTCGAGGGGCTGGACTACCGCCCGCTCTACGAGGAGAGCCACGGCCTCTACTGCGGCGCCGGCCACCCGTTCTTCGAGCGGCCCGACGCGGAACTGACCGACGAGGTGTTGGCCGCCGCGCCCTATGTCCATCGCGGCTACTGGCGCGAGGAGGACGGCATGCGCCGCATCCGCTGGCGCATCGAGGCGACGGTGCAGCAGATCGAGCCGGAACTCATCCTGATCCGCTCCGGCCGCTTCATTGGCTTCCTGCCGCATCACGCGGCTGAGGCCGATCTTGCCGCCGGTCGCATGCGCCGCATCCGGCCGGGCGATGTCGGTTATGTCTGCCTGTTCGAGCTCTATACGCCGCGCGCGAGGCGCGGCAGCGACGTCCTCACCGCGTTTCTCGCCAGCATCGAGACGGCCTGGCCGGCCAGCCCGTGACGGGCGCCGCCGCTCAAGTTTGACGATAGGGCTGGAGCGCGTCGAGGAAGCGGCCGGCGTCGCCGCGCATCGCCTCGACCTTCGTCTCGTCCATATGCGAGAGCGTGTAGACCGTCCGGCTCATGCGCGGATTGTCCTCGAAGCGCTCGCGGTGGCGGGCGATGAAGTCCCAGTAGAGGTAGTTGAACGGGCAGGCGTCCTCGCCGGTGCGCTGCTTCACGTCGTAGCGGCAGTGGCCGCAGTAGTTCGACATCTTGTTGATGTAGTTGCCCGACGCCGCATAGGGCTTCGTCGCGAAGACGCCGTCGTCGGCGTAGAGGATCATGCCGACGACGTTCGGCATCTCCACCCATTCGTAGGCGTCGTGATAGACGACGAGATACCATTCCTGCACCTCCACCGGGTCGAGACCGGCGAGAAGGCAGAAGTTGCCGATCACCATGAGGCGCTGGATGTGGTGGGCGTAGGCGTTGGCCGCGGTCTCGCCGATCGACTGCTTCAGGCAGTTCATGTCCGTGTCGGCGGTCCAGAAGAAGTCGGGCAGCGGGCGCGTCGCCTCGAGCGCATTGCGCGCGCCGTAGCCCGGCATCTCGCGCCAGTAGACCCCGCGCACGAACTCGCGCCAGCCGATGATCTGGCGGATGAAGCCTTCGGCGGCATTCAGCGGCACCGTGCCGGCGCGGTAGGCGGCCTCCGCCGCCTCGCAGCATTCCCGCGGATCGAGAAGGCCGCAGTTGATCAGCGCCGACAGGTGGGAGTGAAAGAGAAGCGGCTCGCCCTGGCGCATCGCGTCCTCGTAGGCGCCGAAATCCGGCAGCGCCTTGCCGGCGAACCACGCGAGGTAGCGCTTCGCATCGCTTCGCGTCACCGGATAGTCGAAGTCGGCGAGCGAGCCGAAATGGTTGCCGAAGCGACGTGCGACTAGCGCCAGCACTCCTTCAGTCGTCTCGTCCGGCTCGAAATGCGGTCGCTGGGGTACGATGATGCGTTTGGGGAGCGGCTTGCGGTTCTCGGCGTCGAAGTTCCAGCGGCCGCCCTCCGGCTTGCCGTCGGGGCCCATCAGGTAGCCGGTGCGCTCGCGCATGCCGCGATAGAACGCCTCCATCAGGAGCGACGACCGGTCCCCGGCGTAGGCTTCGAACTCGTCGAGCGAGCACAGGAAACGGTCGTCGGGGCGGATCTCGACGGGGACGCCGAACGCGGCCTCCCAGCCCTTCATCATCTCGAGAACGCGCCATTCGCCGGGCTCGGTGACGACGACGCGGCTCGCCTTGTGGCGGGCGATGGCGTCGCCGAGCGCCTCGCCAAAGCTTGCGGCCTTCCGCTCGCCCCCGAGGCTGAGGTAGTCGACGCGGACGCCGTCCGCCTTCAGGTCGGCTGCGAAGTGCCGCATGGCGGCGAACAGGAAGGCGATCTTGCGCTGGTGGTGGCGCACATAGGTCGCCTCGTCGTCGACCTCCGCCATCAGCACGACGTCGCCCTTGGCAAGGTCCGACAGGCTCGACAGGTTGCGCGACAGCTGGTCGCCGAGAACGAAGCGGATCGTGGTCATCGGTGCGGCGGCATCCTCGGGCGGCGGTGGTCACCGCTAGATGACCGCCGTGCCGGTCGCTTCAAGCCGTCCGCGCCGCAAGGCCGCATGACGGGTGCGGGATCAGCGCACCAGAGCGAGCATCGGGCCGTAGCCGCCGTGCCACGACGTGTCGTCGCGCCCGAGCGCCGGGTCGTAGAGCCCCGTTCCGTTGCCGCCGTCGAGGAACAGGGCGTCGGGGCAGCCGAGATGGTCGCGGAACAGCCGCGCGAAGTCGTGGAAGTTGACGCGCCCCTCGCTGATCGCGACGCGGACCCTACCGTTTTCGCACACGCCGACACCGCTGCGCCGCGTGCGGTCGCTGGAGCCGGGGATGAGGGCCGGGTGCAGCGCGCCGCCGATCACCAGCATCGGGCCGGACTGGGTGGCGAAGCGCACCTGCGGGCGCCTGGTCTCGAAGGCATCGCTCGAAAGGATGCCCGCGCCCGCCTCGCCGAGAAAGAAGACGCCGTTCGGCTGCTTGTAGAAGTTCGGGATGCTGCCGGGCGAGCCGGTCATCACCGTCCGGTCGAGCGGTCGCAGCTCGCGTCCGTCCTCGACATAGAGGCCGATCGGCGAGAAGTCGGTGTCGTACATGCCGGCGTTGACGGCAAAGATCAGCGTGCGGCCCTCAGGTTCCAGCGCTTCGGCAAGGCTTGCGAACCGCCGGAACGGCGCGCCGTCGGAACCGCGCCAGAAGAGCCGGAGGTCGGAGGCGACCGGGTCGACCGTACAGACGAGATAGGCCGCGTCCTCGAAGCGGTCGGGCGCGCAGGGGCTTGCCGCCTCCTCGGCCTGCGCCGGCAGGCCACTGAAGAGCCACGTCCACAGGCCGATCGCCCCAACCAGTCGTCGCATGTCGAGCCTCCGCCAGCGTTGCCCCGCTCCTTGCCCGATGCGGCGGTGCGGGGCAACGCCGGCGGATGCGGTCGCTACAGGAAGTCGGCGCGGTGCGGCGTGAACGTGTCGACGAGACGGCCCTTCTCCAGCGCCTTCACGCCGTGCCGCAGGCCGGACGGCACGATGAAGCAGTCGCCCGCGCGCAGCGTCTCGGTGCGCCCGTCCACGGTCACCTCGAAGGCGCCTTCCGCGACATAGCTCGACTGGACGTGCGGGTGCTCGTGCAGCCAGCCGACGCCGCCGGCCTCGAAGCGGAACTCCACCATCATGAGCTCCGGCGTCCAGCACACGATGCGCCGCTCGTTGCCGTCGGGCGTCGGCTCCCAAGTGCCGTCGCCGGCGCGTGCGAAGATGTCGGGGGTCGCGGTCATCGGGGTCACCTCGCCAGCCAGCCGCCGTCGACCGGCAGGATGGCGCCATGGATGTAGCGTGCGGCGTCGGCGAGAAGGAACACCGTCGCCGCGCCGATGTCGTCGGCCTCGCCCCAGCGACCGGCCGGGATGCGCTCGAGGATCGCGCGGGATCGGTCCGGGTCGGCGCGCAGCGCCGCCGTGTTGTTGGTCTCGATGTAGCCGGGCGCGATGGCGTTGACGTTGATGTCGCGCGCCGCCCATTCGTTGGCCAGGATCTTGGTGATCCCCGCGACGCCGTGCTTGGCCGCCGTGTAGGACGGCACGCGGATGCCGCCCTGGAACGACAGGAGCGAGGCGATGTTGACGATCCGTCCGGGCCGGCCGGCGGAGAGGCAGCTTCGCGCGAAGGCCTGAGACAGGAAGAACACCGACTTCAGGTTCACGTCCATCACCGCGTCCCAGTCGGCCTCGGTGAACTCGGTGGAATCCGCCCGCCGGATGATCCCGGCATTGTTGACGAGACCGTCGAGCGGCGCCTCGCCCATGATGTCGTCCAGCGCCTCGACGCCTGCCGCGACGTTCGACAGATCGACGCGGCAGCTCGAAAACACGCCGCCCGCCGCCTCGATTTCGGCGGCGGTCTCGTCCATCGCCGAACGGCCGATGCCGACGACCGTGCCCCCGGCGCGGGCGACGGCGAGCGCGATGCCCCGGCCGATCCCGGTGTTGGCGCCGGTCACTGCGATGCGGCGGCCCCGAAGGCTGAAGGGATCCGGGGTCATCAGCGCATGTCCTTCAGGGGCGCGGGGTCCATGTCGGTGTAGTCGACGTTGTCGCCCGCCATCGCCCAGACGAAGGCGTAGGCGCTGGTGCCGCAGCCCGAATGGATCGACCAGGGCGGCGAGACGACCGCCTCCTCGTTGGCCATGACGATGTGGCGCGTCTCGTCGGGCGCGCCCATCATGTGGAAGACCCGCGCCTCGGGGGGCAGGTCGAAGTAAAGATAGGCCTCCATCCGCCGGTCGTGGATGTGCGCGGGCATCGTGTTCCAGACCGAGCCTTCGGCCAGCTGGGTCATGCCGACGACGATCTGGCAGGTCTCGATCGTCGTCGTGTACTGGAAGATCGAGCGCTCGTTGGCGGTGGCGCGGGCGCCGAGATCCATGCGCTTGGCCGCCGCATGCGGCAGGTGCCGCGTCGGCAGGGCGCGGTGGGCGGGCGCCGACAGGAGATAGAGCCGCGCGGGATCGCCGGCATCGGCGGAGCGGAACGCGACGTCCTCGCCCATGCCGACATAGAGCATGTCGCGCGGCCGGAGCGTGTGGCTCTCTTCGCCGGCACGGATCTCCGCCGCGCCGCCGCCGACATGGACGACGACGAGTTCGCGGCGCTCGAGGAAACGCGCGGTGCCGTTGGGGCGGATGGTTTCGAGGGGGAGGGGATCGGCGCCCGGAACGGCACCGCCGACGATCATGCGGTCGTAGTGGGTGTAGGTGAGGCGGATGCGGCCGGGCTGGAAGAGGTCCTGGATCAGGAAGTGCCGGCGGAGGTCCTCGGTGCCCATGGCTGCTGCCGCATCGGGATGGACGGCGAAGCGTGTCTCGTGGTCGATCGTCATGATGGTCCTGGTTCCGTATCGGGAGGGCGCTGGCCGCCGGCGGCGGCGGCATAGGAGTCCTGTTGGTGGGCGAGGCGGCGGCGGTAGCGCTGCTGGGCGGAGGTGAGGTGCCGGCGCATCGCGTCGCGCGCGCCCGTCGGGTCGCCCGCCGTGATCGCCTGGAGCACCGCGAGATGCTCGCGCTGCAGACCCATCAGGTATTGCGGCGAGAGAACCTCGACCGAATACCAGGGCGAGGTGCGGTCGCAGGGGATGGTGCGGTCGCCGAGCGCGTCGAGGATGTCGACGTAGAACGGATTGTTGGTCGCCGCCGCGATCTCGCGGTGGAAGGCGAAGTCCGCCTTGCCGGTCTGCTCGCCGAGCGGGATGAGGCGGTCGAACTCGAAGAAGGCCTCCTGGATGCGGGCCGCCTGCGAGGCGTTGCAGCGCTCGGCCGCGAGCCCCGCGCTCTCGATCTCGATGCCCATGCGCACCTCGAGCACGTTGATCGCCTGGCTGATGCGGTCGCCGACGTCGGCGGCGATCGAGGCGATGCGGCGCTGCGGGTTCATCCGCACGAAGACGCCCGCGCCGTGGCGCGGCTCGACCAGCCCGTCGGCCGACAGGATGGCGACGGCCTCGCGCACCACGGTGCGGCTGACGCCGAAGATCTCGGACATGCGCGTCTCGGTCGGCAGCTTCTCGCCGACGGCGAAGTCGCCGGCGATGATCTGGGCGCGAAGCGCGCTGACGACGGACTCCGAGAGCTTCGCCTTGCGCTCGACGCGCCCATCCACGAATGCTTCGGACATCGGTCAGACCCTTATCGGAACACGGCTGGCAGCCACAGCGACAGGGCGGGAATGTAGGTCACGAGCAGCAGGACCACGACGCCCGCCCCGTAGAACGGCCATACGGAGCGCATCGCCTCCCATACCGTGATCCGGCCGACGGCGCAGGCCACGAACTGCACCCCGCCGACGGGCGGCGTGTTCAGCCCGATGCCGTAGTTCAGGATCATGATCACCCCGAAATGCACGGGATCGATGCCGTAGGCGGTGGCGATCGGCAGGAAGATCGGCGTCGTGATGATGATCGTCGGCCCCATGTCCATAAAGGTGCCGAGTAAGAGCATCAGGACGTTGAGGAGGAGGAGGATCATGATCGGGTTGTCGGACAGCCCCTGCATCCAGTCGACCAGCGTCGCCGGCACACGCAGGAACGCCATCAGCCAGGAGAAGGCGGCGGCCGTGCCGATGATGAGGAGGACCATGGCGGTGGTGCGCACCGCGCCCATCGTCGCGTGAACGAAGTCGGCCCAAGTCAGCTGCCGATAGACGAAGGTGGTGACAAGGAGTGCGTAGAGGACGGCGATGCAGGAGCTCTCGGTCGCCGTGAAGATGCCGGACCGCACGCCGCCGAAGATGATCGCGATGAGAAGGAGGCCGGGAACGGCGGCGGCCAGGAGATGGCCGATCACGAGGAACCCCTGGAAGGGCTCGGTCGGATAGCCGCGCTTTCGCGCCACGATATAGGCCGTAACCATCAGCGAGGCGGCGAGAAGCAGGCCGGGGATGATGCCGGCGGTGAAGAGGTCGGCGATCGAGATGCGCCCGCCCGCCGAGATCGAGTAGATGATCATGTTGTGCGAGGGCGGCAGGAGAAGCGCGATCAGCGCCGCCATCGAGGTGACGTTGACGGCGTAGTCCGCGCCGTAGCCGCGCGACTTCATCTGCGGGATCATGATGCTGCCGACGGCCGCCGCTTCCGCCACCGCCGAGCCGGAAATGCCGCCGAAGAGGGTCGAGGTCAGGATGTTGACCTGCCCCAAGCCGCCGCGCACGTGGCCGATGACGCTGGCCGCGAAGGCGACGATGCGCCCGGCGATGCCGCCGCGCACCATCAGGTCGCCGGCGTAGATGAAGAAGGGGATGGCGAGCATCGAGAAGACGCTCATGCCCGAATTCAGCCGCTGGAACACGACGAGCGGCGGCAGGCCCATATAGGCGACCGTGGCGAGGCTCGAGATGCCGAGGCAGAAGGCGATCGGCGTGCCGATCAGCATCAGGGCCGTGAAGCTGCCGAAGAGGATCAGGAGTTCCATGACGGTCAGCCCTTGGCGTTGAGGTCGGCCGCGTCGCGGCGCACGTCGGCGATGTTCTCGAGTTCGACCGCGATCTCGGACGGGGCGACCTCGTCGAGCGCCGCGTCGATCGGCGCGCCCGACAGGCGCAGGACGATGCGCTCCAGCGCGAACAGCGAGACGAGCGCCCCGCCGCCGACGATCGGGTAGTAGTCCCAGGCGCCGGAGATGCCGAGCGCGGGCAGCGTGGTCGCGGCGGTGAGCGCGACGAGGCTGGAGCCGTACCAGACCATGCCGATCCCGAAGACGAGGATCGCGATGTCGGAGATCATCCGCAGCCACTTCTTGCCGCCGGGCGGCACGACATAGAGGAGGACGTCGAAGCCGAGATGGTTGTTCTCGCGCACGCCGACGGCGGCGCCGAGAAAGATGAACCAGCTCATCAGCATCACCGCGCCGGGCTCGGTCCAGCTGGGCGAATCGTTGAGGACGTAGCGGCAGAAGACCTGCCAGCCGACCATCAGCGTCATCAGGACGAGCCCGATGCCCGCGACATAGAGGGCGGCGAGGTTGAACCGTGACAGGATCGGGACGCCATAGATCGGCTGTGCGGACATCGGATCATCCGTTGCGCGGGGGAGGCAGGGGTGCGGGGCGCCGATGCCGCGCGCGGTGACGCGCGGCCTTCGGCTGGCTGTGGAATAGGGGTCGGGGCCGGCGGTGCCGACCCCGATAGAGCCGCCTTTACTGCGTCGCGCGCACGTCCTCGACGAGCTTGCGCAGGACGTCGTCCTTCACGTGCTTGTCGTAGACCGGCTTCATCGCGTCGATGAAGCCCTGCTTCTCGACCTCGTTGATCTCGGCGCCGGCCTCCTCGACCTTCTTGCGCGAGCTCTCCGTCATCGCGGTCCACAACTCGCGCTGGCGTCCGACGCTGTCTTTGGCGGCCTGGCGGAAGATCGCCTGATCCTCCGGCGTCAGGGCGTCGAAGGCCGCCTTGTTCATCACGAAGACCTCGGGAAGGATCGTGTGCTGGTCGAGCGAATAGTACTTCGCGACCTCGACGTGGCGCGCCGTGTCGTAGCTCGGGAAGTTGTTCTCGGCCCCGTCGATGACGCCGGTCTCGATCGAGGAATAGACCTCGCCGTAGGGCATCGGGGTCGCATTGGCGCCGAGCGCCGACGTCATGTCGACGAAGATGTCGGACTGGATGACGCGGAACTTCAGGCCGGCGAGGTCCGCCACCGTGCGGATCGGCTTCTTGGAGTTGTAGAAGGAGCGCGAGCCCGCATCGTAGAAGGCGAGGGCGACGAGGCCGGCCGGCTCGAAGGCCGCCTTGATCTGGTCGCCGACCGGGCCGTCCATCACTTTGTGCATGTGCTCCTCGTCGCGGAAGACGTAGGGCAGCGCCGGGACGATCGTCTCCTTCACCGTGCCGTTGAAGGGCGCCATGGAGACGCGGTTCAGCTGGATGACCCCCGAGCGCACCTGCTCGATCGTGTCCTTCTCCTCGCCGAGCTGGGCGGAGTGGTAGACCTCCACCTCGTAGCGCCCGGCCGTGCGCTCCTTCACCAGCTCGCCGAAATACTTGACGCCCTCGACCGTCGGATAGCCGTCCGGGTGGGTGTCGGACGAGCGAAGGAGCGTCTGGGCGCCGGCTGCGCCCATGCCGAGAAGAGACGCGAGCGCGACGCCCGCCAAGAGTTTCATCATGCGCATTTTGTGTTCCTCCAAAGGGTCCGGGCTTTTCGCCCTGTTCTGGTCAGTCGTGCCTTGAGCTGCCTCGTCCGCAGGCGTCGGACGCCCGTCCGGGCTTGCGCCTTGCGTCGTCGATCGCGCTCGTTCGACGGCGTGGCGGTATCAGAGCCGGTAGGCCTTCTTGGCGAGGCCGTAGGCGAGGTCGTGGGCCAGCTCGTGCGCTTCCGCCTCGCGCAGGCGGTGCTCGGTGACGAGGCGGGCGAGGAAGGTGCAGTCGACGCGCCGCGCGACGTCGTGGCGCGCGGGGATCGAGGGGAAGGCGCGCGTGTCGTCGTTGAAGCCGACCGTGTTGTAGAAGCCGGCCGTCTCGGTCGTCGCCTCGCGGAAGCGGCGCATGCCTTCCGGGCTGTCGTGGAACCACCAGGCGGGGCCGAGCTTCAGCGCGGGATAGACGCCGGCGAGCGGGGCGAGTTCGCGCGCGTAGCTCGTCTCGTCCAGCGTGAAGAGGATGACGCTCGCGCGCGGATCGGTGCCGACGGCGTCGAGAAGCGGCTGGAGCGCACGCACGTAATCGGTGCGCGTCGGGATGTCGAAGCCCTTGTCTCGGCCGAAGCGGGCGAACATCGCGGCCGAATGGTTGCGGAGCGAGCCGGGATGGATCTGCATCACCAGCCCGTCCTCGGCGCTCATGCGCGCCATCTCGGTCAGCATCTGGGCGCGGAAGAGGGCGCGCTCGCCGGCATCGGCCGCGCCCCGGCGCACCCGGTCGAAGAGGCGGGCGGCCTCGGCCACCGATAGGTTGGCAGTCTCGGCGGTCGGGTGCCCGTGGTCGGTCGCCGTCGCGCCGAGCGCCTGGAACGCGGCCCGGCGCCGGCGGTGCGCATCGAGATAGCCGTTCCAGGTGCCGGTATCGGCGCCCGAGACGTCGGCGAGCCGATCGAGATTGGCGGCAAAGCCCTCGAAGTCGGGATCGACCACGGCGTCGGGGCGATAGGTCGGCACGACGCGGCCCTGCCAGCCGCTGTCGCGGATCGCACGGTGCGCCGACAGGTCGTCGAGCGCGCCGTCGGTCGTCGCGATGACCTCGATGCGGAAGCGCTCGAACAGCGCGCGGGGGCGGAAGGCGTCGGTCGCGAGCGCCTCGGCGATCGTGTCGTAGTAGTGGTCGGCCGTCCGCTCCGCGAGCGGGACGTCGAGGCCGAAGAGCGTCTGGAACGTGTAGTCGAGCCAGGACCGGGTGGGCGTTCCGCGAAAGAGATCATACGACTTGGCGAAGCGCCGCCAGATCGTCCGCCCGTCCGTCTCGACCGGCGCGCTGTCCAGCGTCGCGACACCGAAGTCCTCCAGCCGGTGTCCCTGGCTGAACAGCATACGGAAGATGTAGTGATCGGGAACGATCAGGAGCTGGGCGGGATCGGGGAAGGCCGCATTCTCGGCGTACCAGCGGGGATCGGTGTGCCCGTGGGGGCTGACGATCGGCAGGTCCCGGACGCCGTCGTAGAGATCGCGGGCGACAGTGCGCAGGGCGGGGTCGGCCGGAAACAGGTAGTTCGGGTCGATCAGCGCCATGTTGGTCCCGCCCCTCCCAAGGCAGGACCAACGTAGCGTCGGTCAGGAAATCATGTCAACATACGACTTGAAAACTTGTACGATGACTTCGTCTCGCGCTGTGGATCTCGGGGCTCGCATCGAGCGGCCCCGGGTGTCGCTGTCAGAGCGTCAGAAGGACCGCGGCGGGAACGGCGACGCCGAAGGCGATGATCGAGGCGATGAGGGCGAGGAACGGCAGGTTCGAAACTTTGGTCACGGGAGGGTCTCCAAAACAGACGTCCGGCCTTGCCGGACCGTCGCGGGGAACCCAAAGCACGACGTCCTCCGGCTGTAAGCTGGACGGATTGTCCAACCCTCGCCCATGGGGATCAGAGGTCGGAGGGGACACGTCGCCGGCGAGCGGCGGGAGCGCCCGCGGGGAAGGCGGCCGCGCTTGAGGAGGAATGGATGAAGCTCGGATTGATCGGTCTCGGCATGGCCGCGGCCCCACATGTCGCGGCGTTGAAGGCGCTCCGCGACCGGGTCGAGGTGGCCGGCGTGTTCAGCCCGTCGGTGGAGCGCCGCACGGCCTTTGCCGCCCGGCACGGCTTCACGGCCGCGCCGAGCCTCGAGGCGATCCTCGACGATCCGTCGATCGATGCCGTCATGCTCCTGACGCCGCCCTCGACCCATCTCGATCTCGTCCGTCGAACGGCGGCGGCCGGCAAGTCCGTGCTCCTGGAAAAGCCGCTCGAGGTCGACGGTCGGCGGGCACGGGCGCTGGTGGACGTCTGCGAGGCGGCGGGCGTGACGCTCGCCATCGTCCTGCAGAACCGCTTCCGCCCGTCGATCGAGGCGGCCGGGCGGCTCATCGCCGACGGCGGTCTCGGCGAGATCGTCAGCGTCGGTGCGCGCCTGTCGAATTTCCGCCCGCAGAGCTACTACGACGAGGCGGGCCGGGGAACACGCGCGCGGGACGGCGGCGGCGTGCTCCTGACGCAGGGCATCCACACGCTCGACGCGATGATCGCGCTCGTCGGTCTGCCGCTCGAGGTCGTGGGCCTCGCCAAGACCAGCCGGGCCCACCGGATGGAGACCGAGGACGTCGCCCATGCGGTCCTGCGCTTCGAGGGTGGGGCGCTCGGGGCGGTCAGCGCCACCACGGCGACCTTTCCCGGCTTTCCCGACGCGATCGACATCTTCGGCACCAGGGGATCGCTGCGCTTCGACGCGGACGGCGCCGATCTGTGGCTCGTCGACGGCCCGCACCGCCGGATCGACGACGGCGCCAGCAGCAACGGGGCGGGCGCCGACCCGATGGCCTTCTCCGGCCTTAACCACCAGCGCGTGCTCGCCGACTTCCTGGAGGCCGTCGCGCACCACCGGACCCCGCGCGTCTCCGGGCGCGAGGCGTTGAAGGTGCATGCGCTGATCGAGGCGATCCTCGCCTCGTCCGAGGCCCACGGACAGCCGGTGCCGGTCCGGATCTGAACCGCGGCCGGTTCGCGTCCCGATGGTGAAAAATGGCAGCCAGCCGTCTTGCCGCCGCATGTCGGCGCGTGAGATTCCTTCGCACATTTGCGTGCGAGCGGCTGGAAACTCAGGGGCACGGTCCGACCGATGGTCGTGACGCGCAAGCCCCCGAACCCTTTTCTTGACTCGGCGCAGCGCGTCCTCCGGCCGGCGGGACCATGACCCCCCGCCATCGGCCTATATCGCCGCGCGATAACTGAACACATGTTTTCCATATTGACAAAATGTTCACGAATTGAGATCGTGCGGTCGTGGAGATGGCGCTCGGCGGCGCGGCGGAGGACGGATCCGCCGGACAGATCGGGCGGATGGGAGGATGGATGGTTGAGATCGTCGACCACGCTGGGCGGCCGGTGAAGCACGGCCGTGCGCGGGTGAACGGCATCCGCATGCACTACGTGACGGCGGGCACGGGCCCCGCGCTGCTCCTGATGCACGGCACGCCGAAGACCCACTATTACTGGGCGAAGCTCATGCCGCTCCTGACGGAGCACTTCACCGTGGTGGCGCCGGACCTGCGCGGCTTCGGCTACACCGACAAGCCGCCTGTCGAGGAGGGCTACGACAGCCTCACCAACGCCAATGACATGGCGGAGCTGATGACGCAGCTCGGCCACCACGAGTTCCACCTCCACGGCGAGGACCGCGGCGCCGAGTTCGCCTATGTGCTCGCCGCCACGCAGCGCGACCGGGTGAAGACCCTCTCCTTCTGCGAGATGCTCCTCTCGGGCGAAGGGCTCGAGGAGTGGTCGAACTTCACGCCCGACAACATCTCCGCCCAGTACCGCCAGCAGGGCGTCTGGGTCTGGCACATCCCCTTCTTCTGGATCCCCCACCTGCCCGAGATGCTGATCCAGGGCCGCGAGCGCGAGTTCTGGGAGTTCTGGATCAAGGCCGAGACCTGGAACCCGACGGCGATCTCCGACGAGGCCATCTCGGAATGGATCGCCCGCCTCTCGGCGCCGGGCGGCCTGCGCGGCTGTCTCGAGACCTATCGCGCCGGTCTCAAGAACGGGCGCATCAACAAGGAGCTGAAGGAAAAGAAGCTGACGCTCCCGATCATGACGGTCGGCGCGCCGGAATTCTTCGGCCCCCTGGTGCGCGACCAGATGCTCAAGGTCTCCGAGGGCGTCGAGCGCTCCGAGGTCTTCGAGGAATGCGGCCACAGCCTCGCCTGGGAGGCCGAGGAGCGCCTCGCCACCATGCTGCGCGAGTTCATGCTGAACCGCGCCTGACACGACCGGCGCGCCGCGCGAGGAAACCGGCGCGCCCCCGACATCCGAACGTCTGCCAAAACCTGATCTTCCGGGAGGAAATCCATGCGCATGTTCCAGCGCGCCGCCTTCGGCGCCGCCCTCTTCCTGTCCGGCTCGGCGCTCGCCACCGGTGCCTTCGCCGCCGACAACATCGCGGCCGATCTCGACCAGCCGCTCTGGTATCAGGCGCCGAGCGAGAAGACGCTCGAGCTCGCCAAGATCGACGATCTCTCCTCGACCGTCGTCAGCGACGGCCAGCGCGGCGAGAAGGGCGTTCTCGGCTCCTCGATCCAGCTGACTCCCGAGCAGATCGACAAGGTGAAGGCGGGCAAGTTCAAGGTCGCGATCTCGCTCGGCTGGCTCGGCGACGACTGGGCGTCGGAGCAGCTGAACGGCCTCAAGGAGAACTTCGCCTCGCTCGGCATCGAGGTCGTGGCCGAGACCAACGCCAACTGGGACGACGCCAAGCAGATCTCCGACCTCGATTCCATCGCGGTCCTGAAGCCCGACCTCCTCGTCTCGATCCCGCTGAACGGCCAGACCACGGCCGCCGCCTACAAGCGAATCGCCGAGGCCGGCACCAAGGTCGTCTTCATCGACCAGGCGGTCGACGGCATGGATCCGGGCAAGGACTACGTCTCGATCGTCTCGTCCGACAACCTCGCGCTCGGCATGTACATCGCCGACGAACTCGCCCGCGCCATCGGCGGCAAGGGCGATGTGGCGGCCATGTACTTCGCCAACGATTTCTACGTCACCAACCTGCGCTACGAGGGCTTCGTCGCCCGCCTGATGGCGAAGTATCCCGACGTGAAGCTCGTCGCCGCCGCCGGCCACGACGACCCGAACAAGGGCCAGGAGGTGGCGCAGGCGCTGCTCGCCCGCTACCCCAACCTCAACGGCCTCTACGGTTCCTGGAGCATCCCGGCGATGGGCGCGGCGACCGCCGCCCAGATCGCCGGCCTGTCGCCGGAGAACTTCAAGATCGTCTGCGAGAACTTCGACCAGATCGTCGCCGCCAACATGGCGGGCAAGGGCTTTATCGCCGGCATCTCCTCGCAGCGCCCCTACGACCAGGGCGCGGCCGAGGCCAAGGTCGGCGCCCTCGCGCTGATCGGCGAGACGACCCCGCCCTACGTCGTCGTGCCGCCGCTCGCCGTCAACCGCGAGAACCTGCCGGCGTCCTACAAGACGATCTACCGCCACGACCTGCCGGCCGAGATGTCGGCCGCCCTGTCGAACTGACGAGCCGGCGGAAGCGGCGTTGTGCCGCTTCCGCCGTCTTGCCCAAAGCCGCCGTTCGCTGCGCATCGAGGAGCCAGAGGGCATGCAGGACGCGACCATCCTTGAGATGCGGGACATGGAGAAGTCGTTCAACGGCATCCCGGTCCTCAAGAAGGCGCAGTTCGAGCTGCGCCGCGGCGAGATCCACGCCCTGATGGGCGGCAACGGCGCCGGCAAGTCGACGCTGATGAAGATCCTGACCGGCGTCTACACCCGCGATGCCGGGACGCTGACGCTCGAAGGCCGCGAACTGAACTTCCAGACTCCGCTGGAGGCGGAAGCGGCCGGCGTCGCGATGATCTTCCAGGAACTCAGCCTCGTGCCGACGCTCACCGTCGCGCAGAACATCTTCCTCCACCGCGAGCCGCGCCGCGCCGGCGGCCTCCTCGACGACGGCGCGGCGCGCCGGCGCGCGGCCGAAATCCTGAAGGACCTCGGCGAGGACATCGACCCGCGTACGCCCGTCGAACTCCTGTCCACCGGCGCGCGCCAGATGGTGGAGATCGCCAAGGCGTTGTCGAAGAACGCGCGCGTCCTCATCATGGACGAGCCGACCTCCTCGCTCTCCGAGACCGAGACGCAGTCGCTCTTCCGCATCGCCCGCCGCCTCAAGGAGAGCGGCATCTCGATCGTCTACATCTCGCACCGCATGTCGGAGATCTTCACGATCTGCGACCGCGTGACGGTGATGCGCGACGGCCAGACGGTGCTGACCGACGAATGCCGCAACGTCGGCATGGACGGGCTGATCGAGGCGATGCTGGGCTCCGGCTCGGTCGCCTCTCTGACCTATCGCGAGCGCGCGCGCGAACCGAACGCGAGGCCCGTCCTCGAAGTGGAGGGGCTCGACGTCGGCAACCGCGTGCGGGGCGCGAGCTTCACGGTCGCGGCCGGCGAGATCGTCGGCCTTGCGGGCCTCATGGGCTCGGGCCGCACCGAGATCGCGGAGGCCATCTTCGGCGTGCGCCCGATCGGAGCCGGGAGCGTCCGGATCGACGGCAAGCCGGTGACCTCGACCGCCGAGGCGATGGCCGCCGGCGTCGCGCTGGTGCCGGAGGACCGCCGCCGCCAAGGCCTCGTCCTCGAGCACACGGTCCACGACAATTTCATGCTTCCGAGCCTCCAGCGCTTCGGGCGCGGGCTCTTCGTGCGCGACCGCGAGGCGGCGAACGAGGGCGAGGCGGCGGTGCGCGACCTCAAGATCCGCACCGACGGCCTGGGAAAGGTCGTGCGGCTCCTGTCGGGCGGCAACCAGCAGAAGGTCGTGCTGGCGAAATGGCTCGCCCGCAATCCGCGCCTCCTGATCCTCGACGAGCCGACGGTCGGCGTCGACATCGGCGCCAAGGCCGACATCGTCGCGATCGTGCGCGCGATCGCCGACAAGGGCACGGCCGTCGTCGTCATCTCCTCGGAGTTCGAGGAACTTCTCGCCCTCAGCGACCGCCTCGTCGTGCTGCACGACGGCGCCGTCGTTCGAACCATGGAACGCCGCGACATCGCATCGGAGGAGGTGCTGCACCATGCAGTCCAAGGCTAACGCATCGGCGGCCCCGGCCGCAGCCGCCACCAAACCGGCGGTCCGGCGCTCGACGATCCAGTGGAGCGACTTCGTCGTCTACTTCTTCTTCGCGGCCGTTCTGCTCTTCTTCGCCGTCACGATCGGCGACAAGGGCTTCCTGACCACCGCCAACCTCTTCAACATCACGCGCACGACCTCGATGATCGCGGTCATGGCGATCGCGATGACCTTCGTCATCGCGGCGGGCGAACTCGACCTGTCGATCGGCTCGACGGCGGCGCTCTCGGCTCTCGTTGCCGCGCTCGTGATGCAGGCGGGCTTCGGCATCGTCGGCGGCGTCGTGGCGGCGATCCTCGCGGGCCTCGCCGTCGGGGCGATCAACGGCTTCTTCGTCACTGTCGTCAACATCCCCTCGTTCCTCGTCACGCTCGGCATGATGCAGTTCGTGCGCGGCCTCGACATGCGCCTGACCTACACCAAGCCCGTGGCGATCTCCGACACCACCTTCACCGGCATCTTCGGCTCCGGCAACGTGGCAGGCATCCCCTCGCTCTTCCTCTGGTCGCTCGTGATCGCCGCCGTCGGCCACGTCGTCCTGCGCTACACGTCCTTCGGCCGGCAGGTGCTGGCGACCGGAGGCAACCGCGTGGCGGCGCAGTATTCGGGCGTTCCGGTCAAGCGCATCAAGCTCTACTGCTTCCTGATCTCGGGCGCGGCGGGTGCGGTCGCCGGCATGCTCTATTCCGGCATGATGCAGACGGCGCGCTACAACTTCGGCACCGGCGCGGAGCTCGCGGCGATCGCGGCCGTCATCCTCGGCGGCACCTCGCTCTTCGGCGGCAAGGCGACCATCATCGGCACCTTCGTCGGCGCGCTCCTCATCGGCACGATCAACAACGGCCTGATCATCATGGGCCTCGACGTCAGCGAGCAGAACATGGTGGCGGGCGCCCTGATCGTCCTCGCCGTCGCCTTCGGCCGCAAGCGCGCCAGCGCCTGACGACGGC
>NZ_CAJYIU010000121.1 GCF_913775355.1 uncultured Aureimonas sp.
ACCGGCGCTGGTGCCGCTGACGGCCGCGATCTCGATCGTGTCGTCGTCGAGGAGACGGTCGAGGACGCCCCAGGTGAATGCGCCGTGCGCGCCGCCGCCCTGCAGGGCGAGACAGATGCGGGCCATGCCTCTATGCCTTCCATCCACTCCTCCCGTTGATCACTGCCGCACGAGAGGACGCGGTGTCCAGCCTCATGCTGCAGCTGCGAAATAAGGAGCCGATGCGCAGATCGTAACCCCTCGACGGCGCGAAAACGTCCGCCGGCGTCGCTGACGTCAGCGACCTTCGCGATACCACGTGGCGGAAAGCGCCAGCAGGAGGACGGCAAGACCGAGGAAGCCCGCAAACAGCGGCGTCCGGTCGACACCGCGCAGGACGCTTTCCTCCGTGGTCTTCAGCCCGATCCAGTCGCGCCCGTCCGCGTCCGCCCGGCCCGACACCGGTACGATGCGTGGCACCGACACGCCGCCGGTGGCCTCCGCGAGACGCCGCGTCGAGCCGCGCGTCGCATCGGCGGTCGGCTGCAGCTTCTGCGTGGTCGAGATCGCCTCGCGATATTCGCGCGGGTTCACCGGCCCGACATTGGCGAGCGCCCGCAGATCGCCGTTCGCCACTTGGTAGAGCCCGAGCTCGTCGGCGTTCAGCGTGCCGCGCCATTCGCCGGCCGCCCCTTGCGTCAGCGGCAGCTGCAGCGCGCGGCCCGAGGGGGTGACGACCGTGGCTGGCCCCGGATCGTCGCCGATCGTGTGGCGCGTGACCGTCAGGTCGGTGCCGAGCGCCTCGGCGTCCAGCGCCTCCTCCTCCAGCTGCGGCTCCTTCATCAGCCAGTGGGCGAGGCGGCGGAACAGCGGCACGTGCGGGCCGCCGCCCTCGAAACCGCGCGACCACAGCCAGCCCTGGTCGGACAGGAGGAGGGCGACGCGGCCCTCGCCGGCGCGGTCGAGCACGAGGAGCGGCTTGCCGTCCGGACCGGTCATCACGGTCTCGCCGCGCGTCTCGCCCACGTCGATCGAACGGAACCACGGGCTCCAGTCCGGGGGTGTCGCACCGGCGCCCGGCAGGTCGCGCGTCACCGGGTGCTTGCGGCCGAGGTCGGAGAGGGTCGGCCGGAAGGCGCGCTGGTCGACCTCGCCGGTCGGCAGCGCCGGGAGGATCGCGCTGAGCGGAGAGTTGGCGACGGAGTCCGGCCCCGCATATTCCGGGCCCGAGGCGATCAGCATGGCGCCGCCGTTCTGCACGTACTGGGCGATGTAGTCGTAGTAGAGCGTCGGCAGCACGCCGCGTCGCTGGTATCGGTCGAAGATGATGAGATCGAAGTCCTCGATCTTCTCGACGAACAATTCGCGCGTCGGAAAAGCGATCAGCGACAATTCGTTGATCGGCGTGCCGTCCTGCTTTTCCGGCGGGCGCAGGATCGTGAAGTGGACGAGGTCGACCGCGGCGTCCGACTTCAGGAGATTGCGCCACGTGCGCTCGCCCGCATGCGGCTCGCCGGAGACGAGGAGCACGCGCAGATTCTCGCGGATACCGTCGATCACCGCGATGGCGCGGTTGTTGACCGGCGTGATCTCGCGGGTCTCGCGCGCCGCCGATAGTTCCACGATGTTCTTGCCGGCGCGCGGCAGGGTGATCTGGACGTTGGTGTCCTGCCCCGGCACGGCATTGCGCCGCTCGACGAGGTCGCCGTTCAGGAAGACCTGCACCTCGACGGGGTTGGTCGAGGCGCCTTCGCCCTCTTCCACGACGCGGAATGTCAGCGTATGCGGCTGGTCGACGAGCGCGAAGCGGGGCGCGGTCACGAGGTCAAGCCGTCGGTCGAACTCGTTCGGCCGACCGGTGACGAGCGCATGAACGGGCGCGTCGAAGCCGAGCGCGGCGGCGTTCTCGGGAATGTCGTGCACCTGCCCATCGGTCACCATGATCGCGCCGCCGACGCGGGCGGGCGACACGTCGCGAAGGCCGTCGCGCAGCGCACCGAAGAGCGCCGTCGTCGCGTCGCCCTCGCCGGCCGAGCGCGCCTCGATCGTGCGTACCTCGAACTGCGGGAAGGCGGCGAGGTTGCGGCGAATCTCCTCCACCGCGGCGTCGGTCTGTGCCGTGCGTTCGCCGATCGTCTGACTCTGGCTGCGATCGACGACGACGGCGACGACGCTCTTCAGGGGATCGCGTTCCTCGCGGAGGATCACGGGATTGAGGAGCGCCAGCACCAGAGCGACGAGCGCGAGGCTGCGTACCACGGCGCCGCGCATGCGCGCCGCGAGCAGCGCCAGCGCGAGGAGCACCGCCGGGACGGCGAGGATCGCGATCACGCTCCAGGGGAAGAAGGGCGAGACGTCGATCGACCAGATCATGGCGTCACTGCCCCAGGCGTTCGAGAAGGGCGGGCACGTGCACCTGGTCGGCCTTGTAGTTGCCGGTCAGCACGTACATCACGATGTTGACCCCCGCCCGGTAGGCGTATTCGCGCTGCGACGGATCGGCGTTGTCGGTCGGGAAGACAAAGAGCCCGTTGCCGTCGACCGCCCAGGCGCTGGCGAAGTCGTTCGACGTGATCATGATCGAGGACACGCCGTCACCCGCGTTCGCCGGCCGCGCTTCCGCGTCGGCCGAGCGCACGAGCGACTCGACCCAGAGGTCCGAGCCCGTGTGCCGTCCGGGGAAGCTGTCCATGATGTAGAAGGCCTTTGTCAGAACGTGGTCGGCCGGCACCGGCTCGAGCGGCGGAATGTCGAGGTCGGCGAGGATGTCGCGCAGCCGGCGCTGCCCGGCCGAGACCGTCTGGCCCGAGAGGTCGCCCATCGCGTCTCCCTCGACGTCGAAGAGCACCGTGCCGCCCTGCTTCATGTAGGCGTCGACGCGGCTGATCGCCTCCTGGCTCGGCATCGGGGCCGAGGCGTGGATCGGCCAGTAGAGGATCGGGTAGAAGGAGAGTTCGTCCGTCGCGATGTCGACCGGCATTGGCTTGCCCGGCTCCAGCGCGGTCTTCGAGGCGATGTATTGCGACAGGCCGTCGAGGCCCTGCCGGGAGATTTCGTCCGTCGCGGCGTCCCCGGTCTCGACATAGGCGAGGTGCGTCGTTTCTGTCGCCTCGATCGCCCGCGCGGCGTCGATGCCTTCGAGCCCCTGCGTCGCCGTGGCGGCGGGGGAGGGCGCGTCCTGCGCCAGCGCATGGCCCGGATGTCCGCCCGCGAGCGCGGCGAGTGCGAGCGCCACGACCAGCGCGGCGGGTGCCGCGCGGCGGCCGAGACCACGCCGCAGGCGCGCGAGGCCGCCATGCAGCCAGAGGAGCGCCAGCGCGTCGAGCGCGAAGAGCGCCACGGCGCCGGCGAACAGCCAGGGCGTCAGGTCGGTCGCGCCCGCCGTGCCATAGGCGCGGGCGGCGATGGGGGCGCCGAGGTCGAGCGCGGGAAGGGGGCGGAGCACGGCGTCGGTTCCCAGGAGATTGAGCGCGTGATAACCCTCGGCCGTGCCGTAGAGACCCGGCGGGTTCTGAAGGCTCGGGACGGGCGGTGCGCCGGCCGCCAGTACCAGCGGCCGGATTTCCGGGCCGGGCTGGACGAGACGGGCGGTGCCGTCCATCACGCGGTAGGGCGGCAGGCTGGTCTCGGCCGTACCGCCGTCGGTGCCGACCGCCCCGCGCGACAGCGACACGATACGCCGGAGCATGTCGACGAAGGCACCCGAGATCGGCAGGTTCGACCAGGTGGCTTCCGCGGTCGTGTGGAAGAGGACGATCGTCCCCGCGCCCCGCGGCGCGGCGGTGACGATGGGCGTTCCGTCGGCAAGGCTCGCCCAGGTGCGGTCGTTGAGGTCCGCCGCCGGCTCGGCGAGGATCTGCCGCGACACGGTGACGTCGGCGGGGACCGTGATGCCGGCGAACGGGCTGCCCTCGGCGATCGGCGCGACGCGCTGCGGCTCGGACCACGAGAGGGCGCCGCCCAGTTGCCGCTCGCCCCCGCGCAGCCGCACCGGCACCAGCGTGTCCTCGGCGGTCGATGCGGCAAGGCGTGGGCCGGCGAAGCGAACCAGCGTGCCGCCGTTTTCGAGGAAGCCGTTCAGCGCCTCCGTCGCCGCCTCCGGCAGGACGCCGATGTCGGCGAGCACGATCACGGACGGGCGCTGCTCGACGAGCGCGGGAATGGCGGTGCCGAGATCGGCGCTGCCGGCGCGCACGAGGTCGGCGAAGGGCTCGATGGCACGGGTGATGTAGTAGAGCGGCGAGAGCAGCGGCTGGG
>NZ_CAJYIU010000122.1 GCF_913775355.1 uncultured Aureimonas sp.
TCGACCACACGCTGGCAAGCTGGACCGCCAACCAGTCCACCGCGCCCTTCGCGCCGCAGGCGCTCGCCGAGTATCGCCGCTCCTTCTCGCGCGTCGACACGATCCACGGCGTCTGCGAGGACTACCGCGCCGGCGCCACGATCGACCGGCGCCACGACGAGGAGGACCGGGCCGCCGGCCGGCGCATCGCCTGCCCGGTCCTCGCGCTATGGGGGGCCAAGGGCACGCCCGCCAGGCACGGCAACCCGGTCGAGGTCTGGAAGGGCTATGCCGACGACGTGTCGGGCCAGGCGATCGACAGCGGCCACTTCCTGGTCGAGGAGGCGCCGGACGAGACGCTGACGGCGATGCTCGCCTTCTTCAGGTGAGCGGCGCCTACCAGCCGATCCGGCCGACACCGACCCCGACACCGATGCCGCCGTTCCAGCCCGGCCCGCCGTAGACACGCGCCCGGCGGTCTTCGCTCCGGTCGAGATCGATGCGTTGCAGGCAGGCGGCGAAGGCGTCGGTGCGCGGCCGGAACCCGTAGTCGCGGCAGCGGGCCTCGTCCGCGGCGCGTCGTTCGGCCGGCGTCATCGTGGTGCAGCCGGAGAGGGCGAGAAGGCCGAGGGCGGCAAGGACCGGGATCGGGCGCATGGGCGGGTGTTCCGGGTGGCGGCGCGATGGAGCCGCGGGCTGGAGGCACAACCCCGGCCCGCCACGCCCGTTTCCGTCAACGATTGCCGGTCATGCCGCCGCGGATGTTGGCGTAGGGGATGTTGAACAGCTTGTCGTCCACCGCGCCGCCCTCCACGACATTGTAGACCATGACGGTCGTGTCCTTCCCTTGCGCGTCGCGGATCGTCCACTGGCGCAGGTCCATGGTCGAGGGGTCGAACATCATGGTGATGCGCGAATTGCCGAAGATCGACTTGTCGCCCATCACGATCGTGGTGAGGTCAGCCCCTTCCTTCACGCTCTGGATGTTGGCGGCTGACAGGTCGATCCGCTGGTCGAGAAGCAGCTTCAGCGGCGTCTTCGACAGGGGGTAGAGGTCCCAGGTGTTGAGCTTGCGGTTGTTCACCGCGACCTGGCTGCCGTCGGCGATGACGCGCACCGGCGAGCCCGAATAGTCGAAGCGGATCTTGCCGGGCCGCTCCATGAAGAACGTGCCCTCGGTCTGGTTTCCTGCCGCGTCGAACTGGACGAAGTTGCCCTTCATCGACTTCACGCCGGAAAAATGGTCGGCCACGCGCTGCGCGGCGGCGGTCGCGGTCTGAGCGTGGGCGAGCGAGTGTCCGGACAGCGATGCGCCGGCAATGAGGGCGAGCGTGAGAACGGCGCCGGCGATGCGTCCACGTTGAGTTGTCATGGGTCGTACAAGTCCTCGAAGCGTGGGGCGGGCCGAAGAAGAGCGGCACCGGGATCGACCCGTCGATACAGCCTCAGATCGGCTCCATTGCGGCAATTCAAATGAACTCTGGTTCATCCGGCGAAGCTATTCCGGTGCGGTCAGTCGGCAAGAAGTCGGCAAGAAATTAGCGTGCGGCGCGCGCCTGCGTCAGCGCTTCGTAAAGCCGTCGGCGGTGCCCGGTTCCGATGATGTTGTAAAGAACCCAGGATCCGACCCCGGCACCGATCGTCATGGGCGCGACGCTCAGAAACATGAGAAAGGTAATATCGAATGTCGAGACGCCCAATATGGATCGGCCCGGCTCTCGCCCCTCCCCAAAGAGGTGGTCGAAAAGGGAAAGTATGAAGGGACAGGCAGCAAACGCTATGAGTGCGGTTTTACACGCCAGAACAAGACCGTCGATCCCGAACGTCCAAGGATACCTTGAAACCTTCAGCGGGCGCCTGCGAAATGCGACGGTCCAAATCCCGTAAAGCATCATGGGAGCGAGGTAGTAGGTCACCAGTGTGAGCAAGAGCTGCCTGAACTCGGGTGACAGACGCAACGAGGCGAGCGCAGCGATACCCCAAAGTGCGAAGGGTACCGCAGCCACGCGAAGCCGCAGACCGCGCTCGAGAGCGGGAACCGAGCGCAGCGTCCTCGGCATGATGCGGAAACGATGCCGCTCATGCCTGCTTGTCGTCGCCCGCTTGAACAAGCGCCGTGCGGACGGCGAGATGTAAGGCCGGTGGAAGAGGAATTCGCCTTCCGGCTCGTCAGGCATTGTCCGTCGGCACCAGGATCTCGCGCTTGCCCGCGTGGTTGGCGGGGCCGACGATGCCCTCGCGCTCCATCCGTTCGATGATCGAGGCGGCGCGGTTGTAGCCGATCTGCAGCCGGCGCTGGACGTAGGAGGTCGAGGCCTTGCCGTCGCGCAGGACCACGGCCACCGCCTGGTCGTAGAGGTCGGCCGACTCTTCGCCGCCCCCCGAACCGCTGCCCGAGCCGCCGGCCGCCGCGCCGCCGTCCTCGTCCTCTTCCTCGAGGATCGCGTCGAGATATTCGGGCGTGCCCTGCGCCTTCAGGTGTTTCACGACCTCCTCGACCTCGGCGTCGTCGACGAAGGGGCCGTGGACGCGCTGGATGCGCCCGCCGCCGGCCATGAACAGCATGTCGCCCATGCCGAGCAGTTGCTCGGCGCCCTGCTCCTGCAGGATGGTGCGCGAGTCGATCTTCGACGTCACCTGGAAGGAGATGCGGGTCGGGAAGTTCGCCTTGATCGTGCCGGTGATGACGTCGACCGAGGGGCGCTGCGTCGCCATGATGACGTGGATGCCGGCGGCGCGCGCCATCTGCGCAAGACGCTGGACGGTGCCTTCGATGTCCTTGCCGGCGACCATCATCAGGTCGGCCATCTCGTCGATGATGACGACGATGTAGGGCAGCGGCTGGAGGTCGAACTCCTCCGACTCGAAGATCGGCTCGCCGGTCTCGCGGTCGAAGCCCGTCTGCACGGTGCGCGACATGGTCTCGCCGCGCTCGATGGCGGACGACACCCGCGTGTTGAAGCCGTCGATGTTGCGAACGCCGACCTTCGACATCTTGCGGTAGCGATCCTCCATCTCCTTGACCGTCCACTTCAGCGCGACGACGGCTTTCTTCGGGTCGGTGACGACCGGCGCCAGAAGGTGCGGGATGCCGTCGTAGATCGACAGTTCCAGCATCTTCGGGTCGATCATGATCATGCGGCACTCGGCCGGGCTCATCCGGTAGAGGAGCGACAGGATCATCGTGTTGATCGAAACGGATTTGCCTGAGCCCGTGGTGCCGGCCACCAAGAGATGCGGCATTTTCGCGAGATCGGCGATAACGGCTTCGCCGCCGATCGTCTTGCCGAGCGCCAGCGCCAGCTTCGCCTTGGCGCCCGCGAACGTCTCCGACTGGATCATCTCGCGGAAGTAGACGGTCTCGCGCTTGGCGTTGGGCAGTTCGATTCCGATCGCGTTCTTGCCGGGGATGACAGCGACGCGCGCGGCGATCGCCGACATCGAACGGGCGATGTCGTCGGCGAGCCCGATGACGCGGCTCGACTTGATGCCGGGCGCGGGCTCCAGCTCATAGAGCGTGACGACCGGGCCGGGGCGCACCTCGATGATCTCGCCCTTGACACCGAAGTCGTCGAGAACGCCTTCGAGAAGGCGCGCGTTCTCCTGCAGGATTTCGGGCGTCAGCGTGTTGTCGCGGTTGCGGGGTTTGGGCGGCGACAGGAGCTCGATCGGCGGCAGCTCGAATTCGGCGTTGAGGGCCGCGTTGCCGAGTTCGGCGAGACGCGCGCGCGAGGACTGGCGCGACGTGGCGTCGGCTGCGGCCTGCGGCACGACGCGCGCCGGGCGCTCGAACATGGGCCCGCGCGGCGCCGGGGCGGCTGGCTGCGGGGCGGCGGGGGCCATGCGCGGCTCGACGGGCGCGGCGCGCGGCAACTCGGCCTCCGCCTTCGGCGCGCGCTTCAGGCCGGGGAAGGCGACGATGTTGTTGGCGATGAAGTCGCGCCAGCCGCCACTCTCTTCCGGCGCCGGGGCGCGCTCGGGCGCCTCGAGGCGCGCCTCGTCCTCCTCCATCGCGATCCGCTCCTCGAGCGACAGGCGGCCGTCGTCGCCGAGATACGGCGCATGGTCCTCGTGCGCCTCGAACGGCGGCTGGTCGTCGTGGAAGGCGGGCGCGTCGTGGCGGTGGATGTCGTCGTAGCCGACGACGCCGCGATCCTCGGGCGCACCGGTCTCGAAGACGTCCTCGTCGCCGTCCCCGTCCGGGCCGAAGGTCGGCTCGGCGCGGCCCGCGGCGGCCGCCGCCTCGATCGCGGCCTGGCGCTGCGCCATCTTGTAGGAGCCGTTCCAGTCGGAGCGGCCGTGGCGCACCGTGGCGCGGCTCGTGTCGACCGTGCGGCGCGTGGGCGCGGCGGCCTCCGGCTCGGGGGCCGCGGCGGCAGGCGCGCGGGGGCTCGCCGGCACGGCGGGCTCGGGCGCATAGGGCACCTCGGCCCAGGCGCGCTCGTCGTGATCGGCCACCGGCTCGTCGAAGGCGGGCTCGCGGAACTCAGGCGGCACCACGACGCGCACCTCGCGCCGGGCGGCGGGCGCCGCCGCGCCGTCGCGGAACCGGGCGGGCGGGGCCGGCGGCATCAAGGGCGCGTCGGCGTCCCAGTCGCGGTGCGAGAACGGGTCCTCGCGGCGGCCGAGCACCGGCACCGACTGCGTCACGCGCGCGGCGGCGGAGCGCATGCGGTAGGCCCAGTGGCTGGCGGCACCGGCGAGAAGCGCCAGGCGGCCCTCGCCGTCGTCCTCCTCGGCCTTCGACGCGCGGCGGGCGCTCAGCGCCACCGGCTCGTCCGGCGCGCCGACGAGGCCGGCACCGTGGAGGATGCACCAGAGCGCCGGGGCGGCGAAGAGCGCGGCCGCGGCAAAGCTCCAGGCGCCCGTCGGATAGGCGCCGGTCGCGAGCGCCGGGATCTTGAGAAGGAGGTCGCCGACGATGCCGCCGAGGCCGATCGGCAGCGGCCAGCCGGCCGGCGCCTCGAGCGAGCCGAGCGCGGCGCTGGCGAGCGCGAGGCCCCCGAGCGCCACCCAGGCGCGCTGGCCGGCGCGGCCCGCGCGGCGGCCGACGAGGCACAGGATACCGCGGATCGCCAGCACCAGCGGAACGAGGACGGCGCCGAGGCCGAAGACCTGCATGGCGAGGTCGGCGACCACCGCGCCGCCCGCGCCCGCCATGTTGCGGACCGGATTGTCGTTGGAGTAGCTGAGCGACGGGTCGTCCACCGCCCAGGTGGCAAAGGCGGTCGCCAGCCACAGCGCCAAGCCGACCAGACCGACCCCGAGGCCCAAGCGTGCCGGTCGTGCCATCGATCCCGTCCCCTCGTCCCGCGCCTCGATCGATGCCATGTCGCTGCCCTTCGCCTGCTGCCTGCCCGGACGCCGCCGCGGGGGCGCACGCGTCCTTCGACGGCGCGCACCCCTCGGGCTCCGGCTCTTTGCGGTCAAGGTAAACAAACGGGGTTAAGGGTCGTTTAACCCTGCGGAGCCCGAAGGCCTCGTCGCGCTCGCATTGGTTTGATGGAACGGGCCGGGCGGACGGGCGTCTAGGCGCGAAGGGAACCGCAACACAAGGGATCACGCCCCATGCAGATCGTTCACGAGGATCAGGGCCGCACCGGCGTCTTCGCCTATGGCGAGGGCGACGACCGGGCCGAACTGACCTATGCGCCGGCCGGCATCCAGAACTCGCTGATCTTCGACCACACCTACGTGCCCGAGCGCCTGCGCGGCCAGGGCATCGCGGAGAAGCTCGTCGACCACGCGGTCGCCTTCGCACGGAGCGAGGGCAAGACCGTGGTGCCGGCCTGCTCCTATGTGCGCGCGCTGTTCGACCGGCATCCCGAGCGCTACGGCGACATCCGCACCGAGGAGGAGAAGCCGGTCGGCCGGATCTGAGCGCCGGTCAGCCGTAGCGCGCGACGGACAGGTCGCGCGCGTCGATGTCGGGCGTGGCGCCCGACACGAGGTCGGCGAGAAGCCGGCCCGAGCCCGAACTCATCGTCCAGCCGAGCGTGCCGTGGCCGGTGTTGAGGAAGAGCCCCTTCACCTTCGTCGGCCCGATCACCGGCGTTCCGTCCGGCGTCATCGGCCGGAGGCCCGACCAGAAGTCTGCGCGGGCGGTGTCGCCGCCGGGAAAGAGGTCGGTGACCGAATGCTCTAGCGTGCGGCGCCGGCGCTCGGAGCGGTCGTTGGTGAAGCCGGAGATTTCGGCCATGCCGCCGACGCGGATGCGGGTCCCGAGCCGCGTGATCGCGATCTTGTAGGTCTCGTCCATCACGGTCGATTCGGGCGCGCGCGTCTCGTCGACGATCGGGATGGTGAGCGAATAGCCCTTCACCGGATAGACCGGCAGCTTGATCCCGAGCGGGCGCACCAGAACCGGCGAATAGGACCCCATCGCCACCACCACGGCGTCGGCCCGGATGTCGCCGGCATCCGTCGCGACGCCGACCGCCCGGCCGTTCTCGGCGAGGATGCGGCGCACGGTGCGGCCCCAGCGGAATTCGACGCCGCGCGAGGCGACGATCTCGGCGAGGGCATTCGCGAACTTGAAGCAGTCGCCCGTCTCGTCCTGCGGGGTCTGGAGGCCGCCGACGATCTTGTCGCGCGCGTGGGCGAGCGCCGGCTCAGCGCGGATGCAGCCCTCGCGGTCGAGCACCTCGTAGGGGATGCCGTCGGCGGCAAGCGCCTTCACGTCCTTGGCCGAGGCATCGAGCTGGGCTTGGCTACGGAAGAGCTGCAGCGTGCCATGCATGCGCTGGTCGTAGGCGATGTTGGTGTCGCGGCGAAGTTCGGCGAGCGAGACGCGGCTGTAGTCCGAGAGGCGCAGCATCCGGCTCTTGTTGCGCGCATAGGCCCCGGCCGTGCAGTTGGCGAGCATCTTCGTCAGCCAGGACAGCATGGCGCGGTCGAGCTTGGGGCGCAGGATGAGGGGTGCGTGCTCCATCATCAGCCACTTGATGGCCTTCTGCGGGATGCCCGGCGCCGCCCAGGGGCTGCAGTAGCCGAAGGATACCTCGCCGGCATTGGCGTAGCTCGTCTCAAGCGCCGGCCCCTCCTGCCGGTCCACCACGATCACCTCGTGGCCCGCCTTCATCAGGTACCAGGCGGAGGTGACGCCGATGATGCCGGCTCCGAGGACGACGACCTTCATGCCCGCTCTCCTGCAGCGTTGTTCGATATGTAGTGGCGCTCGTAGCGGCTCCCGAGCGAGGTCAGGATCTCGTAGGAGATCGTGCCCGCCGCGGCCGCCGCCGCGTCGAGGCTGGCATGGGGGCCGATGAGCTCGACGAGGTCGCCGGCCCGCACCGGCGCATCGCCCGCATCGACGATGACGGAATCCATCGACACGCGCCCGACGATCGGCAGCTTTCGTCCTGCGTAGAAGACGGCGCCGCGGTTCGAGGCCGAGCGCAGCCAGCCGTCGGCATAGCCGACCGAGAGCGTCGCAAGGCGCATCGCCCGCTCGGCGACGGCGGTGAAGCCGTAACCGATGCCCGCACCCGCCGGCACCTCGCGCAGCTGGATCACCCGCGCGTCGAGACGCACCACGGGCGCCATCGGATTGGGGCGCCCCCCGGTCGGCGCGCCGCCGTAGAGCGCGATGCCCGGTCGCGCGAGGTCGAAGCGGTAGGCGTCGCCGAGAAAGAGGCCGGCGGAGTTGGCGAGCGAACGGCGCGCCCGCGGCAGGCGATCGGACAGCGCCCGGAAGGCGGCAAGCTGCGCGGCGTTCGCCGGATGCTCGGGCTCGTCGCCGCAGGCGAGGTGGCTCATGACGAGAACGGTGTCGACACCGCGCAGCCGCTCGGGCGCGGCAACGAGCGCCCCGACCTCGGCCGGTGCGAGACCGAGGCGCGACATGCCGCTGTCGACCTGGATCGCCGCCGGCAGCGGGCGACCGAGCGACCGTCCCGCTTCGCTCCAGGCCTCGACCTGATCGAGCGAGTTGAGGACCGGCCGAATGCCGGTCTCGGCGCACAGACGCTCGTCGCCCGGCAGAAGACCGTTGAGGACGAAGATCTCGAGGCCCTCGGGGAGGATCGGGCGCAGCGCCAGCGCCTCGGACAAGTGGGCGACGAAGAAGGTCCGGCAGCCGGCCTCCAGAAGCACCGGGGCGACCCGCGCCATGCCGAGCCCGTAGGCGTCCGCCTTGACGACGCCCGCGACGGCCGCACCCCCGGCAAGCGCCACCAGCGCGCGGTAGTTGCGGGCGATCGCGCCGAGATCGACGGTCAGGACACCGCCGGCGGAGCCGGTGACGGGGGCATGCGTTTGCGTCGAATGCGGCATGGCGTTCACGGCGAGTTCCCCCGAGCGATCCGGCATCCATGATGGTCGAAGGATCGTCGAAGGACATGCCGAACTGCGGCAGAATGTGCTAATTTCACTGCCGATCCGACATTTCCTTCGAACGGGCGCAACGATCTTCGCATGGACCGCATCGACCGCGCCCTGATCCGGGCGCTCCGCCGCAACGCCCGCGCCACCAACGTCGCGCTCGCCGCCGAGGTCGGCCTGTCGCCTTCGGCCTGCTTGCGCCGCGTCCAGATGCTGGAGGAGTCCGGGGCGATCCGCGGCTACACCGCGATCGTGGCGGGGCCCGGCGGCGACGACGCGCATGTCGTGATCGTGCGCATCACGCTGGAGCACCAGACCGAGGACGTCCTGCACCGCTTCGAGGCGGAGGTGCTGAAGCATCCCGAGATCCGCGAATGCTACCTGATGACGGGCGCGGAGGACTATCTGCTGCGCGTCGAGGCGCAAGGGGCGGGCGACTACGAGCGCATCCACAAGGAGATCCTGTCGCGCCTTCCGGCCGTGTCGCGGATCAATTCCTCCTTCGCGATCCGCCGCGTCCTGTCCGATACCGGAGGGCGGCGATGATCCTTCGGGTCTGGCCGGCGGCCCGCTCGCCCTTAGATGGGGCCTCGCGAGGACGGCGCCGGTGGCGTTCCGGCCTTGCGACACGAGAGACCAGAAGGGCAGAGCCTCGATGAGCGCACCGGACACCGCAACGGTCGACCAGATGGTCGAAACTTCGATGCTGCACCAGGCGCGCCGCTTCGCCGAGAACTACGGCGGCCAGGGCCGCTTCTGGCAGCGTCCCTATGCCGAAACGCGCCCGCGCATCGCCTCGGCCGTCGCGCCCGTCTGGTTCACCGCCTATCCCGCCTCGATCGTCACGCGGCCGGGCGAGACGGTGCTGGCGACGCTCGGCGACCAGCAGCTGTGGTCGGCGCTCTCCTCGATCGGCGTGCGCGGCATCCATACCGGGCCGACGAAGCGCGCCGGCGGCTGGCGCGACGGTGCCTACACGCCGACGATCGACGGCAACTTCGACCGCATCGGCTTCGACATCGACCCGTCCTTCGGCACGGCCGAGGAGTTCGTCGCGATCTCGCGCATGGCCGCCGCGCACAACGCGGTGGTGATCGACGACGTGATCCCGGCCCATACCGGCAAGGGCGTCGACTTCCGCCTCGCCGAGATGAACCATTCGTCCTATCCCGGCCTCTACCACATGGTGGCGATCCCGGAGGAGGACTGGGGCCTGCTCCCGGCGGTGCCGGAAGGGCGCGACGCGGTGAACCTGTCGCCGCCGACCGTCGATACCCTGCGCGAGAAGGGCTACATCGTCGGCCAGCTGCAGCGCGTCATCTTCTTCGAGCCGGGCGTCAAGGAAACCGACTGGAGCGCCACCGGCCCCGTCACCGGCGTCGACGGCGTGACGCGGCGCTGGGTCTATCTCCACTACTTCAAGGAGGGCCAGCCGAGCCTCAACTGGCTGGATCCGACTTTCGCCGCCCAGCAGATGATCATCGGCGACGCGCTCCATTCGATCGACCAGATGGGCGCGCGGGGCCTGCGCCTCGACGCCAACGGCTTCCTCGGCGTCGAAAAGCGCATGGACGGTCCGGCCTGGTCGGAAAGCCATCCGCTGTCGGTCACCGGCAACGCGCTGCTCGCGGGCATGGTGCGCAAGGCCGGCGGCTTCTCGTTCCAGGAGCTGAACCTCACGGTCGACGACATCGCCTCGATGTCGAAGGGCGGGGCGGACCTTTCCTACGACTTCATCACGCGCCCGGCCTACCAGCACGCGCTCCTGACCGGCGACACCGAATTCCTGCGCATGATGCTGCGCATGGTCCACGAGTTCGGCATCGACCCGGCCTCCTTGATCCACGCCATGCAGAACCACGACGAGCTGACCACCGAGCTCGTCCACTTCTGGACCCTCCATTCGGAGGACATCTACACGTTCGGCGGCCAGACCTGGCAGGGTCGCACGCTGCGCACCCGCATCCGCGAGACGATGTACGAAAAGCTGTCGGGCACCAACGCGCCCTATAACCTTCGCTTCGTCACCAACGGCATCGCCTGCACCTCGGCCAGCGTCGTCACCGCGGCGCTCGGCATCACCGACCTGTCGGCGATCACCGACGAGGACAAGGCCGAAATCCAGCGCGGCCATCTCCTGATGGCCATGTACAACGCCTTCCAGCCCGGCATCTTCGCCCTGTCGGGCTGGGATCTCGTCGGCGCGCTGCCGCTGCCGCCGGAAGCCGTCGCCGAGCACATGCAGGACGGCGACACCCGCTGGATCGAGCGCGGCGCCTACGACCTCATCGGCCTTAACCCGGAAGCGGCGACCTCCGCCGAGGGCCTCCCGCGGGCGCGCGCGCTCTACGGCCCGATCAACGAGCAGCTCGGCCAGCCCGGCTCCTTCGCCTCGCAGCTGAAGCGGCTGCTCGCCGTTCGCGAGGCCTACGGCATCGCCGCCAGCCGCCAGACGATGATCCCGGACGTGACGACGCCGGGCCTTCTCCTGATGGTGCACGAGCTGCCCGACGGGCGCGGCACGCAGGTCACCGCCCTCAATTTCGGCCGCGATCCGGTGGACGAGACCGTGATCCTGCCGAACGTGCGCTCCGGCCCGGTGGTCGACATGATCAACGAGACGATCGAGGGCGATCTCACCGAGAACGGCGAGCTGCGCATCGTGCTCGACCCCTGGGAAGGCCTGTCGCTGCGCATCGTCGGGGCCCTGCCCGTCCTCTGACGGCTCCGGGCCCGTTCCGGCGGGCCCGTCGTCGCCTCAGGACCCGGTGACCGGGTCGAAGGACAGGAGGAACGAGGCGCCGCGCGGCACGCTCTCGACCGTCAGCTCGGCATCGAGCTGGCGCACGAGGCTGAGGATCACGCGGATGCCGAAGCTCTTGCGCGCGGCCTCGAGGTCGAAGCTGTCGGGCAGGCCCCGACCTCGGTCGCGCACGCGCACCATGGCGCGGCTGCCCTTCTGCCAGAGCGAGACCTCGACGACGCCGGGCTGGCCTTCGTCGTAGGCGTATTTCACCGCGTTGGTGACGAGCTCGTTGACGATGAGGCCGACGGGGATCGCCTTGTCGGCGCTGACCACCACCGCGTCGGCGCGGCACTGGATCTCGAGCCCCGCGGTCGCGAAGCCGAGCTGCGAGCAGAGGTCGTCGAGGAAGGTCGACAGGTCGACCTCGGTAACGCTCGCCCCCTTCCACAGGTGGTCGTGGACGCGCGCGATCGTCATGATCCGGGCCTCGGCGTCCACCAGCGCAGCCTTCGCCTTGGGGTCGGCGACGACGTTGGAGTTGACGCGCAAGAGGCCGGCGACGACGCCGAGGCTGTTCTTGACGCGATGGTTCATCTCGCGCGTCAGCATCCCTTGCGTCTCGATCGCCTCCTTGAGGTGCCGGTCGGTCTCGACCCGCTCGATCGCCGCACCGAGAATGCGCGCGCAGCCCGACAGGAAATCGACGTCAGACGCGTCGAAGTCGCCGGCGTCGGGGCTGTCCACCTCCAGCACGCCGAACGCCCTTTGCTGGCGCCCGCCGCGGTCGATCAGGACGTTCACCGCGCGCCGGATGCCGTAGTCGGCCAGAAGCTTGGGCGTGCGGAAGCGCGTCTCATCGGTCAGGTGGTTCGACAGGACGGACTCGCCGGTGTGGAAGGCGTAACCGGCCGGCGATTCGAGATCGGCGCCGAGCGTCGCGACGCCCACCTCGCCCGGTCCCCAGCCCCAGCCGCCGCGCATCAGGAGGTCGTCTTCGGTGGGCCGGTATTCGAGGATCTTGCAATAGGGCGCTTCGAGACCGCGCGCGCAGAGCTCCGTCACGCCCTGGAACAGGGCGGCCTGGTCCTGCGCCTGAAGCGTGAGGCGCGCGAACTCGGCCAGCAGCTTCTGCTGCTTCAGCCGATAGGCGAGCTCGTCGCGCCGCGCCGGGCCCTTGGCCTCTTCGATCTCCATTCGCGCTCCGTCCTGCCGGCCGATCCGGTCTTGCCGCGGCACGCCGGCCCCGCAGGCGGGAACGACGCGAAGCCGGCTATCGGTCCCAAGGGTGGCGCGCCCGGTGCCGATGGCAACCGGGCGCCGCCATGTTCAGCCCCGCGCGAGGAGGCCCTTGTCTTCGAGGCTCTGCCAGAGTTCGTCCGGGATCGCCTGTTCGAACCAGGCGACGTTCTGGCGGACCTGATCGGCGGATTTCGCGCCGATCACCACGTTGCCGGTCGCCTTGTGGCGCATCGGGAACTGGATCGCGGCAGCCGGCAGGGGCACGTCGAACGCCTCGCACTCCGCCCGCAGCCGGTCGGCCTTCTCGATGATCTCGGCCGGCGCGTCGACATAGTTGAACTTCTTGCGCCCCGACGAGGAGGCGAGGATGCCGGAGTTGAAGACGCCGCCAACCACCAGCGCGACGTCGCGCTCGACGCATTTGGGCAGAAGCTCGTCGGCCGCCGAGGTGTCGAGCAGCGTGTAGCGTCCGGCCAGGAGACAGACGTCGAGATCGGTCTCCTCCATCGCGTCGAGGATAACCTCGTTCTCGTTCACGCCGAGGCCGAAGCCGGCGATGAGCTTGGCGGCCCGCAGTTCCTCCAGCGCCCGGAAGCCGCCGCCCTTGGTCAGCGCCCCCCAGTGGTGGTCGTGCTTCTCGCCGTGCGTGACGCGGCCGATGTCGTGCACGAAGAGGATGTCGAGCTTCGGGCAGCCGGTGCGCTGGCGCGAGTCGTCGTAGGAGCGCAGGATCGCGTCGTAGGAGTAGTCGAAGACCTCGCGGAACGTGAGACCGCTGTTCCAGCCCGAATCGAACTCGTTCTTCGGCCCTTCGGGCGGCAGCTGGCGGCCGGGGCGGTCGAAGCTCATCAGGCGCCCGACCTTGGTGGAGATGACGTAGGAGTCCGGCGCTTCCTCGCGCAGGAGCTCGCCCGTCAGGTGCTCGCAGCGCGTCAGGCCGTACATCGGCGCGGTGTCGAAATGGCGGATGCCGGCGTCCCAGGCCGCCTGCATGGCGGCGCGCGCGTCGGCGAGCGCGACCGGCGTGTAGAGTCCGCCGAGCGGCGCCGTGCCCATGCCGAGCGCCGTCACCTCGACCCCGGCCCGCTTCAGATGTCGCTTGTCAGATGCCTTCATGGTTCCCTCCCCTTGGCGGCCCCCGCCGCCGCGATGCAAGTTGTTCAGCGCCAGCGCAGCTTGGGATGCCGGTTGACGTCCTTGTAGAGCAGATACCGGAACGGACCCGGTCCGCCGGCGTAGCAGGCCTGCGGGCAGAAGGCGCGCAGCCACATGAAGTCGCCCGCCTCGACCTCGACCCAGGTCTGGTTGAGGAGATAGACGCCCTTGCCCTGCAGCACGTAGAGCCCGTGCTCCATCACGTGCGTCTCGGGAAACGGGATCACGCCGCCCGGCTGCAGGGTGACGATCGTCACGTGCATGTCGTGGCGCATGTCGGCGGGATCGACGAAGCGCGTCGTCGCCCACACGCCGCCGCAGTCCGGCATCACCGACGGGGCGACCGCCGCGTCGCTGGAAAACACCGGACCGGGGGCGCCGAGCCCGTCGACGGCCTCGTACGCCTTGCGGATCCAGTGGAAGCGCGCGGGCGCGGCGCCCCGGTTGCGCAGGCTCCAGGCCCGGCCGGCCGGCAGGAAGGCGAAACCGCCCGCGGCGAGGACATGCTCGGCCCCGTCGACGGTCACCGTCGCCTCGCCTTCGGTGACGAAGAGCGCGCCCTCGGCGCCCGCGTCCGGCTCCGGCCGGTCGCTGCCGCCGCCGGGCTGCACCTCCATCACATATTGCGAGAAGGTCTCGGCGAAGCCCGACAGCGGCCGGGCGATGATCCAGGCGCGCGTGCCCTCCCAGAACGGCAGGGCGCTCGCCGTGATGTCGGCCATCGTACCGCCGGGGATCACGGCGTAGGCGTTGGTGAAGACGGCGCTCTGCCGGGTCAGCTGGGTCTGCGGCGGCAGTCCGCCGCGCACGGAATGATAGGTGCGGTTGTCGAAGCTCATGACGGGCGTCTCCTCAGGCGGGCTGCGGCACGCCGGCCGTCTCGGCCTTGTCCTTGCGCTCCTCCGGGCTCGCCGACAGGCGGGCGTGCCACACGGCGGCGGCGCGGATCACCGGCTCGGGGTCGGTCTCGAAGGGCGTGTCGAAGATCGACAATCTGTGCGCCTTTTCGCCGAGGCCCGGATCGCCCGTCAGCGAGATGAAGAAGGGGGCGAGGAAGAGCGGGATGGCGATCGGGCACACCCAGAGGAAGAGCTGCAGCGAGTAGATGTAGGCGACGGTGCCGAGCACCGCGCCCGCGATCATCATCCACCAGCTCGCCGCAAAGGCCGCCGACAGGGGCAGGCCCTCGTCCTCGCGCTCGGTCGCCGGCCAGCCGCTGTCGCGCGCCATCAGGATCTCCGCGACCGCCTTCGACTGGAACAGCATCATGATCGGGGCGAGCGCGCTGGTCAGGATCAGCTCGCAGGTGGCCCCGAGCAGCACCGCCCAGCCGCCGCCGAAGCGCGAGGCGCGCCGCGACATCGCCGTGTGGAAGGCGATCAGCGTCTTGGGCAGAAGGAGGAGCAGGAAGATGCCGAGAAGGAGAAGCAGAGCCTTGCCGGTCTCGGGCGTCGGGAAGACGGGAAACAGGCTGTCGGCGGGGAAGTAGTTCGGTGCGGGCGCCAGCACCGGATCGAGCATCGAGGCGATCAGGAACAGGAGCCAGATCGGCGAGGCCGCGTAGGCCATGATGCCGGAGATCATCGATACCTTGCTCCAGAGCTTCAGGTTGGGCGCGGAAAGGAGCCGCCCGTGCTGGAGGTTGCCCTGGCACCAGCGCCGGTCGCGCTTGGCGTATTCGATGATGTTGGCGGGCGCCTCCTCGAAGGAGCCCTCGAGGTCGGGATCGAGCCGCACCTTCCATCCCGAGCGCGACAGGAGCGCGGCTTCCACGAAGTCGTGGGAGAGGATCAGGCCGCCGAAGGGCGGCGTGCCCGAGAGCTTCGGCATGCCGCAGCAGTCGGCGAAGGCACGCGTGCGGATGATGGTGTTGTGGCCCCAGAACGGCCCCTCGCGCCCCTGGAGGGCGGCGATGCCGCGCGAGAAGATCGGCGAGTAGAGCGCGGCCGAGAACTGCAGCGCGCGGCCGAACAGCGTCTTGCGGCCGATGATCAGCGGCTGGGTCTGGAGGAGCGCGAGCTCGGGGTCGGCGTCCATGCGCGCCACCATCTCGACCAGCGTCTCCGGCCGCATCAGGCTGTCGGCATCCAGCGCGATCATGTACTCGTAGGCGCCGCCGTAGTTGGTGACGTAGTCCTCGATGTTGCCGGCCTTGCGGTTCGTGTTCTTGACGCGGTTGCGGTAGAACAGGATCGACCCGGTCTCAAGCTCCCCGGCGAGCTTCAGGATCGTGCGCTTCTCGTCCGCCACGCACTCCGCCTTTGTCGAGTCCGACAGGACGAAGAACACGAAATTGTCCATGCGCCGAATGAAGCGCAGCCCCTCGATCATCGCAGCGACCCGCGCCATCACGGCGCTGGCATCCTCGTTGTAGACCGGCACGAGGATCGCGGTCTTGTGCTGCGAGGCGGGCGGCAGGCCCGTGCGGCGCTCGCGCTTGCGGGTCCGGCCGAACAGGATGCCGGTCACCGCCGTGTTGAAGCCCCAGGCGAGCCAGACGCAGCAGACCGCAAGCAGCACGATCTGGATGACGTGGAGCCACGTCGTGCCGTTGGCGGTGATGACCACCGCGAAGAGGACACCGGCGAGCGCGGCCAGCACCAGGGCGGTGAGCGCGAAGAGGAGTCTGCCCAAAACCATCGTACGTTCCGATCCCGGCGCGCGAGTGCAGCCACGCTTCGTCGCAGCGCGTGCGCCGCGTCATAGCGCTTGCTGCCTCGCTTGTCATCGCGTCGTGAATGTGGCGCGGGCGCGGGCGAAGCCTATCCGGGTCTTCGGGCAGCCGTCCGGAAGACACCATCGGCGGGACGGGAGCGGAACCGGCTTGCCTGCCGCCGATGTAATGTTATATCACTCGCGTCGCCTCCAGCCGCCGCGGGACCCCATGCCACCCATCGCCTCCCGTACCCCGTCCGTCCTGCGGCGCTCCGCGCTCGAGCGGCTCGCCGTCGCGCTCCTGGCGACGCTGGTCCTCTGGGGCGTCGTCGCCTGGGCGGTCTCGGCATGAAGGCGAACGTCCTGCCCGCCGCGCCGTCGGTGGAGCTTCGCGACCTGACGCTCGCCTATCGGCGGCGCGCGGCCGTGCGCGGTCTGTCGGGCCGCTTCGCGCCGGGCTCGATGACGGCCGTCGTCGGCCCCAACGGGGCCGGCAAGTCGACGCTTCTCAAGGGCATCATGGGCTCGGTGCGCGCTTCCGGCGGCAAGGTGCTGGTGGACGGCGTCCGGCATCGCGACATCGGCTACCTGCCGCAGGTCGGCGACCTCGACCGCACGTTTCCGATCAGCGTCCTCGACCTCGTCTCGCTCGGGCTCTGGCGTCGCACCGGCCCGTTCGGCCGCGTCGGGCGCGATCTCACCGGCGAGGTGGAGGCGGCGATCGCCGCCGTCGGCCTCGAAGGGCTGGAGGACCGGCTGATCGGCACCTTGTCGGGGGGCCAGCTGCAGCGCGCGCTGTTCGCGCGCCTCCTCCTCCAGAACGCTAGGCTTCTCCTTCTCGACGAGCCCTTCACCGCGATCGACGCGCGCACGACGCGCGACCTCATGGACCTCGTGAAGCGCTGGAACGGCGAGGGGCGGACCGTGATCGCCGTCCTCCACGACATGGACCTCGTGCGCGAATACTTCCCCGACACGCTGCTGCTGGCGCGCGAGCGCGTCGCCTGGAGCCCGACCGGCGAGGCGCTGGCGGAGGGCAACCTCAAGCGCGCGCAGGCGCTTTCGGAGGGGCTGGACACGGAGGCCGACGCCCTTCGGAGCCGCGCGGCATGAGCCTCCACGACCTCGCGCTCGCCCCCTTCACCGACTACGCCTTCATGCGCCGGGCGCTCGCCGGGTGCCTCGCGCTGTGCCTCGGCGCCTGCCCGCTCGGCGTGATCCTCGTCCTGCGGCGCATGAGCCTTGTCGGCGACGCGATGGCGCACGCGATCCTGCCGGGCGCGGCCGTCGGCTTCCTCGTCGCCGGCTTCTCGCTCTTCGCCATGACGCTCGGCGGCATCCTGACGGGCCTGGCGGTCGCCTTCCTTGCCGGTCTCGTGTCGCGCTACACGACCTTGCGCGAGGACGCGAGCTTTGCCGCCTTCTACCTCTTCTCGCTGGGGCTCGGCGTCCTCCTCGTCTCGGTGCGCGGCTCCAACATCGACCTCCTCCACGTCCTCTTCGGCACGGTGCTCGGGCTCGACGACGCCGCGCTCTTCCTGATGGCCTCGATCGCCTCGCTCACCATGCTGGCGCTCGCCGCGATCTACCGGCCGCTGATCGTCGAATGCCTCGATCCCGGCTTCCTTCGCGCGGTCGGCGGCTGGGGCGGCGTCGTCCATATGGGCTTCGTGGCGCTCGTGGTCCTCAACCTCGTCGGCGGCTTCCAGGCGCTCGGCACCTTGATGGTGGTCGGCATCATGATGCTGCCGGCGACCGCCGCGCGGTTCTGGGCCGAATCGGTGCCGGGCCAGATGATGGTCGCGATTTTCGTCGGCCTCCTGTCCTCCATCGCCGGGCTCCTCACCTCCTACCACCTCAGCCTTCCCGCCTCGCCGGCGATCATCCTCTCGGCGAGCGCCCTCTACGCCCTGTCGGTTCTCGTCGGGCGCGTCGACAGCCTGGCCGCCCGCGCCCTCCGGGGCGGACTGGCGGCGGGCTGACCCCCTCCAACCGGAGACCTCCCCCATGATCCATCGCCGCCTGTTTCTCGGCCTTGCCGCCGGCGCCGCAGCCCTCCTGTCGCTCACCGGCGCGCATGCGCAGGAGCCCCTGCCCGTCGTCGCCTCGTTCTCGATCCTCGGCGACATGACGAGCCGCATCGGCGGCGAGCATGTCGCCGTCACCACCCTCGTCGGCCCGGGCGGCGACGCCCACGTCTTCGAGCCGACGCCGGCCGACGCACGCGCGCTGGGACGCGCGAAGCTCCTTGTCACCAACGGCCTCCAGTTCGAGGGCTGGCTGCCGCGCCTCGTCGCGACGTCCGGCTTCAAGGGCGAGACCGCCGTGGCGGCTACAGGCGTGACGCCGATCGCCTTCGTGCAAGAGGAGCCCGAGGCGCACGACGACCACGATCACGACCATGCCGGCCACGACCACGGCCCGAGCGATCCGCACGCTTGGCAGGATCTGGCCAATGGCCAGATCTACGCCCGCAACATCGTCGAGGCGCTGAAGACCGCCGATCCGGCCCATGCCGGCGACTACGAGGCGAACGGCGCGGCCTATATCGCCGAGATGAAGGAGCTCGACGCCGAGATCCGGGGCGAGCTCGAAGACGTGCCGGCCGAGGCGCGCAAGGTCGTCACCTCGCACGACGCCTTCGGCTACTTCGGCAAGGCCTACGGCATCGCCTTCATCGCGCCGAACGGCGTGTCGACCGAGGCCGAGGCTTCGGCGGCCGACGTCGCCCGCATCATCGACCAGATCCGCGACGAGAAGATCCGCGCCGTGTTCGTCGAGAATATTTCCGACCCCCGCCTCGTCGAGCGCATCGCGGCCGAGACCGGCGCCGAGATCGGCGGCTCGCTGTTCTCCGACAGCCTGTCGGCGCCGGACGGCCCCGCCCCGACCTATCTCGACATGTTCCGCCACAACGCCGGCGAACTCGCCAAGGCGCTGAAGACGAGCTGAGCCGAGACGATCGGCGCCCTTTCGCCGGGCGCCGATCGCCACCAAATCGAGAATACGGGACGCACCGGACGCGCCGGGCCTTGCGGGAGAGCATCGAGCGTGAGCCACGACCACCATCACCATACCTCGACCGCGGGCGCCGAGAAGGCGCTGACGCGCAACCAGAAGCTCGTGTTCGACATCCTCGAGCAGGCCGACGGACCGCTCAGCGCCTACTCCATCCTCGATGCGCTGCGCGACGAGGGCCTGCGCGCGCCGCCCCAGGTCTACCGCGCGCTGGAGAAGCTGCTTGAGACCGGGCTCGTGCACCGCCTGGAAAGCCTCAACGCCTTCGTCGCCTGCGCCCATCCCCACGCCTGCGCCTATGCCCTGACGGCGTTTGCGATCTGCGAGAAATGCGGCGCGGTGACCGAGTTCGCCGACGCTGCGGTCGAGGCGCGCCTCGCCGGCTGGGCGGGCGAGCGGGGCTTCGTCCCCAAGCGCACCACGGTCGAGATCAAGGGCCTGTGCGCCGCCTGCGCCTGAGGCGGGAACCATGACGGTCCGTCCGGCCTTCGCTCCGCTCCAGCGTTTGGCAAGGAGCATCCGATGAGCCGCGTCCCCGAGGCGAGCCCCATCACCCCCGACATCGAGGAAATCCGCCGCCGCGGCGAGGACGAGAACCGTCCGCTGCCCCCCGAGAATGCCGACGCGGTGCCCGGATCCGCCCCCGACGAAGAGCACGATCGCGAGCCGGACACGCGGCACGGCTGACGATCCGTCACCGACGCGTCATCGCGCCGTCGTGCGGCTGTTACGCTTTTCGGTTGGTTTCCCGGCTGTCCGGCCAACAGGAAACCGACACCGATGAAGACGCTTCTCACCGCGAGCCTCGCGCTCCTCACCCTCGGCACATCAGCCCATGCGCAGGACGCGGAAGGCCGGGCCTTTCCCGCGACGCTCCGCGCCCAGGCCATCCTGCCCGCCGATACGCAGATCGCTGCGCCCGCCGACGCCCCGGCGCACCTGCGTCAGGCCGGCAAGTTCACGACGCCCGACCGGCGCCGCACGGACGCCCTCGGCACCGTGCCCGGCAAGGACGGGGTGCGCCCGACCGGCTTCTCGCTGCCGCTCGACGGTCAGGCCGTGCAGGGCTTCTCCGGCATCCGCCGCATGGACGACGGCACGTTCTGGACGCTGTCCGACAACGGCTTCGGCTCCAAGGCGAACTCGAGCGACGCGATGCTGATGCTGCACCACGTCGCGATCGACTGGGACAAGGGGACCGTCGACCGCCGCGAGACGGTGTTCCTGTCCGATCCCGACCGCAAGGCGCCCTTCCCGATCGCGATGGAAGGGTCCGAGAAGCGCTACCTGACGGGCGCCGATTTCGACGTCGAATCGATCCAGCCGGTCGCGGACGGGTTCTTCGTCGGCGAGGAGTTCGGACCCTGGCTCCTCAAGTTCGACCGCGAGGGCCGGCTCCAGAGCGTCCACGAGACGCGGGTCGGCGAGACCAAGGTCGTGTCGCCCGACAACCCGATCCTGCAGTTGCCGGCCGATCCCGCAAAGCCGATGCCGCCCTTCAACCTCAAGCGCTCCGGCGGCTTCGAGGGCCTCGCCCGCTCGCCCGACGGGGCGCATCTCTATGCGCTCCTGGAAGGCCCGCTCTACACCGACGGCAAGGCCGAGACCGCGGCGGACGGGCGGACCGGCCTTCGCGTCATCGAGTTCGACACGGCGAAGGGCGACTGGACCGGCCGCTCCTGGATCTATCCGCTGAGCCGAGACGGCGTGGCGATCGGCGACTTCAACATGCTGGACGCCACCACCGCCCTCGTCATCGAGCGCGACAACGGGGCGGGCCGCGCCGCGCAAGCCTGCACGGGCGAGCCGAAGCCGGACTGCTTCGCGACGCCGGCCAAGCTCAAGCGCATCTACAAGATCGAGATGAGCGACGCCAATGTCGGCCAGCCGGTGCGCAAGATCGGCTACCTCGACCTGATGGATGTGAAGGACCCGGACGGCAAGGCACGCCAGGGCACGGAGAATGGCGTCTACGACATGCCCTTCGTGACGATCGAGAACGTCGACCGGGTGGACGACACCCATATCGTCGTCGCCAACGACAACAACTTCCCCTACTCCGCCGGCCGCGCGCTCGACCGCGCCGACGACAACGAGTTCGTGCTGATCGAGGCGGGCGAGTTCCTGAACGCCCGCTGAGGCCAACGAAAAAGGCTCCCGGACCAGATGGTCCGGGAGCCTCCTGTCCCGTCCGGCGACCGCCGCCCGGAGGCGACGGTCCCGTCAGGGTCCCCGTTCTTAGCCGCGGAAGAGCGACAGGACGTTCTGCGCCGACTGGTTGGCGATCGACAGAGCCTGCACGCCGAGCTGCTGCTTGACCTGCAGAGCCTGGAGCTTCGTGGACTCCTCGTTCATGTCGGCGTCGACGAGGCCGGAAACGCCCTTGTCGATCGTGTCCATGAGCGTCGAGACGAAGGTCTTCTGGCTCTCGATGCGAGCACCGACCGAACCCATGTTCGACGCCGCCGAGGTCACCGCCTTCAGCTTGTCGCTGACGAGGTTGATGTAGGCGTTGATCAGCTGGGTCTGCTGGTCGTTGGTGAGCGCCTTGAAGCTCGCCGAGGTGATCGAGATGTCGTTCACCGAGGACGTGTTCGCGCCGGACGAGGACTTCACGTCCGTGACCGACAGGGTGGCAGCGCCAGCCGTGTTGGCTTCGAACGCGATCACGCCGGCGTTGTTCTTGGCCGTCACCGTGGTCACACCCGCCTGGGTGAGAGCGGCGTTGAGGACCGTTGCATAGTCGTTGGCCGAGCTGATCTTGCCTGACGTTCCACCGAGGGTGGAGTCGATCAGGGCCTTGTCGATCTTCACGGCCTTCGTGACGTCGTTCATGTTGACGTTGAAGGTCATGCTGTCACCGGCGTCGAAGGCGAGCTCGCCGGCGAACGCGGTGGAGGACGTGACCGTCGCCTTGGTCGGAACCGAGGCATCGTCGCGACCGACCGAGTTGATCGCACCCGACTTCATGCCGAGCGTCGAGGTCAGAACGCCGTCGCCGTCCTTGACCTGGGCGTTGGCGACGATGAGACCGACGTTCGGACCGGTGCCGACGGTGCTGATCGCGCCCGTCGTGGTGTTCACCGAAAGCACGCCCGCGCCGTAGGCCTTATCGAGTGCGGCCTGCAGGTTGGCGGCGTTCGTCGCCTGGGTCGCCGAGGAGACGAAGGAGATCGTCTTCTTGTTGGAGACCGAGCCCGTCGCCGTCGTGTTGTCGGTGTAGTAGGTCATGTCGAAGGTGATGGTGTCACCGTCGAGGCTCGGGGCCGCGATGGCGCCGGTCGTGGCCGCGGCGTTCGCCGTGGCGTAGGCACCCGCTGCCGTCACGAGGCCGTTGGCCTGCGTACCGGTGGCGGCGGCGCCGTTCTTCCAGACCGTGCCGACGCTGACCGTCTGCGTCGGGCCGGAGCCGACCGTGGTGATCTTGATCGTGTCCGTCGTGCCGGCCGTGGTCGGCGCAACGTTGATCTTGCCGGTGCCGAGAACGGCGCCGTCGCTGACGCGCGTCGCGGTCTCCATCATCCCCTTCAGGACGGTGGCGTATTCGTCCGACATGTTCACGTCGGACGCCTGAAGCGTCTTCGAGGCGGTCTCGTAGAGGTCGCCGTTATAGCTGAAGCGGAACTTCAGGACGTCGTTGTTCGCGATCGTGGCCGGAGCCGTACCCGTCGAGTCGAAGCTGACGGACACGGTGTTGACCGAGCCGGCGCCGAAGTTGGCAACGCCGTTGAGCGCGGCGGCCGTGTAGCCGGTGATGGTCGAGACCGCACCGTTGCCGTCGACAGCCTTGAGGTTGCTGATCGAAACGCCAGAAGCCGAGCCGAGCGTCGCGGACTCGACCTGGACGTGGCCGTCCGCATCGAGCGTCACCGTGGCCGAGGTGCCGGTCGCCGTCTGCAGCGCCGTCTGGACGGTCGAGGCGAAGTTCGTGCCGTTGGTCACGCCGGTCAGGGAGACCTTGACCTGCTTCGTCGCGCCGCCGTCGATGGAGACGTCGAAGGTCAGCTGGTCGGTGGTCTGAAGACCGCCGGCCGAGAACTTGCCGAGATCGACCTTCGCCTTGGCGGCGACGCCGACGTCGAGACCCGCCTTGCTGCTGGCCGTGTCGAGGCCGTTAAGGACCGGAGCCGCGCCCGAAGCCGCGTTGCCGCCGAACTCGAGTTCCTTGCCGCCAGCCGTGAGAATCGCCTGCGAGGAGATGATACCGGCGCCGTCGGCGTTGGCATCGAACAGGGCGATCTTCGAGGTGTCGATGCCGATCGTGTCGATCGAGACCGTGCCGTCCGCAGCGCGGGCGTAGGAGGCGACGACCTGCTTCTGGCTGGAGTAGCCGTCGACGCCCGAGTTCACCGACAGCCAGTTCTCACCCGAGAAGACGGAGGAGGAGGCGATCGACTTCAGCGACGAGAGGTAGGCGTCGATGTCGTTCTGGACGGCGGCGCGATCGACGCTCGGGTTGAGGGCCGAGGTCAGCTTGGCCTTCAGGTCGTCGAGCTGGGCGCGGGCGGCGTCGAGGCCCTGGTAGGCCGTGTCGACCGTGCCGGCGCCGAGGCCGAGCGCGTCCTTGACGGTGCCGAGCGCCTTGTTGTCCGACTTCATCGTGGTCGAGATCGACCAGTAGGCGGCGTTGTCCTTGGCCTGACCGATCTTGAGGCCGGTCGCGATGCGCGACTGCGTGGCATCGAGCTGGGCGTTGGAGTGCTGCAGCGTGCGGAGAGCCGAGGTCGCGGCAGCGTTGAAATTCACAGAGGTCATTGGTGTTTGTCCCGGTAAACTGAACGTTGGGACATGACGGTCGGAACCGTCGGGCAACATCGGCATCATGCCTGGCGGGAGGGGCGCTAAGCCGGCTCGTTCGCTGCTGCAGGACCAGTTCTAGCCTCCGAGATTGAACAAAGGTCTAACGAGCGGGATTTTTGGATCGGTCGCCGCGCGGGGCCCCCAAGGGCGATCGAGCCTGGCCGCCTCGGCCCGTCGTTGCGACCGGCCGGGCGGAGATCGCGCGACCTCACCGGTGCATGGCGAGCCGATGGGTTCTCGGGCGGGACGCGTGTCGCGCGACGACCATTTCGCACTGCACCATCCCCAGCGCTTGCGCCCGGCCGCGGTTCTGGAGTCCCCTGCGCCCCAACGGGCGCGATTCGCCCTTTTCCTAGCGATGGACCGACCCGATGACTTCCCTGTCCCTTCTGCCCATTGATGCCGCTGACGCCACGCTGGTCGGGCGCCTGTTTGACCCCGAGACCGGCGGGCCCGTGCTGGTGGTGGTGCGTGGGCAGAGCCTGGTGGAGGCGAGCACCGCCGCCGCGACCCTGTCGCAGCTCCTGGAACTGTCCGACCCCGTCGCCGCAGTGCGCGCCGTGCCGGGCGGGCGCGAGTGGGACCTCGCCGAGGTCGTCGAGGCGAGCCGCTGCAACGGGCCGGAGCGCGAGGCGAGCGCCGTGCTTCTCGCCCCTTGCGACCTTCAGGCGGTGAAGGCCTGCGGCGTCACCTTCGCCCGCTCGATGATCGAGCGCGTGATCGAGGAGCGGGCGAAGGGCGACCTTAGCCTCGCGGCCGCGATCCGCGGCGAGATCGGCGAGGTGATCGGCGGGGCGCTGACCGACGTCGTGGCGGGCTCGCCGAAGGCCGCGGAGGTGAAGCGCATCCTGCAGGAGCGCGGATACTGGTCGCAGTATCTCGAAGTCGGCATCGGGCCGGACGCCGAGGTCTTCACCAAGGCGCCGGTCCTGTCGAGCGTCGGCTGGGGCTCGGAGATCGGCATCCTGCCCTCCTCGGAATGGAACAACCCGGAGCCCGAGGTTGTGCTCGCGGTGAACTCGAAGGGGCAGATCGTCGGCGCGACGCTCGGCAACGACGTGAACCTTCGCGACGTCGAGGGGCGCTCGGCGCTTCTCCTCGGCAAGGCCAAGGACAACAACGCCTCGAGCGCCATCGGCCCCTTCGTGCGCCTCTTCGACGACGGCTTCACGCTGGACGACGTGCGCGCCGCCGAACTGACGCTTACCGTCGAGGGCGCGGGCGACGGCTACCGGCTCGAGGGCCACTCCTCGATGAGGGAGATCAGCCGCGATCCGGCCGATCTCGCGGGTCAGGCGCTGGGTAAGCACCACCAGTATCCCGACGGCATGATGCTCTATCTCGGCACCCTGTTCGCCCCAGTCGAGGACCGCGATGCGCCCGGCAAGGGCTTCACCCACAAAGTCGGCGACCGCGTCTCGATCGCCTCGCCGCGCCTTGGGCGGCTGGAGAACGTCGTCACCCACACCGACAAGGCGCAACCCTGGCGCTATGGTATCACGGATCTGATGCACTATCTGGCGGCACGCGGACAGCTCGGCCGGGGGGCCTGAGTCGCAAGCGCTGTTGCACGAACGGCCTTGCGGGAGCCGCAATCGGACGGCATGTCAACGCGTTAGCTTCAAAGGCCGCCTCGCGGCGCCAGAGACCGGGGGACCACCAGCATGAGCGCAGCGCTCGACCTTCAGCCGGAGGCCTCGGTCACGACGCGCGCGCTCCTGGACCGGACGGACTGGCAGGCGACCTCGCTCGGCCTCCGTGCGCACTGGCCTGCGGCCCTGTCGGCGGTGGTCGACACCGTTCTGGATTCCCAGATCCCGAAGGTCCTGATGTGGGGACCCGACCATGTGATGGTCTATAACGACGGCTACCGCGAGATCGCCGGGGACAAGCACCCGGCGGCCTTCGGCGGTACCGTTCCGGACGTGTGGCCGGAAATCTGGGACTGGAACCGTAGGGTCCTCGAGACCGGCCTTGCCGGCCGGGCCGAGACCTATCGCGACCAGCCGATGCGCCTCCACCGCAACGGCGCGTTGCGCGACGTCGTGTTCGACCTCTTCTACACCCCGATCCGCGACGGCGACGGCGGGTTCGGCGGCGTCCTGTGCACGGTGATCGAGCGCACCGAGCGCGAGGGGCTGCGCCGGTCCAACGACCGCTTCCGGGCCGCCGTCGCGGCGATCCACTCGACGCTGTGGACCAATTCGGCGGACGGGCGCATGAGCGGCGAACAGCCGGGCTGGTCCGCGCTGACCGGTCAGACGCAGGCCGAGTACGAGGGCTTCGGCTGGGCCGCCGCCGTGCATCCCGAGGATGCCGACGCGACCGTCGCCGCCTGGAACGAGGCCGTCGCCGCGCGCTCGACCTTCGTATTCGAGCACCGGGTGCGCGTCGCCTCCGGCGAATGGCGCCAGTTCGCGATCCGCGCGGTGCCGATCCTCGACGACAACGGAGCCTTGCGCGAGTGGGTCGGCGTCCACACCGACGTCACCGAGGAGCGCCTCGCGCAAGAGCAGCTGCGCGAACATGCGAGCGTGCTGGAGCGCCAGATCCGCCATCGCCAGCGCGCCGAGGAGCAGCTGCGCCAGCTGAACGAGACGCTGGAGCATCGCGTCGCGCAGGCGGTCGAGGAGCGCCGCGCCGCCGAGGCCGCGCTGAACCGCTCGCAGCGCCTCGAGACGGTCGGCAAGCTGACCGGCGGCGTCGCGCACGACTTCAACAACCTCCTGCAGGTCGTCTCCGGCAACCTGCAGCTTCTCCTCAAGGACATCGCCGGCAACGAGCGGGCCGAGACGCGCGTGCGCAACGCGCTGGCCGGCGTCTCGCGCGGGGCCAAGCTCGCCGCGCAGCTTCTCGCCTTCGGACGGCGCCAGGCGCTGGAGCCGAAGGTCGTCAACGTCACGCGCTTCGTGCGCGGCATGGACGACATGCTCCGACGCGCGATCGGTGAAGGGATCGAGGTCGAGACCGTCTTCGGCGGCGGCCTCTGGAACACGTTCATCGACCCGACCCAGATCGAGAACGCGCTCCTGAACCTTGCCATCAACGCGCGCGACGCGATGGAAGGCCAGGGCAAGCTTACGATCGAGCTCGGCAACGCCCATCTCGACGACGACTACGCGCGCCGGCACGAGGTGGCGGCCGGCCAGTACGTGATGCTCGCGGTCAGCGACACGGGCGCCGGCATGAGCCCCGAGGTGATCGAGCGCGTGTTCGAGCCCTTCTTCACCACCAAGGCCGAGGGCAAGGGCTCCGGCCTCGGCCTGTCGATGGTCTACGGCTTCGTGAAGCAGTCCGGTGGACACGTGAACATCTATTCCGAGATCGGCCAGGGCACCACGATCCGCCTCTACCTGCCGCGCTCGACGCAGAGCGAGGACCAGGAGATCGCGGTCGACACCGGTCCGGTCACCGGCGGCACCGAGACCGTGCTCGTGGTCGAGGACGACGAGGAGGTGCGCGCCACCGCGGTCGAGATGCTGACCGACCTCGGCTACCGCGTCCTCAAGGCGGTGGACGCGCAGTCGGCGCTGAACGTCGTGGAAAGCGGCATCCCGATCGACATCCTCTTCACCGACGTCGTGATGCCCGGCAAGCTGAAGAGCCCCGAGCTCGCCCGCAAGGCGAAGGAGCGGCTGCCGGGTCTCGCCGTGCTCTTCACCTCCGGCTACACCGAGAACTCGATCGTCCACGGCGGCCGGCTCGATGCCGGCGTGCAGCTCCTGTCGAAGCCCTACACGCGCGAGGCGCTGGCGCGAAAGTTCCGCCACGTCCTCGCCAACCAGGCGCAGGCGAACGGCGCGCGCCGCGCGGCTCTCAAAGGCCCCTCGCTCGCGCCCTCGTCCACGGACGCGCCGGCGGCCAAGACGGGCGGCCTCGGCGCCGCGGCGCCAAAACCGGAGCCGACCGGCAAGGGCACGGTCCTCCTCGTCGAGGACGACGGCCTGATCCGCATGAACACGGCCGACATGCTGAAGGACCTCGGCTACGTCGTCTTCGAGGCCGGGCGCGCCGAGGACGCCCTCACCGCGATCCAGACCGTGCCGTTCGACGTCCTCGTCAGCGACGTGAACCTGCCGGGCATGTCGGGCACGGAGCTTGCCGACGAAGCGCGCAAGGTGAAGCCCGGCACCGGCATCGTGTTCGCGACCGGCGACCGGCATGTCGCGGGCGTGACGCCCGGCGAGGATCCGCGCGTGACCATCCTGCCCAAGCCCTACGGCATGGAGGATCTCGAGGCGGCGATCGCAAGCGTCCTCGTGGCGCAGCGCGAAATGGCCTGAGAGGGGCGTTCCGGCCGCCTCGCGCTGCCGGGGACTGCCCTAGAACTTCAGCCAGAGCGCGGCGAGAAGGCCGCGCTCGTCGAGCGCGTTGCGGCCCGCGACCGCGCTCCAGCCGCCGGCCTGCAACGAAATCGCGGGCGTCACGTCGTAGACGCCGGACAGCTGTAGCTTGTGCTGGTCGAAACCGTCCAGCCCGTCCTCCGGCAGACCCACCACCGAGAAGCTCTGGGCCAGAAGCAGGATGTCGGGCCGCGCCCGGATCCCGAGGGTCAGGTCCGCACGGATCTCGTCGGCGGCGAGCCCGCCGGCCGTCCGGTAGGCACCCTGCACCTCGGCGAAGGCGTCGCGCCCCATGAGCGTGAAACCGTAGCCGCCGAGAAGCCGTGCCTCGGCTTCGCCGGCGAGAAGCCCCGCGCCGCCGGGATCGAGCGCCGGATCGGCCTCGGCGATGCGAAGGTTGGCCTCCACGGAAGCGACGAAGCCGCCGCGCTGCATCAGCCGATATCGCCCGCCGATCTCCGACACGCCGAGGCCCGTCTCGGCGTCGCGCGCCTCGAAGCTGAGATGGCGAAATTCGGTGCGGCCGCGCAGGGTGAACCGGTCGGTGATGCCGTACTCGGCCAGCACCTGGATCTCGGCCTTGCGGAAGCCGGAAACGGGGGCGCTCCGCCGGTTGTCGCCGAAGGCGCCGCGCGCCTCGGACCCGCCGGCCGAGACGATCGCAAGCCCTCGTCCCTTCTCGAGGGTCCAGGCGCCGGCCGCGGCCTCCTCCACGCTTCCGAGTTGAAATCCGGACAGCGCAGCGAGCGCGGCAAGAGCCCTCGACGGCCGACTGCGCATGCGTTTGGTCGGCATCGTTCTGGTTCCCGGACCCCTTCGGTCCGGCATAGAATTGCAATTGGAAGTTTAATCCTTCGTTGATCGCAACGCGCCGGGCGCGTGGCCGCGGCGGGACGCCCTTCTTTTGCCGTGCGTCCTGGTCTAGAGCCTGTCACGAATCGCGGTTAGGCAGAGCGCCGACCGAACCACGACACCCGCCGGGAGCCGCTCCATGACCGACAGCGCCGCCATGCAGGCCAACCTTCTCGCCGAAGCCCTGCCCTACATGCAGGCCTACGAGAACAAGACGGTGGTGGTGAAGTACGGCGGCCATGCCATGGGCGACCAGACGCTCGGCCGGGCCTTCGCGCGCGACATCGCGCTTCTCAAGCAGTCGGGCATCAACCCGATCGTGGTGCATGGCGGCGGCCCGCAGATCGGCGCGATGCTCGCCAAGATGGGCATCGAGAGCCGCTTCGAGGGCGGCCTTCGCGTCACCGACCAGCGCACGGTCGAGATCGTCGAGATGGTTCTTGCCGGCTCGATCAACAAGGAGATCGTCGCGCTGATCAACGCCGAGGGCGAATGGGCGATCGGCTTGTGCGGCAAGGACGGCAACATGGTCTTCGCCGAGAAGGCCAAGAAGACCTATGTCGATCCCGATTCGCGCATCGAGCGCGTGCTCGACCTCGGCTTCGTCGGCGAGCCGGTCGAGGTGGACCGCACGCTGCTCGACCTTCTCGCGCGCTCCGAGATGATCCCGGTGATCGCGCCGGTCGCGCCCGGCCGCGACGGGGCGACCTACAACATCAACGCCGACACGTTCGCGGGCGCCATCGCCGGTGCCGTCGAGGCCGCGCGCTGCCTCTTCCTCACCGACGTGCCGGGCGTCCTCGACCGCGACGGCCAGCTGATCAAGGAACTGTCGGTGTCGCAGGCGCGCGCGCTGATTGCCGACGGCACGATCTCGGGCGGCATGATCCCGAAGGTCGAGACCTGCATCGAGGCGATCGAGCGCGGCGTCCAGGGCGTCGTGATCCTCAACGGCAAGGTGCTGCATGCGGTGCTCCTCGAACTCCTCACCGAGCATGGCGCCGGCACGCTGATCGTTCCCTGACGGTTCGATGACGGGGCGGGGCGGCCCGGCTGTTGCTGCGGCGCACTCGCCCTGTCCGAACCCGTCGGCGATAACCGGTCGCATCCGTGCGCTTCGACGAGGTCAGCCGATGGTTCCGCGTTCCGCCCTGAGCCTTGCGCCTCTTCTTGCGCCCTTCCTCGCGGCCGTGCCCGCGGTGGCCGAGGAGCGGCCCGATCCCCTGCGGTTCGGCACCAAGGACAGGTTCGTCGCCGTCTCGCCCTTCCTGCAGCTCGACGGCGGCTGGGCCTCCTCGCACCCGCGCGATCTCCTCGACGACGACGAGCGCCGCGAGGGATCGGTCCGCCGGGCACGCATCTACACCGATTTCGGCTACGACGATTTCGGCGGCCGCCTTGTCCTCGACTTCGCGACGCCGGGCCGCGTCGAGGTGCCCTACGCCTTCATCGACTACGAGCCGAGCGACGCCGTGACGCTGCGTGCCGGCCAACAGGACGTGACCTACTCGTTCCAGGAACTCCAGGGCAGCCGCTCCGCCCTGTTTGCCGAGGACGCCCTGGTCGAGACCCTGTCGCCGGCCGATGCGGTGGGCGCCGTGGCCTTCTACGGCGCCGATCGCTGGAGCCTGTCGGGCGGCGTCTTCGGCTCGGACATCAACCGCCAGCCCTTCGACGACGGCATCGGCCTTGCCGCGCGCGCGACCTACGCGCCCTATCTCGAGGGCGACAACGCCGTGCATCTCGGCCTCGGCCTGTCGGCCGGGTTCGACCGGCAGGAGGCCTTCTCGCTGTCGGGCGGCGCGGGCGTCGACTTCGTGTCCGCCTCGCTCGTCTCCACCGAGGACTTCGAGCCGAA
>NZ_CAJYIU010000123.1 GCF_913775355.1 uncultured Aureimonas sp.
GGGTTCCCGATGCAGTTCGGAAATTCCAATCTGCAGGTTGGCGGCGCGAGCATCAGCGAAGGCGGATCCCTTGGCCGGAGTACAGCGAGTTGCCACGCCGCAGACCGACGCCCGCACTATCGCAGGACGTGATCCACGATCTTGCCCTCGCGCAACGTGATCGCCCGGTCCATGCGCTTGGCGAGATCATGATTGTGTGTGGCGATGACCGCGGCGACGCCGGACTGGCGGACGAGCGCGGTCATCGCGTCGAAGACGTAATTCGAGGTCGATGGGTCGAGGTTGCCGGTCGGCTCGTCCGCCAGCAGCACGTAAGGATTGTTGGCCACTGCGCGCGCGATGGCGACGCGTTGTTGCTCGCCCCCGGACAGTTCGGCCGGTCGGTGCGTGATCCGCTGGCCGAGGCGCATATACTCCAGCAGCATCTTGGCGCGATCGGCCGCGACCGGACGTGCCAGACCGCGGATCATTTGCGGCAGCATCACGTTCTCCAGCGCCGAGAACTCCGGCAGGAGATGGTGGAACTGGTAGACGAAGCCGATCGACGAGCGACGCATCGCCGTGCGACCGGCGTCGTCGAGACCAGCACAGGACGTGCCGTTGACCACGACGTCGCCGCCGTCCGGCTTCTCCAGAAGGCCCGCGATGTGAAGGAGCGTCGACTTGCCGGCGCCGGACGGCGCGACCAGCGCGACCATCTCGCCCGCACGAATTTCCATATCGGCCTTGTCGAGGATCGTGAGGCGCGACTCGCCCTGAACGTAGTGCCGCTCGACTTGCGTCAGACGAAGGGAGGCGTTCATGCTCATTCGTAACGCAGTGCCTCGACCGGATCGAGCTTCGAGGCCTGCCAGGACGGCAGGATGGTGGCGAGGAACGACAGGCCGATCGCCATTGCGACCACGGTCACCACTTCGCTGACGTCGATCTCGGCCGGAAGCCGCGACAGGAAATAGAATTCCGGGTTGAACAGCGTGGTGCCGGAGACCCAGGAGAAGAACTGCCGAAGGTTCTCGATGTTCAGGCAGAACAGCGTGCCGAGCACGAAGCCCGCCAGGGTGCCGGCCACGCCGATCGAGGCGCCCGTGATCAGGAAGATGCGCATGATCGAGCCGCGCGAGGCGCCCATCGTGCGCATGATGGCGATGGCGCTTCCCTTGTCCTTCACCAGCATGAACAGGCCGGAGATGATGTTCAGCGCCGCCACCAGAACGATCAGCGTGAGGATGATGAACATGACGTTGCGCTCGACCTCGAGCGCCGAGAAGAAGCTCTCGTTCATGCGCTGCCAGGTCACCGTATAGTTCGGTCGTCCGGCCGCCTGCTCGATCGGCCCCTGCAGGGACGTGACCTGATCGGGATCGTTGAGGAAAATCTCGATCGACTGCGCCTTGTCCTCCGAGTTGAAGAACAGCTGCGCCTCCGTCAGCGGCATGTAGACGTAGGAGGCGTCGTATTCCGAAAGTCCGATCTCGAAGATCGCGACGACGGGATAGGCTTTCACCCGTGGGGTGACACCCAGCGGCGTCACATCGCCCTCGGGCGAGACCAGGGTGATGGTGTCGCCGAGCGCCAGACCGAGCGACTGCGCGAGGCGCGAGCCGATCGCGACGCCCTGGCTGGTGTCGAAATGGTCGATCGAGCCGAGCTGGATGTTGCTGGAGACCGGGGTGAGCTTCTGGAGGTCGGCGCCGCGGACGCCCTTCACCAGAGCCCCCGTCGAGGCGGAACCCTGGCCCGAGCCCGTCGCCAGCACCTGTCCCTGCACCAGCGGCATCGTGTAGGCGACGCCCGGAACGCCCGAGACGCGCTTCGCTACGTCGTCGAAATCGGTCAGCGGACTGTCGATCGGCTGCATGATGACATGGCCGTTGACGCCGAGAATGCGCGTCAGGAGTTCACCGCGGAAGCCGTTCATCACCGACATGACGATGATGAGCGCCGCGACGCCCAGCATAATGCCGATGAAGGAGAAGCCGGCGATCACGGAGACACCGGCATCGCGTCGGCGCGAGCGCAGGTAACGCCCGGCGATCATCCACTCGAACCGGGAGAACGGCCGGGTCTTCCCGGCCGCCCGGCCGCCGTGAACGGCGTCCTCGAGAGTCTCCGCCGCGGTCACGCGGACAGTCGCGCCAGAATGTCGCCGACCGGCAGCGTCTCACGCTCGCCGGTCGCGCGGTGCTTGATCTCGACTTCGCCCGCCTTCGCGCCGCGCGGGCCGACGATGACCTGCACCGGCAAACCGATCAGGTCCATGGTCGCGAACTTCGCGCCGGCGCGGGTATCCTCGTCGTCGTAGAGGACGTCGTGGCCTGCAGCCTGCAGATCGGCATAGAGGCGGTCGCAGACCGCATCGCAGTCGGCGTCGCCTGGCTTCATGTTGACAAGGCCAACGTCGAACGGCGCGACGCCTTTCGGCCAGATGATGCCGTTCTCGTCGTGGCTTGCCTCGATGATCGCAGCGATCAGGCGGCTCGGGCCGATGCCGTAGGAGCCCATTTGGACCGGCACTTCCTTGCCGTCGGGGCCCGTGACGGTCGCGCCCATGGGGGCGGAATACTTGGTGCCGAAGTGGAAGATGTGGCCGACTTCGATGCCGCGGGCGGCGAGCCGATCACCCTCGTCCACCGCATTCCAGGCGGCTTCGTCGTGCATCTCCTCGGTCGCCGCATAGGGCGTCGTCCATGTCTGGACGATCGAGGCCAGCGACGCCGCGTCGTTGAAGTCGATCCCCTCGCCCGGCACGGCCATGTCGAGATAGTCGCGGTGGCAGAAGACCTCGCTTTCGCCGGTCGAGGCGAGGATGATGAACTCGTGGCTGAGCTCGCCGCCGATCGGACCCGTGTCGGCACGCATCGGGATCGCCTTTAGGCCCATCCGCGCGAAGGTGCGCAGGTAGGCCACGAACATCCGGTCGTAGGCGGTCTTCGACGACTCGTAGTCGATGTCGAACGAGTAGGCGTCCTTCATCAGGAACTCGCGCGAGCGCATCACCCCGAAGCGGGGGCGGACCTCGTCTCGGAACTTCCACTGGATGTGGTAGAGGTTGAGCGGCAGGTCCTTGTAGGAGCGCACGTAGGACCGGAAGATGTCGGTGACCATTTCCTCGTTGGTCGGACCGAAGAGGAGGTCGCGCTCGTGGCGGTCCTGGATGCGCAGCATCTCCTTGCCGTAGTCGTCGTAGCGACCGCTCTCGCGCCAGAGGTCGGCCGACTGGATGGTCGGCATCAGGAGCTCGATGGCGCCGGAGCGGTCCTGCTCCTCGCGGATGATCTTCGTTACCTTGTCGAGCACGCGTTTGCCGAGCGGGAGGAACGAGTAGAGCCCGGCGGCCTGCTGACGGATCATTCCCGACCGCAGCATCAACCGGTGCGACACGATCTCGGCCTCCTTCGGGGTCTCCTTCAGGATCGGCAGGAAGTAGCGGGACAGGCGCATGGAAACTCGTGCGGTTTGCGTTCGAACTGGTGAGCGTGGCGTTGCCAAGCTCTTAACCACTCGCTGAAGCCTTGGGAAGCGAGGCAGCCGCCTTCCGCAAATGGCCGCACGTCTGGTGCAAGCTCGACCCGAATAGGAATTTGCCGAAAACGGAGGCAGGGTGACGAAAAACTGTCACAAAGAGCCGATTTCGAGTCGACAGGGGCCCGGCAGCGCCGGTAAGTAAACGCTGTCAAAAGAAACGCCTTAACGGCGCAGATCGTCTGGTTCAGTCATGGGAGGACGCGGTTCCCGGCGCGCATGAGCGCGGCCCCGGTCTCGATATCGGAGCGGAACCCGGATCAGGCACCTTAAATGCGAAGCGCGAGCTTCGCATTTTTTTTGTGCAAAGTTCTAGTTCAGGTGCCCGGCACGATGTGTGGGAACGAGCCCGGACCGATCCCCCAGACTTCCGTCACGAGGTAGAACAAGGCGTAGACGGCGGTCGCCAGAAGCGTGTTGTAAAACACCATCCTGGCGAAGCTGAAACGAGCCGGAGCGCTGTGGGTGGTGCCGAGCACCACCTCCCCTTCGTCCGCCTGCGACCGCATGCGGATCGGCAGGACCATGAACAGCACGGTCCACCAGATCACGAAATAGATAGCGATCGACGTGAGGATCCCCATGCTTCTCCTCCATCGGTTCGACAGGTTTCCGAGGTTCGGGACCCATCCCGAACCTCAGGAACCGCACGCATGCGGCTTAAGCGAGGCGGGACATCAGCCGCGGGTGACGAAGACCGTCACGGCCGGCTTCTTGCCCCAGACGTCGTAAGCCTCTCCGCGAACCGCCCGGCGGACCGCCTCGCGCACGAGTTCGAGGTCCTTGCGCCGACCACGCGGAATGCTCTCGACCGCACCCGCAGCAGCCTCCATCAGGACGTCGACGAACTCCTCGCCCTCCTCGTCCTTCTCGGGCAGGCCCATCGCGACGACTTCAGGGTCGATGTCGAGCTCGAGCTTCTCGTCCAGCTCGACCAACACCGAGACGTGACCGGCAAAGGACAAGCGCCGGCGCTCGCCGATGCCCATCTGCTCGGCGGTCCCGACGAGGTGACCGTCCTTGTAGATGCGGCCGAACGGCACATCGTCGATCACGGTCGCCGCACCCGGCGCCAGTCGAAGGAGCTTGCCGTTGCGGATCGTGACGACCTCCGGCACGCCGAGTTCACGCGCGAGGCCCGCATGGGCCATCAGGTGCGCAGCTTCACCATGCGCGGGAACGGCGATCTTCGGACGGACCCATTCGTACATCTGGCGCAGCTCGCTGCGGCGCGGATGGCCCGACACGTGGACCAGCTGGTCGTGATCCTCGATCACGCGCACGCCGCGCTCGATCAGGGCGTTCTTGATGTCGAGGATCGCCTTCTCGTTGCCCGGAATGGAGCGCGAGGAGAAGATGACCGTGTCCCCTTTCGACAGCGCCACGGTCGGGTGTTCGTCACGCGCGAGCTTGGCAAGTGCTGCGCGCGGCTCGCCCTGGCTACCCGTCAGGACGATCACGGCCTTGTCGCTCGGCAGGTAGCCGAAGTCCTGCTCGCTCACGAACGGCGCGATGCCCTCCAGATAGCCGAGCTCTTCCGCTACATCGGCAACGCGCTTCATCGAACGGCCAAGCAGCAGGACCTGTCGGTCCGCTTCGGCTGCAGCCTTGGCGATCGAGCGCACGCGACCGACGTTCGACGAGAAGGTCGTGATCGCGACGCGGCCTTTGGCCTCGCGGATGATCTGCGACAGAGACTGCGTCAC
>NZ_CAJYIU010000124.1 GCF_913775355.1 uncultured Aureimonas sp.
GATCGCCGGCTCGAAGCCGCGAAACAGGCGCAGCATCTCGCCCTCGTGCTTCAGGCGGCGCTCCGCATGGGCCGAGAGGATCGCCCGGCCGGCTCCCGCGAGCGGCGCGTGCTCGCGGATCGCCGCCACGACGTCGGCGAGCGGGCGCCGCTCGGCCGCGTGGAACAGAGCGTCGTTGGTGGCGAGAAGCGGTGTGCCCCACGTTCTGGCCAGCGCCGCCGCCCGGCCGAGGCGGCGCGCGTCGCCCCCGTCGTGGCGCGGGGCGACGGCAAGGCGGACGGCGCGGGGAAAGGCCGCCCGCAAGGGTCCGAGCGCCGCCTCGAGCCGCTCGGTGGCGCCCGTCCCCGTCGGTCCGTCGCGCCCGAGCCCGTCGGGAGCGAGGACGGCGAGGTTGATCCCCTCGCCCCGTTCCAGAAGATCGGGAAGGCGCAGGATGCAGTCGCCCTTGCGAGCCCGCAGGTTGCCGGTGGTCAGGAGGCGGCAGAGCTGCGCCCAGCCGGCGCGGTCGCGCGGATAGGCGAAGACGTCGGGCGTCGCGTCGGCAAAGACCAGCCGCGCGCCGGGACGGAAGGGAAACCGCTGCACCCGCGCCTGCCCGTGCGCGCGCACCACGCCCGCCACCGTGTTGCGGTCGGCAAGGCCGAGCCCGCCGAGCCGCAGCGCCTCGGCCGCCACCACCATCTCGCCGGGTTTGGAGGCGCCGCGCAGGAAGGAGAAGTTCGAGGCCGCCCCGATCTCGCAGAAGCCGGGACCGGGCGCGAGCGGCTCGACCGGCGGCTCGCCGCTCATGCGAAGAGACCGTGCAGGAACCAGCCGGACGGTGCGCCCTCGCCCGCACCCTGGCGAAACAGCCAGTAGCGCCGACCGGCCTCGTCCTCGACGCGGAAGTAGTCGCGGCTCGCGCCCACGTCCCCGAGCCACCATTCGGGCGCGATGCGCTCGGGACCCTCGATCCGGCCGACGCGGTAGAAGGCGCGGCGCCAGCGGAACTGGCGGATCGGCCCGTCCGGCACCTCGGCCGTCGCCTCCACCGCTTCCGGCCGGGCGAAGAGGCGCAAGGGGCGCGGCGCGAGATCGGCCTCTGCCCCGAAACCGCCAGCCCCGACCGGCGCGACGCGCCGCTGCGCGGCCTCCGGCCGATGCCGGTCCTCGGGCGCGAAGGCGAACACCGCCGCCTCGCCGAGCCGCGTCCCCAAGCGATCGATCAGCGCGCCGAGCTCCTCGGCGGGCCGCGCGCCCGCGTCCTCGAGATCCTCCTGCCGGTCCGCCATCGCGTCCGCCGCCAGAACCGACAGGCGCAGGAGGTCGAAGCCGAAGCCGGCGTCGATCTCGTCCCCGCAGGCCTTCAGGCGCTCGGCGAAGAGACGCGCGATCCGGGCGGGATCGCGCAACGGGGCCCCCGAGCGCACCGGGAGGCGCTCGACATGGCCGTCGACGCGAAACAGCGCGAGTTCCGCCTCGCGCAGGCCCTCGCCGCGCTCGGCGAGTGTCTCGCACAGCCGGGCGGCGAGGTGCGTCGCGATGCGCAGGATGTCCTCGGGCAGGCTCACCGGCTCGAACAGGCGGCGCTCGCGGATGAGGAGCGCGACCGCGCGCCGCGGCTCGATCGGGCGGCGGGCGGCGCCCGTCGCCTCGTCCAGCCGGCGGGCGATGTCGGGCCCGAAGCGGCGGTGGAGGGCGGCGCGCGGCAGGGCGAGGAGATCGCGCACCCGGCGAAGGCCGAGCCGATGGAGCCGTGCGGCGGTCTCGGCGTCGAGCCGCAGGCCGCTTTCCACGGGCAGGCCCTCCACCGCGGCGCGCTCGTCTCCGCTCGCCACGAGGCGCGCCGCCCCGGCCACGCCGACGCAGGCGCGCGCCGTGCCGGGATGGGCGGCGACCGCCGCCTCGACCGCAAAGCCCTGGCGTTCCAGCCGCGAGACGAGATCGTCGCAGAGGGCGCCCGCCCCGCCGAAAAGGTGGGACGCGCCCGTCAGGTCGAGCACGAGGCCGTCGGTGCCGTCGAGGGCGACGAGCGGCGTGTAGCGGTCGCACCAGTCGGCCACCGCGTCGAGGAGGCGCCGGTCGGCGGCCGCGTCGGCCGGCCGGTAGTCCACGTGGGGAAAGCGGGCACGCGCTTCCGCAAGGCCGAGGCCGGGCACGAGGCCGAGCGCCTCGGCGCGCTCGCACGAGGATACGATCCGCTCGGCCCGGTCCTCGCGGGCGAAGAGCGCGAGCGGCGGGATGTCGGCCTCCGGCCTGTCCGCCCCCTGCCCCGCCTCCGGTGGCGCGTATCCCCTGCCCGCGTCCGGCGGAGAGTATCCCCTGCCCGCGTCCGGCGGGCGGTGCCCGTTGCCCGCGCCGAGCGGCACGGGCAGGAGGTCAGGCAGCGCCGGAGCGTCGGTGCGCGGCATCCTCCCCCGCCGCGCCGCCGCGAAGGGACCGCAGCGCCACGATCGCCCCAGTTCCTCGCGTCGGATCCGGTCGCTGGGCAGCCGCGTCAGCCGAAGCGCCAGGAATTCGCCCGGCCGCGCGCCGGAGGGGGTCGTGGTCGAGGAAGCGTCGGTCATGGGGATCCCACTCCAGGCAGAGCGTTCGGGGCGGCAGTCCCCGCGCCTTTTCAAGCGACAGGGAAAAACGGGGGCAGCCGATCAAGGGCAGCGATTCCAGCCCCGGCACGGGGGCGGCGCGCACCGGCTCGACCAACACGCGGACGGGGGCGGCGGTGGCTTCCGGCTCGCCACCCTGGCGCAAGAGCATCACCGCGCCGCCCGCCTCCCGGGCGCGGGTGTGGAGGCGCCGCGTCCCCTCCAGCCCGAGAAGCGCCGGATTGCCGCGCAGTTCGACCACGACCAGCGCGGCGGCGCCCGAACGCGCAGCCTCCTCGCCCGCCCAGGCCGCATCCACGATGCGCCGGGCGCGCACCACGACCAGGGCATCGGGGTCGAGACCGAAATGGGCGAGCCCCTCGCGATAGGGCATGCCGCCCTCGGCGAGCGCATCGGCCGCCGCAATCCAGAGGAGCGGACGGCGCGCTGAGGCGCCGAGGCGGATGCCGAGCGCCAGCGCGAAGCCGACGCCCGCCCCGCCGTCGCGCATGGCGAGCGTGCGCGCCTCCAGAAGCCCCGCGCGCGGCAGCCCGCCTCCGAGCGCGGCGTCGAAGGCCGGCGCGCCCAAGGCAAGTCGATCGTCGTTGTTGGGTTTTTCGTCCTCGCCATCCGGCACGCCGCGCGCGAACGGCGCCCCTTCGATCCGCCCGATCGCCTGGCGCAGCGCCGAGAGCGTCGCAGCGCGCCCGCGGTCGGGGCCGCCATCCGGGCCCAGCCTGGCGCCTGCGGCCGCATCGGTTGCGGTACAGCCTTCATCCGTTGTATTTCGGGGCTCCAAGCCCGGTCGTCGTCGCGATCCATTGGTCCAGGTCATGCCGGTCTCCATCGGCCGATGGGTTCATGGCCGCCTTCGTGTTCCTCATATGTTCTAGGAAATTTCCGAGTCGCCCCCCGGAGTCAAGGAGACGGCATCCAAGATTATTTTCCTGTTGATAGGGAACGAATTCCGGTGGACGACGCTGGTCCGTCGTTGGTCCGCCGCCGTAGCGTCACGATCGCGTCAGGACCTGCGATGCAGCGTTGCGGTGTGGCGCGGCTGACAGGCAGGAGGAGCCATCCGACCCGTTTTTCACCGATCCGAAGACGCCCGCCCATGTCCCTGACCCGCCGATCCCTCCTCGCCGGCGCCCCGCTGTTTCTCGCCGGCTGCGTGTCCGGCCGCCTCGGCGACGTCGCGCCCACCGTGCCCAAGCGCGTCGTCGACCCCTATTATCTAGCGATGTACGCGCCGGTGACGGGCGAGCCCTTCCCGGTTCCCGCTCCCGACCTGACGAAGATCGACCCGCGCTTCTACCGGCAGGAGGTCGCCTACCGGAGCGACGAGATCCCCGGCACGCTGATCGTCGATACGCCTGCGCGCTTCCTCTATCTGCAGCTGGAAGGCGGCCGAGCGCTGCGCTATGGGGTCGGCGTCGGCAAGGCGGGCCTCGCTTTCGAGGGCGAGGCCCGCGTCCAATACAAGCGCGCCTGGCCGCGCTGGCGCCCGACCGACGCGATGATGGCGCGCGAGCCCGCCCGCTACGGGCATCTCTCCGCCGGCATGGAGCCGGGGCCGACCAATCCGCTCGGCGCGCGGGCGCTCTACCTCTTTCGGGGCGGCGAGGACACGCTCTACCGCATTCACGGCACCAACGAGGACTGGTCGATCGGCCAGTCCGTCTCGTCGGGCTGCATACGCCTCCTCAACCAGGATGTGATCGACCTGCACCGGCGCGTTCAGGACGGCACCAAGGTCGTGGTGCTGCAGGGCGCGATGGCTTAAGACGCGGGGGCACGGACGAGAATCCGCCAGGGAGGAGAGCGGCATGGGCCAGAAGGACCAGACCGGCGACTGGGGACGCAGGCTGTCGCCGAGCCTCGAGGAGATCGAGGCGCTGGCGATCGAGGCCTATGCGGCTTTGCCGTCCGAGTTCCGCGCCCTGTCGGGCGAGATCCGCTTCCACGTCGCCGACTTTCCCGAGGACGAGGTTGTGGAGGAGATGGGCCTCGAAAGCCCCTTCGACATTCTCGGCCTCTTCGAGGGCCGCGCCGTCGGCGCGCTCGGCACGCCCCAGACCGGCGAGATGCCCAACCGCATCCTCCTCTACCGCCGCCCGATCCTCGACTATTGGGCGGAGCACGAGGAAAGCCTCGGCACGCTGGTCGCCCATGTCCTGATCCACGAGATCGGCCACCATTTCGGCCTGTCGGACGACGACATGGAAGCGCTGGAGGCGGCGACCGACTAAGAGCGTCCGACAGAACCTCGGGGCGGAGGGCTGGCGAGGGATTGGGTATCAAGGCGAGAAGCCCGAGCGCAGCCCGTGCCGCGCATGGACCAGGCATCGGCGATGACGCCATGAAGCCGAAGACCCGTCAGGCCGGCCCCGCAAGGTTCCGTCGGACGCTCGAAGGACAGATTTCCAGAAGAGGAACGACCGATGCAGGTCTCGACGCTTGCCATCCATCCGGTCAAGGGCGGGCGCGCCCGCCATCCCGCCAGCGTGCGGCTCGAGCCGATGGGGCTCCGGGGCGACCGGCGCTGGATGCTGGTCGATGCCACGGGGCGCTTCCTGTCGCAGCGCGAGCATCCGCCGCTCGCGCTCCTCGACGCCGAGCCCGACGAGGACGGGCTGCACCTGTCGTTTCCCGGCATTGGCGGGTCGGATGGCGGCGAGCGCTTCGTGGCGGCGCCGGACGGCGAGGAGCGCGTGACGGTCACCGTCTGGAGCGACACCGTGGACGCCGCCGCCGCCGGCGCCGACGCGGATGCCGCCCTGTCGCGATGGCTTGGCCTCCCCGTGCGGCTCGTCCATTTCGACGCGCGCTCGCAGCGCACCGTCTCGCGCGACTGGACCGCCGAGGACCATCCGGTCGGCTTTGCCGACGGCTTCCCGCTGCTGGTCGCTACCACTGCCTCGCTGCGCGATCTCAACCGGCGGATCGTCGCCGCCGGCGGCGAGGCCGTGCCGATGAGCCGCTTCCGGCCCAACGTCGTGATCGACGGCACCGAGCCTTTCGCCGAGGACGGCTGGGCGCAGATCGCGGTCGGCGACGTGGTGCTCGATCTCGTGAAACCCTGCGCGCGCTGCGCGGTGACGACGGTCGATCAGGACGAGGGCCGGCGCACGGGCAAGGAGCCGCTCTCGACGCTTGGGCGCTTCCGCCGGTCCGGCGTCCAGCGCGCGCCGGGCGTCCTGTTCGGCTGGAACGCCGTGGCACAGGGCGCCGGCACGCTTCGCGTCGGCGACCCCGTGCGCATCCTGGAGACGCGTGAGGGCGGCTGGCCCCTCGCGCTCTGACCGCCGCGAAACGACGATGGCCCGGAACCGGCTGTCCGGTCCCGGGCCGTCGTCTCGTCCCTCTCTTGCGGGGATCAGGCCTTGGTCAGCCGCACGATCGTCGAGCCGCCGCCGCCCCGCGTCTCGGTCACGGCATAGACCGCCCCGTCCGGCCCGACCTTGACGTCGCGGATGCGCGCTCCGAGCGGCACGCGCTCTTCGGTCGCGACCCGGCCCTCGTCGTTCATCCGCAGCACCACGAGCCCTTGCGTAACGAGTCCGCCCGCGAGGATCGCGTTGTTCCATTCCGGGAACTCGTCGCCGGTGTAGATCGCCATGCCGGAGGGGCCGATGACCGGATCCCAGTAGTAGACCGGCTGCTCCATGCCGTCCTTCGCCGTGATCCCCTCGCCGATCGGCGCGCCGCCATAGGCGATGCCGTAGGTGATCACCGGCCAGCCGTAGTTCTTGCCGGCCTCGGGGCGGTTCAGTTCGTCGCCGCCGCGCGCGCCGTGCTCGATCGTCCAGACGCGCCCGTCCGGCCCGAGCACCGCCGACTGGATGTTGCGATGGCCGTAGCTCCAGATCGCATCCTGCGCACCCTCACGGCCGACGAACGGGTTGTCCTGCGGGATGGACCCGTCGGCATTGATGCGGAACACCTTGCCGAGGCCCGAGTCGAGGTTCTGCGCCTGATCGCGGATCGGCTCGTCCGAGCGCTCGCCGACGCCGAGGAAGATCTTGCCCTCGTTGTCGAAGACGATGCGCGAGCCGAAATGCTTGTCGCCGTCGTAGCTCGGCATCTGCTGGAAGATGACCTTCATGCCCTCGAGCTTGGCCGAGCCGTCCGCGGTCGTGAGCTTGGCGCTGGCGAGCGCCGTGCCGTTGCCCTCCGCGCCGCGCGGCTCCGAGAAGGTGAAATAGATCATCCCGTCGGAGGCGAAGTTCGGCCCGACCGCCACGTCGAGCAGGCCGCCCTGGCCGGCCGACGCCACCTCGGGCACGCCCGCGACCTCGATCGGCTCGCCCTCCTGCCCCATCGCGGGCAGGATCATCAGCTTGCCTTCCTTGGCGGTGACGAGCATGCGCCCGTCCGGCATGAACTCCAGCGCCCAGAGGTTGGGCAGGCCTTCGGCCACCGTCTCGGTGGTCACCTCGGGGATGTCGGTCGGCTGGGGGGCGCGGGTCTGGCCGGCAAAGGCCGGCTTCTGGTCGGGGGCGTTGGCCGCCTCCGTCTCGATCGGCTGGCCGGCGGTCGCCCCTTGCGTCGAGGAGGCGGTGCCCGTGGCCGGCGCGTTGCCGTCCACATGGGGCAGGCGTTCGCCCTGGCTGTTGGTGTCCTGCGCCAGGGCGCCGGTGGCGAGCAGTGTGCCGGCCAGAAGAAGGCCGAGGCCGCCGGATCGGGGGGTCAGTCGCATCGTCGCGTTCCTCGTCGTCGAATGAGATCGAAGACCGGAGCGGTCTTCACATCGACGGCGAAGTAATCGGACGCGAAGGGCGGGCAACGCCGCTCCCGTTTAGTTGACGAAACGTGAGCGGCGTTGCGGCGAAATGGCAGCGGCCCTCAGGCCTGCGGCCATCGGTGGTGGAAGACGCCCTCGCGGTCGAGGCGGCGGAAGGTGTGGGCGCCGAAGAGGTCGCGCTGGCCTTGCGTGAGGTTCGTGGTGCCGCGCGCCCGGCGGTAGTCGTCGAAATAGGCGAGCGCCGCCGACAGCGCCGGCACCGGAATGCCGGCGAGCGAGGCCTTGGCGACGACGCGCCGCAGCGCCTCTTGGGCCCCCTCGATGCGGCTCGTGAAGCTAGGCGCGAGCAGCAGGTTGACGACGTCGCCCGCCGCGTAGGCTTGGCTGATGTCGTCGAGAAAGCGCGAGCGGATGATGCAGCCGGCGCGCCAGATGCGCGCGATCTCACCAAGCGGCAGGTTCCAGCCGAACTCCTTCGAGGCCTCGGCGAGCGTCGCGTAGCCCTGCGCATAGGCGATGATCTTGGCGGCGACGAGCGCGCTCTCAAGCTCCGCCAGACCCTCGTGGTCGGCGTGGAACTCGGCGCGCGCCGTCCGCACGCTGCCGAAGATGCGCGCCGCCTCCGCCCGCTCGGCGCGGCGGGACGAGATGCCGCGCGCCGAGACCGCCGCCTCCAGCGTCGTCGCGCCGACGCCGAGCTTCTGCGCCTCGATCACCGACCAGCGCCCGGTACCCTTCTGGCCGGCTTCGTCGACGATCTCATCGACCAGCGCCCCGCCGGTCTCGGGATCACGCTCGGCCAGGACGAGCGAGGAGATTTCGATGAGGTAGGACTGGAGGTCGCGCGTGTTCCAGTCGGCGAAGATGTCGGCCATCTCCTGCGGCCGGAGCCCGACCGCATCGCGCAGGATGCCGTAGATCTCGGCGATCATCTGCATGTCGGCATATTCGATGCCGTTGTGGATCGTCTTGACGAAATGGCCGGCGCCGTCGGGGCCGAGCCAGTCGACGCAGGGCGAGCCGTCGAACTTGGCGGCGATCGGCTCCAGCAGCGGCTTCAGGCGCTCCCACAC
>NZ_CAJYIU010000125.1 GCF_913775355.1 uncultured Aureimonas sp.
GCCCAGAAGGCGACCGATTCGGCGATCTGTTCGATCACCTGCCGGTCGTTGGGCTCGCGCTCCTTGAACGACAGCTCGAGGCAGATCTCGTTGTCCTTCGCGCCCCCTTGCGCGAAGGCGGCGAGCAGCGGCTCGGGCTGGATGCGTCCGCGCGCGTTGAACTCGGCGGTGAACGGGCGGTGGCCGCCCTTGTCCATCAGGCTTTGCTTGATGTGGATGATCGGCGAGACCTTGGGCACAGCCCGGGCCCAGGCATAGGGGTCGAAATCGTCGGGGTTGGCGCTCGTCACGTCGCCGTGGTCGATGTCGGCCATCATCCACATGGGCACCGCCATATCAGCCGCCGTCAGCCGGTCCTGCAGCTTCATGCATTCGGCGATCGTCTCGCCGAACTCGCGCCCGATGCTCATCGGCTCCCAGAAGACGTAAGACAGCCCAGCCGCCTTGGCGTGCTCGGCGACCTCGGCCCAGCAGTCGACCGCGATCTGGATCAGCTCTTCGCGGCGCGCTGGATCGTCGAAGTCCCGGTAGGTGAAGATCGCGAACTGCGTGCCGACCGAGGTCCCGCCGAGATCGCCGGTGATGTCGGCGAAGGTCTTGAACCAGTCGACATAGTAGCGCCGCACGTCGCGGTCGGGATGGCCGAAATGGTTGAGCCGGCCGTAGGGCCCCGTCATGCCGCTCGTCACGCGCACGCCCGTGCGCTGGAGGGCCCGATCCATCTGCCGCGTCAGGCGACGGACCACGGGCGCCGGCCAGGACGGGTTGATGAACTCGTGCGTCAGCTGCAGGTCGCGGATCTTCAGGTCGCGTGCGACCGTGTCGATCAGGTCGTCGGTATCGGCGAAGCGGTTCACCAGCGGGTTGGTGTTCAGCGAGAGCGTCAAGGGCATGAAACGTTCCTTCAGGCGGCGCGGCGCAGCGCGGCGCTCTCGAACCATTCGGTGAATTCGGCGCGCTCGGCCGGCGTCATGTGGAGGCCCTCCTTCGTGCGGCGCCAGAGGATGTCCTGCGGCCGCTCAGCCCACTCGTGGGCGACGAGGTAGCGCACCTCGGCCTCGGTGAGGCGGCGACCGAAGCGGCGCCCGAGCCCCTCGACCGACGTCGCCGATCCGATGATCGTCTGCATCCGCGTGCCGTAGAGGCGGCCGAAGCGGTGGATCGTCTCGCGGCCCATCCAGGGATAGCGTGCGCGCATCTCCTCGCAGAACTGGATGAAGTCGGCGTCCGGAATGTCGCCGCCCGGCAGCGTGGCGTCGCCGGTCCAGGCCTTGCCCATCGCGGGGAAGAATTTTCCGATCTTTTCGATCGCGTGCTCGGCGAGCTCGCGGAAGGTGGTGATCTTGCCGCCGTAGATGTTGAGCATCGGGGCGCCGCCGTCCTCGTCGAGGTCGAACGAGTAGTCGCGCGTGACGGCCGACGGATTGCCCTTGCCGTCGTCGAAGAGCGGGCGCACGCCGGAGAAGGTCTCGAGCACGTCCTCGCGCCGCAGCTTCTCCTTGAAGTAGCGGTTCACCGCCGCCAAGAGATAGGCGATCTCGCTCTCGTCGGCCTTCACGTCCTCGGCGCGCCCCTCGTAGGCGATGTCGGTGGTGCCGATCAGCGCCTTGTCGCCTTCGTAGGGGTTGATGAAGATCACGCGCTTGTCGGTGTTCTGCACGAGATAGGCATGCTCGCCGCGCCAGAACTTCGGCACGATGATATGGCTGCCCTTCACGAGGCGCACGTTGCGCCGCGAGTTGCGGCCCGCGACGCGACCGACCATGTCGTTGACCCACGGGCCGGCGGCGTTGACGATGCAGCGGGCCCGCAGGCGGCGCGTCTCGCCGGTCGTCTCGTCGCGCAGCTCGACCGCCCAGACGTCGCCCTCGCGTCGGGCGCTCGTGCAAGCGGTGCGCGTCAGCACCTCGGCGCCCCGCTCGGCGGCATCCACGGCATTGAGGGTCACGAGCCGGGCGTCGTCCACCCAGCAGTCGGAATACTCGAAGCCCTTGGGGTATTTATCGAGGATCGGCGCGCCTTCCGGGTCGCGCAGCATGTCGAGCGTGCGCGTGCCCGGCAGCTTCTTGCGACCGCCGAGGTGATCGTAGAGGAAGAGGCCGAGGCGCACGAGCCAGGCCGGCCGGTCCTCCGGCGAATGGGGCAGGACGAAGCGCATCGGCCAGATGATGTGGCTGGCGGAGCGAAGCAACACCTCGCGCTCGATCAGCGCTTCGCGCACCAGACGGAACTCGTAGTATTCGAGATAGCGCAGGCCGCCGTGGACGAGCTTGCCGGAGCGCGACGACGTGCCCTCCGCCAGATCGTCCTTCTCGCACAGGACGACGGACAGGCCGCGCCCCGCCGCATCGCGCGCGATGCCGACCCCGTTGATGCCGCCACCGACCACCAGCACGTCGACCGTCTTCGTCTCGCTCATCGCGTCAGTTCCCTGTCTCTTGGCCGGCGGCGATCGCCAGTTCGGCGGGCTCGGCGCCCGCGTCGAGGCGAACGTCGCGCGAGCGCAGCGCCGCCATGTGGTTCCAGACCGGCGCGAGGCCCTGCCGCGCCGTGCGGTAGCCCTCGAAGACGCCGGCATAGCGCTCGGCGAGCCGGGCGTCTGGCGCCTCGGCCTGCCCGAGGAGCGGCGTCACCCAGGTCTCGATGCAGGCGTCCATGGTCGGAAAGGCCTTGATCGCGACGGCGGCCATCATCGCGGCGCCCGCCGCCCCCGCCTCGTCGCGCGAGGAGGTGCGCACGCTGGCGCCCGTGGTCGCGGCGAGGACCGAACGCAGCGCGCGCGAGCGCGCAGCCCCCCCGGTGAGGCGAAGCTCGCGCGGCATGTCGCCCATCGCGGCGTAGCAGTCGCGCGCGGCCATCGCGATGCCTTCCACCACGGCCCGCACGAGGTCGGGATAGCGGTGGCCGCTCGACAGGCCGATGAACCCGGCGCGAGCGTCTGGGTCGATGAAGGGGCCGCGCTCGCCGGCCGAGATATAGGGGTGGTAGAGGATCGCGCCCGGCTCGGAGCGGGCGAGCCAGCCCTCGATCCGGCCGACGAGGTCGGCCTTGGAGGGGCGATCGCCAAACTCGGCGACGAGATCGGCCGCGGTCCCGAGCACCCAGTCGATGTTGAGGGTCGCGGCCATGTTGGTCTGGACCTGCGTGACCACGCCGGGGATCGGCAGTGCGATGACGTAGCCCGTCCCTTCCGCATTGAGGAACACGTCGTCCGAGCGGACCGCGCGCATATGGACGCCGGTGGAGCCGACCGTCGAGCAGGCAACGCCCGGCTCGCGGGCGTAGACGCCGGCCCCGAGCGCCGTCATCACCATGTCGACATAGCCGAGCGAGACGGGCGTGCCTTCGAGAAGACCCGTCGCCTCGGCTGCCTCGCGCGTCAGCGGATGCGTCGTCATGGTGCCGTCGACGATCGGCGGAAGGAGATGGCGGCGGCCGGACAGGCCGAGCGCCTCGATCACCGTGTCGTCGTAGCGGCGGTTGCGGAAGTCGCCGAAGGTGAAGCTCGCCTCGGACGGATCGGTCGCGCGCACGCCGGTGAGGCAGAGATGCAGCCAGTCCTTGCAATGCAGCGCGACCTCGGCCTGCCCGATCAGGTCGGGATGGACGGTTGCCATGTGGGCGAGTTGCGCGCCCTGCTGGCATGTGTTGAGGCCGGTGCCGGTGCGCTCGAAGCGGGTGCGCTCGAGCGGTCCCTCCCAGAGACGGCGCACGGTCGGGGCCGACCGGGCGTCGAGCCAGAGCCAGGCGTCGCCGACGGGCCGGTTGCCGGCGCCGACAAGCCACGTCCCGTCGCCTTGGCCGGTGACCGAGACGGCCGCGGTGCGGCGCGCGAGGCCGTCGACCACCTGCCCGAGCTCGCGCAGCGCCTGCGCGCAATCCGCCCAGGTCCGCTCCATGGACTGGACGGCGGACCCGTCCGGCTCCTCGCGATAGGTGTTGACCACCGCCGCGGTGCCGAGCTGCCGGCCGGCAAGATCGAAGGCCACGGCCTTGATCACCGACGTGCCGGCATCGATCCCGATCAGGACGTCCGCCCCTTCAGCCATCGAGACCGCTCCAGCCATCTGCTCGCACCATCGCTTCCTCCCTCATCCGGCGATCCTTTCCCCCTGGTCGCGCATCAGTGCCCGCGCGGTGCGCTCGTCGGTGATCAGCCCCGTCAGGACGCCGCTGCGCAGGACCGCGCGGATCGCCGCGACCTTGCCCGGGCCGCCCGCGATCGCGACCGCCCGGCGGCCGCGAATGTCGTCGAGCGCCGGCGAGACGGTGCGCCCGCTGAGCGGCGTCTCGACCGGCGCGCCGTCCTCGTCGAGAAAGTGGCCGAGCATCTCGCCGACGCCGCCGCCGCGCCGAACCTCGTCGATTTCGTCGGGAAGGATCATGCCGGAGCCGACGAGCTGCGCGTCAAGCTGCGCCGTGCCGATGCCCATCAGCATCAGGTCGGCGCGGCAGGCGAGCCGAAAGATCTCGTCGACGCCGCGCTGCGACAGGAGGACGTCGAGGTCGGCGGGGGAATTGGCGACGAAGGGAATCGGCATGACATAGGCGAGCGCCCCGGTGCGCTCGGCCAGCCGATGGATGACGTCGTGCGGATTGGCCGCGAAGTTGCGCGTGAGGCCGCCCATCAGCGAAACGAAGCGCATGGCGCCGGACCCCGTCGGCGTCATCGCCGTCACGGCGGCGGCAAGCGTGCGGCCGAATCCAATGCCGAGCACCCCGCCCTCGGCCGATTCGATCTCGCGCTCCAGAAAACTCGCCCCGGCGCCGCCGAGCGCTCGCAGCGGCATGCCGTCCTCCTCGTGGAGATCCGGCACGACCTCGCAATGCGCAAGGTCGAACGCGTCGCGAATCGCATCCTCCAGCGCCACGCACTCGGCGACGCCGCCGACGACGGACACCTTCACCGCACCGTTCTGATAGGCCCAGGCGATCAGCCGGTGTGCCTTGGTGGAGGACACGCCGAGCTTCTGCGCCACCTCGCCCTGCGTCATTCCGGCTGCGTAATGAAGCCAGGCCGCGCGGATCGCAAGGCTTTCGTCGGAGTCGCGCTTGGTCGACGTGCGCACCG
>NZ_CAJYIU010000126.1 GCF_913775355.1 uncultured Aureimonas sp.
GAGAGCTGCTCGGGCGTCTTGCCGGGCGAGGAGGCGGCGTAGGTGACGATCGACTGGTTCTCGACCTCGACCCGCTGGATGATCGGCTCCTCGATCGTGCGCGGCAGGTCGCCGCGGATCTTGGCGATCGCGTCCTTCACGTCGTTGACGGCGCGGTCGGTGTTGATCTCCAGTCGGAACTCGGCCGCCGTCACCGACTGGCCGTCGGTGATGGTGGAGGTGATGTGCTTGATGCCGGAAACGCCGGCCACCGCGTCCTCGACGCGCTTGGTGATCTGCGTCTCCATCTCGGACGGGGCCGAGCCCTGCTCCAGGATGGTGACGGAGACGACCGGCACGTCGATGTTGGGAAAGCGCGTGATCGGCAGCGTCAGGAAGGAGATGATCCCGAGCGCGACGAGCACCACGAAGAGGAGGATGGGCGGAACCGGGTTGCGGATCGCCCAGGCCGAGATGTTCCAGTTCATCGCGCGGCCTCCGCGGTCTGCGTCTCGCCGTCGGTCGCGATCGGCGTCACGGCGTCGCCGTCGCGCACGAAGGTGCCGGCGAGCGACACGACGTCCTCGCCGGGCTGGAGATTGTCGGTGATCTCGACCTCGTCGCCGGCGACGAGCCCGGTCTTCACCTGTCGCGTCTCGATCCGCCCGTCCTTGACCACCTGAACGCGGGCGACGCCCTCGTCGGTGAGAACCGCGGTGCGCGCGATCACGACGCCCTCCGAGCGCGCCGTCTCGACGCTGCCGCGGGCAAACGAGCCCGAGCGCAGCGCGGGGGAGGGCGGCAGCGCGATGAAGACGCGCCCGAGGCGCGTCGCCTGGTCGACCTTCGGCGACACGAGGCGGACCTCGCCGTTGACGCTCTCGTCGCGGCCGGGCAAGCGGACGCCCGCGGGCTGACCCTTCTCGATCGCGCCGAGCTGCGTCTCGCTGACCTCGGCGTCGAGCTCGATCAGGCCGTCGCGGGCGATCTCGAAGAGCGGCCCCGCGGCCGCCGACACGACCGCGCCGAGGCGGGCCGAGCGGGCGAGTACGAGGCCGTCGGTCGGCGCCTCCACCTCGGCCTTGGAGCGACGCAGCTCCAGCGAGCGCCGGTCGGCCTCGGCCGACGCGCGGTCGGCTTCGGCGAGCGCGATGCCCTGGCGCGCGGAGGCGAGGCGGGCGGCGGCCGCGGCGGCGGCCGAGACGCGCTGGTCGAGAATGTCCTGCCCGACGATGCCCTTGGCCGACAGGGCGCGCGTGCGCTGGAGAGCGCTCGCCGCTTCCGTATTGGCGGATTCGGCTTCCTCGACCTGAGCGCGGGCCTGCGTGATCGCGGCATCGGCGCGGGCGATCTGGGCGGTGGCGCGGGCGAGATCGGCGTCCACGAGATCGGTCGCCAGCCGGGCGATGACCTGCCCGGCCTTCACCGTGTCGCCCTCGTCGGCGAGGAGTTCCTCGATGCGCAGGCCCTCGACGTCGGCCCCGACGCTGACGGTCTCGCGCGGCACGAACGTGCCGGTGACGGGCACGCTGGCGACGATGGGCCGGCGCTCGGCCTTCACCACGCTGATCGAGGGCGGGGCGACCGCGGGCGCCTGAGCGGCGGCAGGCTCCTGCGCCCAGGCGAGGGGCGCGGTGCCCAGAAGCAGCGACAGGGCGAGAAGGGCGGTGCGGGCGGTCATGGGCTGCCTCCGGTGAGACGCGTCGAAACGGAAAGAGGGACGGCGGGACGGGCGCACGGGATCAGGCCTCGTCCATGCGAAGAAGCGCGCGCACGACGCGCAGGAGGTGCGGCTCGATCGCTTCCAGCGCGACCTCGCGCTCGAACTGCAGGCGCATCATCAGGCCGTCGCCGAAGGCGAAGATCATGGTCAGGGCGACGTCGAGGTCGAGATCGGCCGGCACCTCGCCGCGCTCGCGCGCCTCGGCGATCGCGGTGCGCATGGTCGTGCGGACCATGTCTTCGAGCTCGCAAAAGCGGGCGCCGACCGCGGTGTTGCGCAGCGATTCGGAGCAGATCTCCACCATCAGCCCGCCGCTTTCCGGGTCGCGCGCCGAGGCGAGGTATTCCATCGCGGTGGCGACCAGCCGGTCGGCGATCGAACCAGGACCGCGCAGGTGTTCCATGCAGGCGACGGCGCCGACGCGCTCCTCCTCGGCGATCGCCTCGATGATCGCATCCTTGGCGGGAAAATAGCGGTAGAGCGCGCCGGGGCTCATCTGCGCCTCGGCGCAGATCTGGCCCATGGAGGCCCCGTGAAACCCGGCGCGCGCGAAGCAGATGCGCGCGGCCGCCAGGATCTGGCGGCGACGCTCGTCGCTCGGCTGGAGAACCTGTGCGGCAATCGGAGAAGGGGTCACGTGAGGCCGGATAGAGTGAGAGCGAACGATCGTTCTCATACGATCGCCGGTTCACGTTGTCGAGAGTGCGGCGTCGGAAATCATCGCGAGCGGTGAGGTTCGGCGCGGGATCGAGGCTCTCAGGCCGTCGACGCGTCGTTGGCCGGGCGTGGTGCGCGAAGGCGCGGCGGGGTCCAGTCGGCGCGAAAGGCCGCCAAGACGCGCTGTGCGCCGGGACGCCGCCCCATCACCGCGTCGAGCACCGGGCGGTTCAGCACCGACATGGCCTGCAGGATGCGGGCGTCCGACGGCGTGCGGCTGCCCGCGCCCTCTTCGCCCGACGCCCGCGACGGCTCGGCGGGACCGCTGGTGCGGTCTCCATGCCGGGTCGGGTCGGGAAAGCGAAGAATGTTCATCGGGCCGTCGATTGCAGTGCCGCCCGTGACCATGGACGGCACGGGTTCCGGTCTCCGACTTAACGCCTGGATGCTGAAAAGAGTGTTGGGAAAGGTGCTTAACGCTTTGCTTTTTATGGGCCGTCGAAAGGCTCGGATGCGGGCGGCGCCTTGACAGGGGCGTCCGTGTTTGTTTCAAGCACGGGAATTTCAGCGTTCGATCATCCGTCCGCGACCCGCCGACCGTGTCCCTTCCCCCGGAAGCCGCACGGAGGTTACCATCCGCCAGCGAGTGTCGCCCGCGGATGCGTTTCCGTTTGGCGCTTCGTTTCGGTTTGGATCGGGCGCCACGAGTTCCCATTCTTTCGGCACGGCCGGAAGACAAGGAAGACAGCGGATGTTCGAATCCCTCCAGGACCGCCTCGGGTCCATCCTGAACGGCCTCACCGGCCGCGGTGCCCTGTCTGACGGCGACGTCGCGGCGGCGCTGCGCGAGGTGCGCCGTGCGCTTCTGGAGGCGGACGTATCGCTGGAGGTGGTGCGCTCCTTCACCGACCGCGTGCGCGAGAAGGCCGTCGGCGCCCAGATCGTCAAGTCGATCAAGCCCGGCCAGATGGTCGTCAAGATCGTCCATGACGAGCTGGTCGCCACGCTCGGCTCCGATCAGGTCGCGATCGACCTCAACGCGCCAGCGCCCGTCACCATCATGATGGTCGGCCTCCAGGGCTCGGGCAAGACGACGACGACCGGCAAGATCGCCAAGCGGCTGACGGAGCGCCAGAAGAAGCGCGTCCTGATGGCCTCGCTCGACACGCGCCGCCCGGCCGCGCAGGAGCAGCTGCGCGTTCTCGGCGAGCAGACCGGCGTCGCGACGCTGCCGATCATCGCCGGCCAGGGTCCGGTCGAGATCGCCGCCCGCGCGAGCCAGGCCGCCAAGCTCGGCGGCTACGACGTCCTGATCCTCGACACCGCCGGCCGCACGCATATCGACGAGCCGCTGATGCAGGAGATGGCGGAGATCAAGGCCGCCACCCGCCCGCATGAGATCCTGCTCGTCGCTGACTCGCTGACCGGTCAGGATGCGGTGAACCTTGCCCGCTCGTTCGACGAGCGCGTCGGCATTTCCGGCCTTGTGCTCACCCGCGTCGACGGCGACGGTCGTGGCGGTGCGGCGCTCTCGATGCGCGCCGTCACCGGCAAGCCGATCAAGCTGATTGGCACCGGCGAGAAGATGGACGCGCTCGAGGAGTTCCATCCCGGGCGCATCGCCGATCGCATCCTCGGCATGGGCGACATCGTCTCGCTCGTGGAGAAGGCGGCCGAGAACATCGACGCGGAACAGGCCGCGGCGATGGCCAAGAAGATGCAGTCGGGCAAGTTCGACCTCGACGATCTCGCGGCCCAGATCGGCCAGATGCAGAAGCTCGGCGGCATGGGCGGCGTGATGGGCATGATGCCCGGCATGGCCAAGATGAAGGACCAGATCGCCGCCGCCGGCATGGACGACAAGCTCCTGAAGCGACAGCTCGCGATCATCTCGTCGATGACGAAGTGGGAGCGCGCGAACCCCGACCAGCTGAAGCATTCGCGCAAGAAACGGATCGCCGCCGGCTCCGGGACGGACGCCGCCGACATCAACAAGCTTCTCAAGATGCACCGCCAGATGGCGGACATGATGAAGGCGATGGGCGGCAAGGGCGGCAAGGGCGCCGGCATCATGGGCAAGCTCATGGGCGGTCTCGGCGCCAAGATGGGCCTGCCCGGCGGGATGGGCGGCGGCATGCCGGACCTGTCGAAGATGGACCCGAAGCAGCTCGAGGAGATGGCGAAGGCCATGCAGAAGGGCGGGCTCGGCAGCCTGCCCGGCGGCCTTCCCCCCGGCCTCGGGAGCGGCGGCCTTCCCGGTCTCACGGGCGGCAGCTTCCCCGGACTTCCCGGCCTCGGCCGGAAGAAATAAGGGCTTCGGCCCGGATTACCTGACCAACGAAACCCGACGGCGCATCCCAAGAAGGCGCCGCGAGACAGAAGAAGCAGAAGGAAGACCTCTATGCCCCTGAAGATGCGCCTTGCCCGTGCCGGCTCCAAGAAGCGCCCGTACTACCACGTCGTCGTCGCCGACGCCCGCAGCCCCCGCGACGGCCGCTTCGTCGAGACCGTCGGCTCGTGGAACCCGATGCTCCCGAAGGACGCCGAGCGCGTCACCCTCAAGGAGGACCGGATCAAGCATTGGCTGAGCGAAGGCGCCCAGCCGACCGATCGCGTGCTGCGCTTCCTCGACAAGGCCGGCATCGTGAACCGTCCGACCCGCTCCAACCCGACCAAGGCCCTTCCGGGCAAGAAGGCGCAGGAGCGCGAGGCCGAGCGCAAGCAGCGCGAGGAAGACGCCCGCGAGGCCGCCGAGAAGGCCGCTGCCGAGAAGGCCCAGGCGGATGCCGGCGGCGCCGAGGCGTCGGCCGAGTAAGGCACTTCTTAACGTTTCACGTGAAACAGCGGATGCGGCGTCCCGATTCGATCGGGGCGCCGTTTTCGTTTCCGCTGCCCGTCGCAACCGGCCGACGCTTGACGAGCCGGGCAGGACGGGCGACTGACGCCCGGAACGAACCCTTGCCGCCTTTCGACCTCCTGACGGGAATCCCGCGCGTGACCGACGCCAACCGCGACACCATCCTTCTGGCCGTGATCGGCGGCGCCCACGGCATCAAGGGCGAGGTGCGCGTGCGCTCCTTCACGGAGGACCCCGAGGACCTCGGCGCCTACGGGCCGCTCACCGACGCCAAGGGCCGGCGCTACACGGTCGTCTCCGCGCGCGCCCAGAAGAACGTCGTGGTGGTCCGCTTCAAGGAGGTCACCGATCGGAACGCCGCCGAACTCCTCAACGGGACCGAGCTCTTCGTCGACCGCACGGCATTACCCGAAGAGGGCGAGGACGAATTCTACCAGGCCGATCTCGTCGGCCTCGTCGCCCGGCTCGTCGACGGCACGGTGATCGGCGAGGTGGTCGCCTTCCACGACTTCGGCGCCGGCGACATCCTCGAGATCGCGCCGGACGGGGGCAAGAGCGTGATGATCCCCTTTACCGAAGCCGCCGTTCCCGAGATCGACCTCGACCTCGGCTTCATCCTGGTCGAGCCCGTCGCCGCCGGCCTGGTCCCGCCCGACGAGGATGCGCCGCGCGAAGACTGAAGGCGGACCGACTCTCGCCTCGTTTGAAGGATAGAGCTATCAAGAAGCCCTGATCCCCCCTCGACCTGCGGAGTGGCAAGACGCATGACGCATGGCCTTCACGATCCGACCCGGCCGTCCGGCGATGGACCCGCCGTGGGCGTGATCGGTGAAGAGCGAGAGGGGCGCGCAGATCTGCCGGAGACGGCAGGGGGCGAAAGCGGGGCGATCTCGGCCGATCCCGGAGCCTCCACCGATCCGGGGCCGACGGACGCAGCCGACGTGACCGCCCCGCTCTACGGGCCGCCCGCCGCTCCAGACGTCGCGGGAGAACTCGAGCCGTTGCCGGCCATCGTGGTGAGCGCACCGACGTCCTCGGCCGACGAGGAAGGCCTGGACACGTCGGCAGGCGGCGGGACACCTTCCGAAGCCGAAGCCGAAGCCGAAGCCGAAGCCGAAGCCGAAGCCGAAGCCGAAGCCGAAGCCGAAGCCGAAGC
>NZ_CAJYIU010000127.1 GCF_913775355.1 uncultured Aureimonas sp.
GCTGTCGCCAGCCAGCTACGCGATTGACGGAGCGGCACACCTTCGGGCGATGTCCAGCGCTTCCCGCCGTGCCTACGCTTTGCTATCGCGGAGCGCATGATTTTGGACACGTTAAGCGGGCTCGGCCAGCGCCTTCTCTGTCGCAGCCGGGTTCTGCGGTTCAGGGCGAAACGCGCGGTCGGGCTGACGGACCGGCCGACGCTTGTCGTCTATCCCGGCCGCGTGGCGAAGGGGCGGCTTGAGGTTCTCGGGCGCGTCCTGGAGGACGAGGGCGTCTTCGACGCCGCCCATTCCAACTCGGCGCTGCGCAATCTCTGGCTGACCTTCAAGCGCTACGAGACCGACGAGATTGGCGGCGCGCGCGTTTGGTACGATGGGCCGGTGGGCTCGGGCGAACTCGTCAGCGACAGCGAAGGCTATGTCCGCCTCGACGTCGACGTCGACGCCACGCACCTTGGCGAGGACGCCGCGCCCTGGACGCCGATCCGCTTTCGGCTGGAGGCGGCGGACGGCTACGATTTTCCGCCCGTGGAGGCCGAGGGGAGGGCGCGCGTCGTCTCGCCCGCCGCCCGCTTCGGCGTCATCTCCGACATCGACGACACGATCATCCACACCGGCGCCTTCAAGATGCTGCGTCACTGGCGCATCGTCACCGCCAACTCGCCGGAAGCGCGCACCGCCTTTCCCGGCGTCTCGGAATTTTACCGGGCCCTCTGCGACGGCGCGGCGGGACCGCAGACCAACCCCGTCTTCTACGTCTCGTCGAGCCCCTGGAACCTCTCCGACATCTTCGAACGCTTCATGGCGCAGAAGAACATTCCAGCCGGCCCGATGCTCCTGCGCTCGCTGTCCGACGACGCGCTCGGCTGGCTGCTGCGGCGCCATCGCAGCCACAAGGACCGGGCGATCGACGACCTGATGGCGGATTATCCCGGCCTCGGTTTCGTCCTCATCGGCGACAGCGGCCAGAAGGATGCGACGGTCTACGCTGCCGCGGTCGAGCGGCATCCGGGGCGGGTGCTGGCCGTCCACATCCATGACGTGCGGCCGGAGGGCACGGTCTCGACCGAGGTCGAGCGCGAGTTGAGGCGCATCGAGGCGGCGGGCGTTCCTACGACGCTGGGGCGGACGCTGGAACAAGCGAGTGCGCACGCCGAGGCTGCCGGTCTCGTGGCAGCCGGCACGCAGGCCGCGGTTTTGGCGGAGGTGGCGGAAGAGGTCGGTAAGCCGACGCGCTTCGGCCCGTTTCCGGTGATCGTGCAGCCGTGAGCGGACATGCCGCAGGGGCGGCGAAGACCGGCGCCGACATACAAACGGTTTAAGCCCGGGGGCGACACCGTGGCGTGTTGCACTGCCCGCGCATTCGTGTTTAGCCCCATTCTAAAGACGCGCATCCCTGTCCAGGACCCGGCCATGGTCGAACTTACGCTCCCCAAGAACTCCACCGTCCAGAAGGGCAAGGTCTGGCCGAAGCCGGCCGGTGCCAAGAACGTGCGCGAGTTCGGCGTCTACCGCTGGTCGCCGGACGACGGCCAGAACCCGCGGCTCGATACGTTCTACGTCGACACCGACGACTGCGGTCCGATGGTGCTCGACGCGCTGCTCTGGATCAAGAACAAGGTCGATTCCACTCTCACGCTGCGCCGCTCCTGCCGCGAGGGCATCTGCGGCTCCTGCGCGATGAACATCGACGGCTCCAACACGCTTGCCTGCACCAAGGGCATGGACGAGGTGAAGGGCGCGGTGAAGGTCTACCCGCTGCCGCACATGCCGGTGGTCAAGGACCTCGTGCCCGATCTCACCGTTCCTTATGCGCAGCTTCGCTCGATCGAGCCCTGGCTGAAGACCGAGACGCCGGAGCCCGAGAAGGAGTGGCGCCAGAGCCACGAGGACCGCGAGAAGCTGGACGGGCTCTACGAGTGCATCCTGTGCTTCTGCTGCCAGACCTCCTGCCCGAGCTACTGGTGGAACGGCGACCGCTATCTCGGCCCTGCCGTGCTGCTCCAAGCCTATCGCTGGCTGATCGACAGCCGCGACGAGGCGACCGGCGAGCGCCTCGATCAGCTCGAGGATCCGTTCCGCCTCTACCGCTGCCACACGATCATGAACTGCACGCAAGCCTGCCCCAAGGGCCTGAACCCGGCCAAGGCGATCGCCGAGATCAAGAAGATGATGGTCGAGCGCCGCGTCTGATCGCCGCCTTGCATCCGCCGGGTTCGGCGCGCCGTAGTTGAAGGTGCCGAACCCTCGCGGAGACCCTTCGATGACGCGTTCATCCTTCCTGCGGCCGGGCGTTCTCGCGCTCGGCCTTTTTGCTGTCCTCACCCCCATTGCCGCGCAGGCCGATGAGGCGATCCTCGCCGGCGGCTGCTTCTGGTCGATGGAGACCGATCTCGACCGCGTTCCCGGCGTGACGCAGACCGTGTCGGGCTACACCGGCGGCCATCTCAAGAACCCGACCTATCAGGACGTCGTCACCGAGACGACGGGGCACTACGAGGCGGTGAAGGTCACCTACGACCCGGCGAAGATCACCTACGACCAGCTTCTCCAGGCCTACTGGCACTCGATCGATCCGACCGATGCGGGCGGCCAGTTCTGCGACCGCGGCGATAGCTACCGCACCGCCGTCTTCGCGATCGGAAACGGGCAGCTGAAGGCGGCCGAGGCGAGCAAGGCGGCCGTGCAGAAGGAACTGGGACAGACGGTCGCGACCGCCGTCCTGCCGGCGGCCGAGTTCTATCCAGCCGAGGACTACCATCAGGACTACGCCCGCAAGAACCCAGGCCATTACAAGCGCTACCGCATCGGCTGCGGACGCGATGCGGCGGTGAAGGCCGTCTGGGGCGCCAAGGCGCAGGCCGAACTGACGGCCAAGCTCGACTGAGGCCGTGTGCCGCGCGGGGGAACCGAAAGCATCCCCCGCGCGTAACTGCCCCGACGCGACCGGCATGCGTTTGCGCGCCGGCTTTGTATGCGGGCTCAGGAGACTTCGATGGCCAAGCAGGGCAAGACCCCGATCCATCCGACCAAGAACACCTTGAACGAGAATCTGCGCCGCTCGATGATCGAGCTCCTGCAGGTGCATCTGGCCTCGGCCATCGACCTTAGCTACCAGGCCAAGCAGGCCCACTGGAACGTCAAGGGGCCGAATTTCTACGGAACCCACCTCCTGTTCGACAAGCTCCACGAGGAAGCCGAGGAGTATGTCGACACGATCGCCGAGCGTCTGACGGCCCTCGGCGGCCAGGCCCGCGGCACGGTGCAGGCCTCGTCCGAGGCGACCGTCCTCGACCCGTATCCGCTCGATCTCGTCGACCTGATGGGCCACTTGAAGCGTCTGGCCGACAGCTACGCCAAGTGGGGCGGCGCGCTAAAGGACGCCGTAAAGGAGTCGGACGAGGCGGGCGATGACCTGACCGCCGATCTCTTCACCGAGGTCGGCCGCGGCATCGACAAGTCGCTTTACTTCCTGGAGAGCCACTTTCAGCACGCCTGATCGATTCCCCGCGCGCCGGACGTCTTCCTCCCCGGACGGCGCGCACGAAAAAGGGCGGCTCTCGCGAGCCGCCCTTTTTTTGGTCCGCTTCGAGCGGAGCTTACTCGATCGTCTGACCGGTCTTCGCCCAATCGGCGATGAAGGCCTTGAGGCCGTTGTCGGTGAGCGGATGCTTCACGAGCGCCTTCAGCGTCGCCGGCGGCACGGTCGCGACGTCGGCGCCGATCAGGGCGGCCTCGCGCACATGGTTCGGCGTGCGGATCGAGGCGGCGAGGATCTCGGTCTCGATGCCGTAGTTGTCGTAGATGCGACGGATGTCGGAGATCAGCTCCATGCCGTCGATGTTCATGTCGTCGAGGCGGCCGACGAAGGGCGAGATGTAGGTCGCGCCGGCTTTGGCCGCGAGCAGCGCCTGGTTGGCCGAGAAGCAGAGCGTGACGTTCGTCTTGATGCCGTCCTCGGTGAAGCGCTTGCAGGCCTTGAGGCCGTCGAGCGTCAGCGGCAGCTTGACGACGATGTTGGGCGCGATCGCGGCTATGATCTTGCCCTCGCGCATCATGCCGTCGAAATCGGTCGAGGCGACCTCGCCCGAGACCGGGCCGTCGGTGACTTCGCAGATTTCCGCGAGGAGTTCCTTGAGCGGCCGGTTGGCCTTCAGGACCAGCGACGGGTTGGTCGTCACGCCGTCGATCAGGCCGGCGTCCTGCAATTCCCTGATCTCGGCAATATCGGCCGTATCGACGAAAAATTTCATGAAATTCGTCCTTCGTTCCCCGGCGGACAGCCAGCCCCTCCCATGGGGCCGACGGCGTCGCCGTCGATCCTGATGTCTGGTGGTGTATAGGACCCGGTATCGGAAGCAAGCGGGAATCAGCCGCATCCGGCCTCGCCCGAGACCCTTTCATCGCACCGCGTGAAGAACGATATGGGGGGCTCGGAGCCCGATTGCGAGCGCCGAACTTTTCTGGTTTCCGAAACGGCACCCGCTTGGATCATTCTCCCAACCCGTTCACCGATCTTCTGTTCGCGCCGGACGCGCTTCCCGGCGGAATGAGGGTCGTGCCGGTTCTGGTACCGCTGCCGGCGGAACGGCCCTATTCGTATCGCGTGCCCGACGGCATGTCGGTGGAGCCGGGTTCGATCGTCCAGGTGCCGCTCGGGCCGCGGCAGGTGGCGGGGGTCGTCTGGGACCAGCCGACCGATCCGGTGGACGCGAAGAAGCTGCGGGCCATCACCCACGTCTTCGACTGCCCGCCGCTCGACGCCACGATGCGGCGCTTCATCGACTGGGTCGCCGACTACACGCTGTCGCCGCCCGGCCTCGTGGCGCGCATGGTCCTGCGCGCGCCGGTCGCCTTCGATCCGGAACCGCATGTGGAGGGCCTGCGCGCGACCGGCGCGCTGCCGCCGCGCCTGACGCCGCCGCGCCAGCGCGTCCTCGACACGCTCGCGCAATCGCCCGAATGGACGCGTTCGGGGCTGGCGAACGCGGCTGGTGTCGCCGTTTCCGTCGTCGACGGATTATTGAAGGTCGGCGCGCTCGAGCTGGTATCGCTGCCGCCGCACCCGGCCGTCCCCGCGCCCGATACCGGCCACGGCCGCGCCGAACTGACGCCCGAGCAGCGCGAGGCCGCCGATCGGCTGATCGCGCCGGTGGAGGCCGGCGGCTTCTCGGTCTCGCTTCTTGAAGGCGTCACCGGATCGGGCAAGACCGAGGTCTATTTCGAGGCGGTCGCGCGCGCCCTCGACAAGGGGCGTCAGGTGCTGATCCTCCTTCCCGAGATCGCGCTGACCCAGAGCTTCATCGACCGCTTCCACCAGCGCTTTGGCGCCGAGCCGGCGCAGTGGCATTCCGACGTGCCCCCGCGCATGCGCGAGAAGGTCTGGCGGCAGGTGGCCGAGGGGCGCGTGAAGGTCGTGGCGGGGGCGCGATCCGCCCTCTTCCTGCCCTTTCCCGACCTCGGCCTCGTCATCGTCGACGAGGAGCATGACCCCGCCTACAAGCAGGAGGACCGGACCTTTTATCACGCGCGCGACATGGCCGTGGTGCGGGGGCGGGAAGGGGGCTGCCCGGTGATCCTCGCCTCGGCGACGCCCTCGCTGGAAAGCCGCGTCAACGCGCGGGCCGGACGCTACGCCCATGTGCCGCTCGGCCGCCGCTTCGCCGACGCGGCGCTGCCCGATCTCTCGCTGGTGGACCTGCGCCGCCACCCCCCGGCGCGCGGCCGCTTCCTGTCGCCTGTGCTGTTGACGGCGATCGAGGAAACGGTGAAGCGCGGCGAGCAGGCGCTCCTCTTCCTCAACCGCCGTGGATACGCGCCGCTGACGTTGTGTCGTGCCTGCGGCCACCGCTTCCAGTGCTCGCAGTGTTCCGCCTGGCTGGTCGATCATCGCCTGCGCGGAACGCTGCAATGCCACCACTGCGGCCACGCGCAGCACCGCCCGGAAAGCTGTCCGTCCTGCGGCACGCTCGACCATCTCGTCGCCTGCGGGCCCGGCGTCGAGCGGATCGCCGAGGAGATGTTGGAGACCTTTCCGGACGCCCGCACGATCCTCCTGTCGTCCGACCTGCCGGGCGGCGCGCGGCGGCTGCGGTGCGAGCTCGACGCCGTGGCGGACGGCGAAGCCGACATCGTCATCGGCACGCAGCTCGTCGCCAAGGGCCATCACTTTCCGCTGATGACGCTGGTCGGCGCGGTGGATGCCGACCTCGGCCTTTCCAACGGCGACCCGCGCGCGGCCGAGCGCACTTTCCAGCTCCTTCATCAGGTGACGGGGCGTGCGGGGCGCTCCGGGCTTCCGAGCCGGGGCATGATCCAGACCTTCAGCCCGGAGCACCCGGTGATGCAGGCGCTGGTCGCGGCCGATCCCGACCGCTTCTACGACCGCGAGGCCAACGAGCGCGAGCGCGCGGGG
>NZ_CAJYIU010000128.1 GCF_913775355.1 uncultured Aureimonas sp.
ATCGTGATCGCGTCGGCGGGCGACAACACGATCCACGAGGTCGCGCGCGTCGGCGCCCGGCTCATCGTCATGCCGGACTGGCGCTATTTCGGCGAGCAGACGCGCAAGGCCGAGGCGCTGGTGAAGCTCGGCGCGGCGGTGACGGCTCCGATCTGGCCGGGCGATCTCGCCGGCTGGCAGGTGCTTCTGGCGCAGGCTCGCGCGCTGGATGGCGCGGCGATCGCCAAGCTCCACGAGCCGGACGCCGCCCGGCGCGCCGCCGGCTGGCTGGAAGGGCTGACGGACGAGCTCTGGGAGGGTGCGAGGAGCCCGGACGAGGCGGCCCCCGTCCTCAAGGCCGTCGGCTGATTTCCTATGGCGACGCTTCTGACGGTGCTTCGCGGCGGCGGCCGCTACGACGCGCTCTGGGTCGAGCGGCTGGCGCGCGGCGCCAGGCGCTTCGCCCCGGCCTTCACTCGCATCCTCTGCCTTACCGACATGGATCTCGCCGTCGAGGGCGTCGAGCCCGTGCCGCTCCGGCACGACTGGCCCGTCTGGTGGTCGAAGATGGAGGCCTTCCGGCCGGGCCTTGCCACCGGCACCACGGTGCTCTGCGATCTCGACACGGTGTTTGCGGGCGACGCCTCGGCGCTCGCCGAGCCAGGCCTTTGCGCGATGGAGGACTATTTCCTGAAGGGCCGTGTCTCCACCGCGCTCCTGCGCTGGGAGGGCGACGAACTCAGGCCCCTCTACGAGACCTTCGCGGCCGAGCCGGAGCGCTGGATGCGGCCGGGCTCCTGCGGCGCCGTGCCCAACAGCGTCCATGGCGACCAGGTCGTGGTGGACCATCTCCTGCGGCGCGAGGGCCGGGTGCCGCCCTTCCTGCAGGCGCGCCATCCCGGCCTTCTCGACTTCTACGATCCGGCGACGGAGCGGCCCGGCCCCGTCGTGATCTTCATCGGCCAGTCCAAGCCCGACCTTGCGGGCGAGCCGATCGCCTCGCTCTGGCGGGGCGAGGCCGGCTGATCACGCGAACGCGTGCGCGCCCATCCACAGCGCCATCGCGACCATCATCACGTTCTCGGTCAGCGAGACGAAGCCGAGCGGCACGTTGGACGAGCCGCCGACGCAGGCGCATTTCAGCTCGCGTTTGTCGACATAGACCGCCTTGAACACCGAGACCGCGCCCACCGTGCCGATGAAGAGGGCGACCGGCACGGAGAGGAACGTCAGGGCGCCGGCCAGCATCAGGACGCCCGCGAGCCCTTCGGCGAAGGGGTAGATGTAGGAGTAGGGCACCCAGCGCTTGGCCAGGAGATCGTAGTTCAGGAACATCGTCGCGAAGGTCTCGACGTTCTGCAGCTTCTGGACGGCGAGAAGGCACATGGCGACCGCGATGAACCACTCGACCGTGCGCATGGTGAACGGCGTGCCGAGCGCGGCGTAGGCGATCGCGAACGCCATCAGCGCACTCATGGCGAAGATCGCGATCACCGGCTTGTAGGTCGTCGCCTTCGGATCGGCGACGGACTTGCCGAAATAACGGCGCGTGTCGTCGTAGCCGCCGATCCGCTGGCCGTCGATGAAGATCTGCGGCGTCGTCTTCACGCCGTGCTCGGCCTTGAACGCGTCCACCGCCTCGCGCGTGCGCAAGGGGTGGTCCTCCACCTCGAAGCCCTGCCGCTTCAGAAGATCGAGCGCCTTCAGCCCGTAGGGGCAGGTGTGCGTCTCCATCACCATGCGATGGATCGCGGCGCGGCGGGAACTGGCGGACGGGGAGACGGCGGCGGACATCGGGGCGGCTTTCGCAAGGGATGGCAGATAAGAGGGCCGCACCCGATATAGGGTCCGTACCATGGTACGGAGTCAAGCGATGACGGGATGGACGATCGGGGGCCTTGCGGCGGAGGCCGGCATCGGGGTCGAGACGGTGCGCTTCTACCAGCGCCGCGGCCTCCTCGACGAGCCGGAGCGCCCTGCGGGCGGCGGGTCGGCCGGCGGGCACCGCCGATACGGCGAGCGGGACGCCGAGCGCCTGCGCTTCATCCGCGCCGCAAAGATCGCCGGCTTCACGCTGGGCGAGATCGCCGAGCTTCTCCGGCTCGACGCGGTTCGCGACCGGCCGCGCGCGCGCGAACTCGCCGAGGCGCGGGTGCGGGCGCTCGACGAGCGCATCGGCGAGCTGACAGCCGCGCGCGACCGGCTGCAGCACTTGGCCGCCGCCTGCCGAGGGGGAACGGACGGCCCCTGCCCGATCGTCTCCTCGCTGGCCGGAGGCGGCTGAGCGAGCCTGCCGCATTGCCGCAGCCGCGCATCGATTCCCCGGCGTCTTCGTTGCACGGCCAAGCAATGAACCCATCCGAGGCCAGAGCCATGAGCGAGACCGCCGAGAAGACCGACCCGAAGCTTTGGGAGAGCGTGAAGAAGAAGGTGACGAAGGGCGCCAAGGGCGGAAAGCCGGGCCAGTGGTCCGCGCGCAAGGCGCAGCTTGCCGTCCACGAGTACAAGGAGGAAGGCGGCGGCTACAAGGGCGAGAAGTCCGACGACAACAGCCTGCACCAGTGGTCGGAAGAGGACTGGGGCACGAAGTCCGGCAAGGAGAGCGGCACGCCCGGCGAGCGCTACCTCCCCACGAAGGCGCGCGCGCACCTGACGAAGGAGGAGTACGAGCGCACAACCGCCAAGAAGCGCCGCGACACCACGAAGGGCGAGCAGTTCTCGGCGCAGCCGAAGGATGTCGCCAAGAAGGCGGCCCCGTTCCGCAAGCACGGCCACGTGGCGACGAAGGCGGAACTCTATGCCGAGGCGAAGAAGTGCGGCATCGATGGCCGCTCCACGATGACCAAGGCCGAACTCGAAAAGGCGCTGACGG
>NZ_CAJYIU010000129.1 GCF_913775355.1 uncultured Aureimonas sp.
CGCCCTTGGCAAGAGCGATAGGAAAAGAAAATGTCGGTAGTCGAGCAAATCAGTTTGGAGGCGGACGAGACAGGCCTGCGCCTCGATCGTTGGTTCAAGATCCACTATCCGGGCCTCGGGTTCGGACACCTGCAGAAGTTGTTGCGGTCGGGGCAGGTCCGCATCGACGGCGGCCGGGCCAAGACGGACACGCGTCTCGAGGCCGGCCAAATGATCCGCGTGCCGCCAATGGGCGTCGACGCCGGACGGCCGCGGACGGCCGTCCTCACACCCAACACGATGCGCGACAAGCACGACGGCGACGTGCTCGGCCAGATGCTGATCTACGAAGACGAGAAGGTCTACGTCTTCAACAAGCCGGCGGGCCTCGCGGTGCAGGGCGGCTCGGGCGTCAACCGCCACGTCGACGGGATGCTGGAAGCCTGGCGCAACAAGCGGGGCGAGAAGCCGCGTCTCGTACATCGCATCGATCGCGACACGTCGGGTATCCTCGTGGTCGCGCGCACACGCGGCGCAGCCGTGTCCTTGACCAAGGCGTTCCGCGAGCGCGACACCAAGAAGCTCTACTGGGCCCTCGTGAAGGGCGTACCGACGCCGCACGACGGCCGGATCTCCACCTACCTCGTCAAGGAGCAGACGCGGGACGGCGACCGGATGCGGATCGCCAAGCACGGCGAGGAGGGCGCCGACCACGCGCTCTCGCACTACCGCGTCGTCGATCAGGTGGCGCAGGCCTTCGCCTGGATCGAGATGGAGCCCTACACCGGACGCACGCACCAGCTGCGCGTCCACGCGGCCCATATCGGCCATCCCATCCTCGGCGACCCGAAGTATTTCGAGCACGACACCAACTGGGAATTCCCTGGCGGTGTACAGCAGCGGCTGCATCTCCACGCCCGCCGGATCATCATCCCCCATCCCGACGGCGGGCGCCGCATCGACCAGATCGCGCCGCTGCCGCCGCATATGGTCCAGACCTGGAACCTGTTCGGCTTCGACGAGGCCGCCGAGAACGACTGATGCGCGCGATCCTCTTCGACTGCGACGGAACGCTGGCCGACAGCTTCGGCCTGATCTGCGAGACGATGCGGCGCTGTTTCGAGAAGGCCGGGCTGCCGGAACCCGACGACGCCGAGACCCGCGGCATCATCGGCTTGTCGCTCGACCTCGCCATCCATCGTCTCGCGCCGACGATCGCTCCGGCTGACCTGCCGGCGCTGGTCGATACCTACCGCGAAGCGTTCCACGAGATCCGGGCGGAGGGTCACTTTCCCGACCGCCTCTTTCCCGGCATCGAGCCGATGCTCCGCCGTCTCGCCAGCCGCGAGGACGTTCTCCTCGGCATGGTGACGGGCAAGTCGCGCCGCGGCGTGTCTCACGTCGTCGAGGCGCATGACCTGAACGGGATGTTCACGGCGGTGCGCACGGCCGACGACTGCCCCTCGAAACCGCATCCGGCGATGGTCACAGAGTGCTGCGACGTGCTCGGCGTGCGGCCGGAGGACACGCTGGTCGTGGGCGACGCCGTTTACGACATGCAGATGGCCGTTGCGGCTGGTGCCAGCGGCTGGGGCGTCGCTTGGGGCGCCCAACCGGAGGACGCCCTTCGAGCGGCGGGTGCGAGCGGCGTATCCACGACCGTGGCCGATCTCGAGGCGTCGTTGGGCGACTGGCTGGCCGAGAAACCATCCATGGTGATGTCCGCATGAGAGACGAACTGCAGCAGGGCCTTCCAGCCATGTCGAACCCGATCCAGAGGCCGGACCTGCCGAAGCGCTTCTACCAGAACGTGACGGTCGAGGAGATCGCGGGTGGTTTCGAGATCCGTCTCGACGGCCGGCCGGTCCGCACGCCGATCCGCACCCTCCTGGCGCTGCCCGACCACGCGATCGCCGAGGCGGTCGCGGCTGAATGGGCGCGGCAGGAAACGCATATCGACCCGGCGACGATGCCGGTCACGCGCCTCGCCAACACGGTTCTCGACGGCGTCGCCAACGACCCCGCCGCCACGCGCGACGACCTCGCCCGTTATGCGGAGACCGACCTCATCGCCTATCGGGCGGACGAGCCCGAGCGTCTGGTCGCACGGCAAGCTGAAGCCTGGGATCCGATCGTCGCCTGGGTCGAGGAGCGGTTCGGCGCCCGGCTCGCAACGGCGGCTGGCGTCATGCACGTCGCGCAGGATCCGGCGACGATCGCGGCCCTGCGCTCCCGCCTCGCCGAGGAGACCGATCCGTTCCGGTTGGCCGGCATTCACCAGATGACGACGCTGACGGGCTCGCTGATCCTGGCGCTCGCCGTCGCCGAGGGGCGACTCGACGTCGCAGAGGTCTGGCGGCTCGCGCATGTCGACGAGGACTGGAACATCTCGCTCTGGGGCGACGACGAGGAAGCGCAGGCCCGCCGCGCATCCCGTTTCACCGACATGCGCGCGGCCGACATCTTCCTGCGTCGCTGATCAGATTCCGGCGAACCACTCGTAGCCGCGGTCTTCCCAGAAGCCGCCCTTGCCCTCGCCGTAGGCGACGAGGGAATCGGTGACGACGATCGCCCGGACGTATTTGGCCATCTTGTAGCCGAGCTGCCGCTCGACCCGCACGCGCACCGGCGCCCCGTTGGCGACGGGGAGGGCCGCGCCGTTCATCCCATAGGCGAGGATCGTCTGCGGATGCCGTGCGTCGAGAAGATCGATCGATTCGTAATAGCGAATCGGTCCCTCGAAACCGTTGTCGAGCGTGTCGAAGCAGAGGAAGACGACATAGCGCGCCGAGGGCGCGACGCCTGCCTGATCGAGCACGAGACCGAGCGGCGTGCCGGTCCATTCCGCGATGCAGCTCCAGCCCTCCACGCAGTCGTGCCGCGTGATCTGCGTACGCGCAGGCATCGCCTGCAGGTCGGCAAGCGACAGCGACAGCGGGGTGCGCACGGCGCCGGTGACGGAGAGCCGGTAGTCCTGGAAGCCGTTGCGGGCGAGAGCGAGGTACGGCTCGTCCTGCGGGTTCGTGGAGCCGTTGGGCCGCATCGGCTGGCGGATTTCCGAGCGATCGAACTCGCGCGCGAGGTGATCGGACCCGAGGAGCAGCCGCTGCGCCTTGTAGGTCAGCGTATTGGCGCTTTCGAGAATGCCGCGGACTTCGGAGTCGCTGGCAACCAGCGGATCGAAGCAGCCGGACAACGGCAGCGTCGAGGCGGCGGCCAAGCCGCCGAGGAAGCGGCGTCGATCGAGGAGCGTCTTCATCGGGCGTCCTCCTTGCCGTCAACCCGCATCCAGCCGGTGATCATCGACCGCATCTCGTTGATGGGGCCCGCGAGGAACACCATGGCGATGTGCACCACGAAGAAGCCGACGAGGGTCACCATCAGCACGAAGTGGATCGTGCGGGCCGTCTGCCGACCGCCGAAGAGATCGAGCGTCCAGGGCGCCCAGGCGTTCATCCCCGGAGACATCGTCAGCCCGGTCGCCACCATCAGCGGCAGAACCACGACGAGGATCGCGAAGTAGGAGATCTTCTGAAGCGGGCCATAGGTGCGCTTGTGGTGGAGCCGCAGCCGGGCATGGTCGGCGATGTCGCGGGGAAGGGCCGCCCAATCCCGGCCGCGCGGCAGGATCTCTCGGGTCAGGTGACGATTGAGAAGGCTTCCTACCAGCCAGACCAACAGCGTGCCGACCAGCGCCCAGGCGAAGAAGAAGTGCACGACGCGCCCGGTCGCCAGATCGCGATAGGAGGGGATCGTCATCCAGCCGGGAAAGGTCTGCGGCCGGAAGTCGCCGTTCTCGTCCTCGATCACGCCGAGGGCACCGGTCGTGTCGAAGCTCTTCCCGAGGACCGTGGTGACCCCGCCGAGCTCGCCTTCGTTGAAGGCGGCGCCGATGCTGAGCACGCGATTCTCGAAATCGAACCCGGACTGCTGCCCGATGTAGAGGTCGGGCCTCGCCATGAAGATCTGCAGCCCCGAGAGGAGCAGGAAGAACAGGCAGACGACCCAGATCCAGTGCGTGAGGCGAGTGACGAAGCGTTGCCGGTAGACCAGCGGTCCGTCGCGTTTGGCGAGAAGCTTCATGTGCCGTCCATCAAGAGCCGTGTGCCAAGCTACGTCTAAACCGGTCGGGCGGACGCATCACGGTGCGATGATGACGCGGCGAAGGGCTTTGTCGAGTTCCTGGCGGAAGCGCGAGCGGTCGGTCGGCGTGAACGGCTTGTTGTAGCCACTGGATGCGCCGGTCTCGCGAAGATGCTGGTTGAACGAGCGGAAGGACAGGGCCGCACCGATGTTGCCCGGCGTGAACGGCCGCCCGTCTGGACCGAGAACCACTGCGCCCTTGTCCAGTGCGCGGGATGCCAGCGGAATGTCCGCCGTGATCACCACGTCGCTTGCGGTCGCCTCCTCCGCGATCCAGTCGTCGGCCGCATCGAAACCGCTCGACACGCTGACGATTCGGGCGCCGGGATAGCGCGAGGGGCGCATCCCGCCGTTCGACACCAGCACGACCGCGGCGCCGAGCCTGTCCGCGACGTCCATCACCTCGTCCTTCACCGGGCAGGCGTCGGCGTCGACGATCACGCGCGCGGTCATGCCGCGCCTCGATCGATCGCAGGCGTGACGGTCGCGCCGAAGATCGCCTCGAAACGCCGGCGCAGTATGCCGTCGACCTCGGGCATCGAGACGACGAGGCCGAGATCGAGGAGGCTGGTCACCCCGTAACCGCGGATGCCGCAGGGAACGATGCCGTCGAAATGGGAAAGGTCGGGATCGACGTTGAGGCTGATCCCGTGAAAGGTCACCCACTTGCGAACGCGGATGCCGATCGCGGCGATCTTGTCCTCGGCCGGCTCGCCGCCGGGAAGGGGCGGGCGCTCGGGGCGTCGCACCCAGACGCCGACCCGATCCTCGCGGCGCTCGCCCCGGACCTGGAACTCGCCGAGCGTGGAGATCACCCATGCCTCGAGCGCAGCGACGAAGGCGCGAATGTCCTGACGGCGCCGCTTCAGGTCGAGGACGACGTAGGCGACCCGCTGTCCGGGCCCATGATAGGTGAACTCGCCGCCGCGCCCGGATCGGAACACCGGGAAGCGGCCGCCATCGAGAAGGTCGGCCTCGTCGGCGCTGGTGCCGCTCGTGTAGAGCGGCGGATGCTCCACGAGGAAGACCGCCTCAGCCGCCGTTCCGTCGGCGACGCGGCCCGCGCGGTCTTCCATGAGTTCGACCGCCGCCGGGTAGTCGATTCTCCCGTCCACCACGATCCACTCCACCGGAGGGCTGTCCGCCCCGGCGAGAAAGCGACCGGTGTCGAGCGCGTCGCGCGGTGTCGGCTGATCCATGTGGCTGAGATAGCGCTGGGGAGCCTTGTTCGCAAAGGGCTTTCGCGGGTGGAGTGAGCGTCACGAAAAAAGAATACGGGCGGCGCTGCGAAAAGGCTTGTGCGCCTCCGGGGCGTTTGTTACATCGCCGCCACCGGTCGAGACAGACCGGGCCGGCCTTCGGACCGGAACACGGCGTGCGGTCGTGGCGGAATTGGTAGACGCGCAGCGTTGAGGTCGCTGTGGGGCAACCCGTGGAAGTTCGAGTCTTCTCGACCGCACCAGCCTTTC
>NZ_CAJYIU010000130.1 GCF_913775355.1 uncultured Aureimonas sp.
TCGGCGGTGATGACGGTGAGGTTTTCCTTGTCCTTCCAGGCCCCCCGCATCATGTCGACCGTGGTCTTGAGGACCGCGAGGCGGCTCGTGGCACGCATGATGTAGATGCCGAGCTTCCCGCCCTGCGGATCGTCCGCGTAGGGCAGATGCCCGTCGCCATAGATGTTGTTGGAGATCGCGACCGCCGGAGTCTGGATCACCTGCGTCTTTCCGTCGATCTCGAAACGCAGGTCCACCATCGGCAGCGAGCCGGCGGCCGTTACCACGGCACGCGCGCTCGCCCACATCTTGCCGATGCGCGAACTGTAGTCGAGCTTCTCGCGGGTCCGCACCATGCGCGCATGCATGCCCACGGCGAACTGGTGGACGAAGTAGCGCCCGTTGACGCTGGCGATGTCGACCTCGGCGATGCGCCCGTTGGCGAGCGCCTTGACGGCGGGGTCGAGCCCCATCGGAATTTGCAGCGAGCGCGCGAAGAGGTTCATCGTGCCCGCGGGCAGGATGCCGAGCGCGATGGGTCCGCCCGCCACGGCAGCGGCGGCGGAGGACACGGTTCCATCTCCGCCGCCGACCATCAGCACGTCGAGGTCCGTCCGCCGCGCCTGCGCCTCGATGCGCTCGCCGATCTCGGGTCCCTCGACGAGTTCCACCTCCGCTTCATGTCCGTGGACCTGGAACTCGCCGCGGATGGTGGCGCTGAGAAGCTCCAGATCCGTGGTGCGCAGGGTGCCGCCGTGCCGGTTCAGGATGGCGTGGACTTTCATGACCTGCGCTGAGGCTCCGTTGCGATGCTTGGCCGCTATATGGGGCGCGGAACGCCCGAGAAAATGGCGTGCGACCCTCGCGCCGACTGGAACCCGACGATCCGCTCGCCGTTCATCGCGGCAACGAGTTCAGCCTGTGGAGTTGCGAACATGATCGAATGGATCGTCATCCTTCTGGTGGTGGCGGCGATCGCCAGCCTTCTCGGCTTCCGGGGCGTCGCGGGTGTGTCGGCCGGCATCGCGAAGGTGCTGATCCTGATCGTTCTCGTCGGTTTCCTGCTTCTCCTGTTCTTCGGCGTGATCGCATTTGCCTGACGTTCACGTCGGCTTTTCCTTTTCGTGAGCCGGGAACCTTAGCAACAGCCGCAGGTTGAACCCGCATCTTCAACGGTCCGGCTGTCGATGAACGGCCGGACGTTCGTTACCGATACAGGGGAGTCCTCGATGGTCCGCACACTTCTGGCCACCACGGCCATGGCCGCCGTCCTCGCGACCGGCGCGCTCGCTCAGACCACCACCACCACGACCACGGGCGAGCAGCCCGCGATGAACGCGGCCCCGACGGGCACGATGGCACCGTCCGGTTCAGCGATGGGCTCGTCCTCGTCCGCCGGCATGCAGTCCAACGCCGCCGGCTCGACCGCCGACATCGCCTACGTCCAGTCGCTCGGCGCCGACCAGCACCTCGTGACCGACCTCGACGGCCAGACTGTCTACGCCTCCAACGCGGCGGACGCCGAGTCGGCGGGCGAGATCGACAACTTCATCGTCGGTGCCGACGGCACGGTCGTTGCCGCCGTGGTGGACATGGGCTCGTTCCTCGGCGACCAGTCGAAGACCGTCGCCGTTCCCTACAACAAGATCGAGTGGACGACGGGCGAGAACAACCAGCCACGCGCCGTCCTGACCGCCTCGCGCGACGAGCTCGCCGCGGCGCCGGCCTTCACGGTCAACAAGCAGCCGGTTTCCACGGTCGCCAGCAACACCACGGACGACTCCGGCTCGACCAACATGAGCGGCCAGGGCAACATGGCGGCCAACAGCACGAGCGCCGGCAACATGGGCGCCACCAACACGCTGAACGGCAACATGGCCGGCGGCACCATGGCGTCGGGCGGCATGGCCGCCGAGACCACGGCTCCGGCCTCGACGACCAACATGGCCGCCAACACGACGGCCACCCAGGGCATGCAGCAGAACGGCTACGTCGCGACGCTCGCGAATGACCAGTTCCTGTCGGACGACATCGTCGGCGACAACGTCTATTCCGGTCCGGCGGCTGATGCCGACAACATCGGCAACATCAACGATCTCGTGATCGCGTCCGATGGCCGCGTCCAGGCGGTGGTCGTGGGCGTCGGCGGCTTCCTCGGCATCGGCGAGAAGAATGTCGGCGTTCCGTTCGACAACATCTCGATGAACGCCGATCCGTCGGGCGAGCCGCGTGCGGTCCTCGCGGCCAGCAAGGAGCAGCTGACCAACGCGCCGGCCTTCCAGTCCAACGAGAACCGCATGGCCGCCAATACGGCTGCCGACACAGCCGCCAACTCGATGAGCGCTGCCGGCGCCGCCGCGACCGGCATGGCCGCGGGCACCGCCAGCATGGCGTCGGGCGCGATGGACACCGCCGCGAACACGGCGGCCTCGGCGACGAGCGGCATGGCGGCTTCGACCGGCATGGCCTCGTCGGGCACGGAATCGACGGCCTCGACCAACGGCAACACGCCGGCCGCCAACGTCGGCACGCCGGTGACGGGTGCCGACCTGACCGCGGACAACCTGATCGGAACCTCGGTCTACGGCCCGGACAACCAGACGATCGGTTCGATTGGCGACATCGCCCTGACGCCGGACGGTCAGGTCGATGCGGTGATCGTGGACGTCGGTGGCTTCCTCGGCATCGGCGCCAAGCCGGTGGCCGTCGCGATGGACAATCTCCAATTCATGCGCGACTCCGGCGGTTCGCTGACGCTGACGACGCAGTTCACGCAGGACCAGCTGAAGAACGCGCCCGAGTTCAACCGCGACACCTACGCCCAGAATCGCGACCAGATGCGCGTCGCCAACCCGGGCGACGTCCCGGCGGCTCCGGCAGCCCAGTAAACCGGTCGCTTCGCAAGCACATCGACGGACAGCAGGGCCCGCCAATCGGCGGGCCCTGTTTCGTTGCCCTTCACGTTTTCGTTCTGCTTCCTTACCAAAATTTATGGCAGCAGCGCCCGCTCGATCGTCTATCGTCCGCCATCCCCGCGCCCCTTCGGACGGCCGGAGTTCGGCCCCGTCCGAAACGGACCTTCGAAACGTCGTCGTCGCGGCGGAGCCGACGGAGGGCCGAGATCGAGCAGCCTGGGCCGTTGGCCCTCGCGTCAACCAAGGGTTTCCATGGCCGTTTTCCGCCAGATCGCCGTCACGCTCCTTCTGATCGCGGCTGCCGGCTGCGCGTGGCTGTATCTTTCGCCCGCCCCTGGACGCTTCCTTCTTGCCGACGACCGGCTTCCGAGCGCGCTCAGGCCGCTGGTCAGCGCGTTGTCCTCGGCGGACGACGAGCCCAAGGTCGGCGCGACGCAGGCGCGGCAGGGCGCCGTGCGTCAGGCGCCGCTCGTCGCCGTGGCACAGGCGCAGCCCCTGGTGACGCGCGACCGGCTTCGCGCCATCGGATCGGGAGAGGCGTTGCGCACGGTCGCGGTGCGGCCCGACGCGACCGGCATCATCAAGTCCCTGTCGTTCCGCTCGGGCGACGCGGTCGAGGCGGGCGCCGTGCTTGCCGAACTGCAGGACGACGCCGAGCGCATCGCGGTCGACCGGGCACGCATCGCGGTCGCGACCGCGGAAGATCAGCTCCGCCGCTACGAGACCTTGTCCACCACCGGCGCCTCGATCACCTCCGTGCAGCTCGAGGAGGTGCGCCGGGCGCGCGATGCCGCCGCGCTCGACCTCCAGGCCGCCGAAGTGGCGCTGGCCAAGCGCAGCATCCGCGCGCCGATCGGCGGACATGTCGGCCTCCTCAATCTCGAGGTCGGCGCGCTGGTCGACGGCTCGACGCTCATCGCGACCGTCGACGATCGCTCCAAGCTGCGCATCCTTTTCGACGCGCCGGAAGCCTTCGCCTCGCAGCTTGCGGTCGGCCACCCCGTCTCGGCCGTTCCCGCGACCCGCTCGGGCGACACGTATCAGGGCGTCATCACCGCGCTCGACAGCCGCCTCGATCCGGCGAGCCGAACCTTGCGCGCCGAAGCGACGATCGACAACGACGGCGATCGCCTGCGCCCCGGCCTGTCCTTCTCGATCGAAATCGGCTTCGAGGGCCAGTCCTATCTCGCGGTCAATCCGCTGGCGGTCCAGTGGGAGCGGACCGGTCCCTTCGTCTGGGTCGTCGCGAACGAGAAGACCTCGAAGGCGCCGATCGCGATCATCGAGCGCAACGTCGACACGGTTCTCGTCGCCTCCGACACGCTGAAGGCCGGCGACACGGTCGTCACCGAAGGCGTCCAGCTTCTGCGCGAGGGCGGCACGGTGCGCATCCGGCCGACGACGGGGATCGACGCCCTGCCCTCCAACCAGGATCCGCCGACAGCCGAAACCCCGGCTCCCGGCCGCCAGGCGGATGCGGGCGCCGCGATCGCCGCGCCGGGCGGGGCGAGCGCCCGATGAGCGGCGGCGCGGCCAAGCCGGACGGCCTGACGGCGCTGACCTCGCTCTTCATCCGTCGGCCCGTCTTCACCATCGTCATCAATCTCTTGATCATCGTCGCGGGCCTTGCCGCGTTCAACGCGGTCGAGATCCGCGAGCTGCCGAACGTCGACCGGCCGGTGATCACCGTCACCACCAACTTCCAGGGCGCCTCGGCCGAGGTGGTCGATCGGCAGCTGACGAGCACGATCGAGAGCGCCGTCGCCCGCGTCGCCGGCATCGCGTCGATCTCCTCGTCCTCGCGCTTTGGCCAGAGCCGCGTCACGGTCGAATTCACCGACTCGACCGACCTCAACGTCGCAGCGAGCGACGTGCGGGACGCGGTCGCCGGCATCGCCAACCAGCTGCCGGACGACGCGGACGAGTCGCGCATCGTCAAGGCCGACGCCGATGCCGACGCGATCATGCGCCTTGCCGTGCTCTCGAACTCGCTGCCGATCGAGGACCTGACGACGCTGGTCGACGACCGCATCGCCGACCGCATCGCCGCCGTCGAGGGCGTTGCCGACGTCGACCTGTCGGGCGAGCGCGAACGCCTCGTCTACATCGATGTCCGGCCCGACGAGCTGGCGACGCGGGGCCTGACGCTCGGCGACGTATCGAACGCGCTCGCAAACGCCTCCTTCGACCAACCGGCGGGGCAGCTGGAGTCGCCGACGCAGAACCTCGTGGTGCGCGCCGACGCGGGACTTTCGACGCCGGAGGCCTTCGGCGCCGTTCTCCTGAACGCCCAGACCCGTCTGCGCGACGTGGCAAGCGTGCGCTTCGGGCCGGACGAAGCGGCCTCCAAGACGCGCGTCAACGGGGAGACCGGCATCGGCCTCGGCGTCATCCGCCAGGCCGGGTCGTCGACGCTGGCGATCTCGGAAGGCGTGCGCGCCGCTGTCACCGAACTCAACGCCTCGCTGCCGCCGGGTACGCGTGTCATCGTCACCTCGGACGAGGCGACCTTCATCAACGGCTCGATCCATGAGGTCGAACTGACGCTGGCGCTCGCCATCGTCATCGTCGTCGCTGTCATCTACGCGTTCCTGATGAACTTCCGGGCGACGCTGATCCCGACGCTCACCATCCCGATCGCGCTGATCGGCGTCGTCGCGGGCATCTATCTCGTCGGCTTCTCCGTCAACATCATCACGCTCCTGGCGCTGGTGCTCGCCACCGGCATGGTGGTCGACGACGCCATCATCGTGCTCGAGAACATCATCCGCTGGCGCAACATGGGCCTGACGGTGCGGGCCGCGAGCGTCGTCGGCACGCGCGAGGTGTTCTTCGCCGTCATCTCGACGACCGCGACGCTCGCCGCCGTGTTCATCCCCATCTCGTTCCTGCCGGGCGTCGCGGGCGGTCTCTTCCGCGAGTTCGGCTTCGTGCTGGCGATCTCGGTGACCCTGTCCGCCTTCATCGCCCTGACGCTCTGCCCTATGCTGGCCGCCCATGTCCTGGCGGAGGCGAAGGACGAGCCGCAGCCGGGCGCGTTGAAGCGCGGTGCCGGACGGCTCGGCGGCTGGCTCGCCGCCCTCTACGCCGGTGCGCTGCGCAAGGCCTTGTCCTATCCGCTGGCGGTGATCGTCGTCTCGGCGATCTTCGCGGGCGCTGCGATCATCACCTTCCAGAACCTGCCGCAGCAGCTGACCCCCAACGAGGATCGCGGCAGCGTCCTCATGAGCATCACGGCGCCGCAGAGCGCGAGCCTCGACTATACCGACACGCAGATGCGTCGCGTCGAGGAGATCGTGCTGCCGTACGTGACGAGCGGCGAGGCGACCGGCGTCTTCGCGCGCATCGGCACTGGCACCGGCAACGGCGCCTTCATGGTGCTGACGCTGGCGCCGTGGGGCGAGCGCGAGCGCTCGCAGCAGGAGATTGCCGCCGAGCTCAACCGCGCCTTCGCCGATATTCCGGGCGTCCAGGCGCGCGCGATCCAGCCGAACTCGCTCGGCATCCGCGGCGGCGGTCGCGGTCTCCAGTTCGCGCTGGCCGGGCCGACCTACCAGATACTCTCGGACGCGGCGACCTCGCTGGAGGAAGCGATGAATGCCGACGGGCGCTGGGGCCGGGTGCAGCTCGCCTTCGACACGACGCAGCCGCAGCTCTCGGTCGAGATCGACCGCACGCGCGCCTCCGATCTCGGCATCGACATCAACGGGCTCGCCTCGGCCATTCAGTCGCTGCTCGACGGGCGAGAGATCGGCACGACCTATGTCGACGACCGCGCCGTCGACATCCACATCGTCTCGACGTCCCAGCCAATCAACGACCCAGGCGATCTCGCCAATATCTTCATGAAGACCGGCGACGGCCGCTTCGTGCCGCTGTCCTCGATCGCGACCATCAAGGAGGAGGCCGTCGCGCCGACGCTCGCCCGCGAGGACCAGTCGCGTTCGGTCGCCATGTCCGCCGACCTGCCCGCCGGCTTCTCGATCCAGCAGGCCTGGGACCAGACGCAGGCGTTCGCCGCCGGCAAGCTGCCGGACGGCGTGCGCCTCGTGCCGCTGGCCGAGGCGGCGACGCTGGAGGAAACGTCGAGCGGCCTTGCCATCGTCTTCGGCTTTGCGATCGTCGTCGTCTTCCTGGTGCTGGCGGCGCAGTTCGAGAGCTTCGTGTCGGCGCTCATCATCATCGCCACCGTGCCCTTCGGCGTCGCCTGCGCAGTCTACGCGATGGACTTCTTCGGCGAGACGCTGAACCTCTACAGCCAGATCGGGCTGGTGCTCCTCGTCGGCATCATGGCCAAGAACGGCATCCTTATCGTCGAGTTCGCCAACCAGCTACGTGAGGAGGGCCGCTCCGTGCGCGAGGCGATCGAGGAGGCCTCGATCATCCGCCTGCGCCCCGTCATGATGACGATGATCGCGACGATCGTCGGCGGCGTGCCGCTGATCTTCTCGGCCGGCGCGGGCGCCGAGGCGCGCGTCTCGCTCGGCTACGTCATCGTCGGCGGCCTCGGGTTGGCGACGATCGCCACGCTTTTCCTGACGCCGGTCGCCTACCTCGCGCTGGCCCGCCTCACCAAGCCGCAGGCCGAGGGCGAGGAGCAGCTGCGGCGCGACCTTGCGGCCGCCGAAGCGCTTGGCAAAGGCGGCGCGGCGACGCCGGCGGAGTGAGCCGCTAAAGCTGCCGCTCCCAGTCGGCACGCCCCCGCACGGGGCGTGCGTTGGGATGGTCGCCGTGGATGTCGGCGTTCAGCGTCTGGGGTAAGCTCCTTTGATCCCAGCCGAGCCTCCACCACCAGGCAGCGAAGCGCTCTCGCCACGTCGACGCTCGTGTGGGCACGACGCGATGCAGTGGACGGACATCGAACTCATCGGGCGGAACGTGTTTCATGGGTGGTCTCCGGCAGGATCGCTGGGGCCGATCATGCCTCCACACCCTCTTGCCGATCCAATCGAAGCTCGCGCATGATGCATAAGGAGACCTTATGCATCATGGCTCGTCATCTTCCGCCCCTCTCGGCCCTTCGTGCCTTCGAGGCCGCCGCCCGGCACCTCAGCTTCACCCGCGCGGCGGATGAACTCGGCATGACGCAGGCCGCGATCAGCTATCAGGTCCGCCTTCTGGAAGAACGGATCGGCACGCCGTTGTTCCTACGGGGCAAGCGGCAAGTGGAACTGACGGATGCGGGGCGGCGCCTTGGTCTCGACGCGGGCGGCGCCTTCGATCTTCTGGCGGCCTCCTTCGAGGCGGTGAAGGGCGGCGCATCCGGCGTCCTGACGATCAGCGTCATCCCGACCTTCGCGACCGGCTGGCTGGCGAGCCACCTCTACGCATTCCAGCTCGATCATCCCGAGATCGCCGTACGGCTTCACGCGACGCGCGACATCAGCGACTTCGACCGGGAGCCGGTGGACCTTGCGATCCGCGGAGGTCTCCATCCCGGCCGGGGCCTCGTAGCCCACAAGCTCCTGCGCGCCGATTTCGCACCGATGCTCAGTCCCGCCCTGTCCGCGAGAATCGGCCGACCTTTGGACGATCCCATCGATCTCCTGTCCTATCCGTTGATCGACCCGACCGACCCATGGTGGAACGAATGGTTCGCCCATGGCGGCATCCAGCGCGAGGGGTTCGACGTCGACGACGGACACAAGATGGGCGGGCAGGATCTCGAATCGATCGCAGCCCTCGCTGGTCACGGCGTGGCGATCCTCACCCCCTTCTTCTATCGCGAGGATCTGGCCGCCGGCCGGCTCCACCAGCCCTTCGACCTTCTGTGCCCGACGGAACGCGGCTATTGGCTCTGCTACCCGCCGGGTCGGCGCAACGTGCCGAAGGTCCGCGTGTTTCGCGACTGGCTGCTGTCCCACTTTCCCGATCCCGACGCCGATCTTTCAAGCGGACGGGCGATCGGCTAGAAGCCGGCCATGGCCCCTCCCCCGCTTCTTCGCCTCGACGGCGTGCGCCTGACCTTCGGCGGCACGCCCCTTCTCGCCGACGTCGAACTCGGCGTCCTGCCCGGCGACCGCATCGCGCTGGTCGGGCGCAACGGCTCCGGCAAGTCGACCCTCCTCAAGATCGCGGCGGGCACCGTCGAGCCGGACGGCGGCGAGGTGTTCCGCCAGCCGGGCGCGACGATCCGCTATCTCGCGCAGGAGCCGGACTTCGGCGATGCACCGAGCGTCGAGGCCTATGTCGCGGCGGGGCTCGGTCCGGCCGACGATCCCTACCGTGTGACGCGCCTGATCGAGGGTCTCGGCCTTCGCCCCGACGCGCGGCCGGTCGACCTGTCCGGCGGCGAGGCGCGGCGCGCGGCGCTCGCCCGCGTGCTGGCGCCCGAGCCCGACATCGTGCTTCTCGACGAGCCGACCAACCACCTCGACCTGCCGACGATCGAATGGCTGGAGGAGGAGGTCGCCTCGATCCGCTCGGCCGTCGTCATCATCAGCCACGACCGCCGCTTCCTCGAAAAGACGACGCGCGCCACCGTCTGGCTCGACCGCGGCCGCGTACGCCGCATCGAGGAGGGCTTCGGCAGCTTCGAGGCCTGGCGCGACAAGGTGCTGGAGGAGGAGGAGCGCGATCTCCAGAAGCTCGACCGTAAGATCGTGCGCGAGGAGCACTGGCTGCGCTACGGCGTGACCGCCCGGCGCACGCGCAACGAGCGGCGCCTCGCCGGCCTCCACCAGCTTCGCGCCGACCGCAAGAACGCCCGCCGCGCGACCGGCACGGTCGAGATGCAGGTCGGCGACACGCGCGAGAGCGGCAAGCTCGTGATCGAGGCGAAGGCGATCGAAAAGGCCTATGGCGAGCGGGTTCTCGTCGAGAACTTCTCGACCCGCATCCAGCGCGGCGACCGCGTCGGCTTCGTCGGCCCGAACGGCGCCGGCAAGACGACGCTCCTGAAGATGCTGATCGGCGAGGCCGAGCCCGACGCAGGGACGGTGCGGCTTGGCACCAATCTCGACCTCGCCTTCCTCGACCAGAAGCGCGCGAGCCTTCGCGACGATCTCCCCGTGTCCGAGGCGCTGACGGACGGGCGCGGCGATCAGGTGATGGTCAACGGCGAGCCGCGGCACGTCGCCGGCTATCTCAAGGACTTCCTGTTCCAGCCGGAGCAGATCCGCACGCCTGTCGGCAACCTGTCGGGCGGTGAACGCGCGCGCCTGCTGCTGGCCAAGACGCTGGCGACGCCGGCCAACGTCCTCGTCCTCGACGAGCCGACGAACGACCTCGACATGGAGACGCTCGACCTCCTGCAGGAGCTGATCGCCAACTATCCCGGAACGGTGCTCCTCGTCAGCCACGACCGCGACTTCCTCGACCGCACGGTGACGAGCGTCATCTCGCCGGAGGGCAACGGACGCTGGATCGAATATGCCGGCGGCTACAGCGACATGGCGGCGCAGAAGCGCGGCGCGCAGGCCGAGGCCCGGAAAGCCGAGAAGACCGCCGCCAAGCCGACCACCACGGCGCCCACCGCGCGCCCCGCCGGGCAGCCGAGCACCAAACTCTCGTTCAAGCAGAAGTTCGCGCTGGAGAATCTGCCGAAGGAGATCGCCAAGCTGGAAGCGGCGATCGCCAAGGCGGAAGCCGAGATGGCGGACCCCGCCCTCTTCGCCAAGAACCCGGACCGCTTCTCCAGGCTCGCCAAGGAGAGCGAGGCGAACCGCGCCGCGCTCGCCAAGGCCGAGGACGAGTGGCTGGAACTGGAAATGCTGAAGGCCGAACTCGAAGGCTGATCGAACGCGCGAGGCGGCGCCCGCGGCGCCCGCGGCGGTCCGCGGGCCCCCGCGGTTCCTCATGCGATCTTGTCACAGCCCCAGGCTTTTCACCGGGGCTCGCAGCCTTCCCGGTTGCCGTTCACCCGCCGTTCACCAAGTTCTGCTGTGATTTCATTAACCTCCGGGGCGAGGATGTGGCGCGGCCCCTGGGGCGCGCCCACGGCATGAGGATTTCACGGCATGACAACGATGGCGCTCAACGTCCGAACCCTTCAGCGCCCGCTGGCCGCCCTTCTGGTCGTGCTGAGCCTGTCGACGTCTGCCCATGCGTTCGAGACGGCCGCACGCTCGGCGGTGCTGCTCGACTTCGGCACCAACACGGTACTGTTCGAGAAGAACCCGGACGACGAGATCCCGCCGGCCTCGCTGTCGAAGCTGATGACGCTCCTCATCATCTTCGACGAGTTGAAGCGCGGCGCGATCCGGATCGACGAGACCTTCCCCGTCTCCGAGAACGCGTGGCGCACCGGCGGCGCGGCGTCGGGCGGCTCGACGATGTTCCTGCCCCTGAACTCTGAGGTCAGCGTCGGCGACCTGATCAAGGGCATCGCCATCCAGTCGGGCAACGACGCGACGATCGTCGCGGCCGAGGGTATCGCCGGCTCGGTGCCGGCCTTCGCCGAACTGATGAACAAGAAGGCGCAGGAACTCGGCCTGACGCATTCCCACTTCGTCAATCCGCACGGCCTGCCCGATCCCGGCCAGCGCGTCTCGGCGCGCGATCTGGTGACGCTCGCCACCCACATCATCCGCACCTATCCCGAACAGTATCCGCTGTTCTCGGAGGAGGAGTTCACCTTCAACGGCATCACCCAGCGCTCGCGCAACCCGCTCCTCAGCCTCGGCGCGGACGGGCTGAAGACCGGCCACACGGCGGAGGCGGGCTACGGGCTGGTCGCCTCCGCGAAGGATGACGCCGGTCGCCGCATCGTGTTCGCGATGACGGGCATGAAGAGCGTCAACGAGCGCGCCACCGAGGCGCGCGCCATGATGACGCTCGGCTTGCGCGGTTTCGAGAACGTCGTGATCCTGAAGGGCGACGAGACGGCCGGCGAAGTGCCGGTGACGGGCGGCGTGGCACCGAGCGTTCCCGTCAAGGCGGCCGGCGAAATCCGCTTCATCGAGCCGCGCGGCACGGGCTCACCCTACCAGACGGAGATCGTGCCGGTCGGCCCGATCGAGGCCCCGGTGCCCGAAGGCCGCCGCGTGGCACAGATGCGCATCACGCGCGATGGTCAGGTGGTGCGCGAGGAGCCGCTCTACGCCGCCGCCAACGTCGAACGCGCCGGATTGCTCCAGCGCGTCCAGGAACAGGTGATGGGCTACTTCCGGTAGGAGCCCGTCCGGGATGTCCCCGGCGGAGGCTCGGCGAGGGATTTTCGTCATCCATGAGGCGCCGAACGCAGTCGATGCCGGCGGCATCGGCGAGGATCGGCAACGAAATGGGTGGCGGAAAGCACCGCCGACCCGACCCGGCGGACTTTTCGGACGGGCTCTAAAGGCCGTCAGGCCGCCGCGGCGGCATCCATCCAGGTCTTGTGCCGATCCTCGTCGGCATAGGCCTTGGCGAAGTAGGCCTGCGCGTCCGGGCTGGCTGCCGCGTTCTTCGAGGCATGATCGTAGGCCATCCGGGTCTCGATCTCATTGGTCGACATGGCCTTCAGGATCGACCGGTCGCCGATGATCGACGCCAGCGCGACCTTGCCGGTCGTCAGGTATTCCTTGAGATCGCCCTCCTGCGGGGCGGCGACGCCGAGCTGACCCGCCATGCGGGTGAGTTCGGCGACGTGGGCCTCGTGGTCTCCCTTGAACTCGGCGATCTTCGCCTTTGCCGCCGGGTCGTCGAGGCGCTCGATCGTCGACTGGTAGGCGGCGATCGCGTCGTGCTCGAGGATCAGGAGGTTCTGGACGAGGGTCTCGAAGGTGGTTTCGGTTCCGACGGTGGTGACCATGGGTCGCTGTCTCCGGTCTCTGTCTGGCAGGTGGGATGGGAGACGGGCCGTCTGCGAAGCAGGTCGGCCCGCCTCGCCGGTCAGCGCGAAGCCTTGTAGAGCTTCTGCGCGATCTCGAACATTTCCTCCGGCGCGTAGTCCGGCGTGAAGGCGGACGGGATGCCCGTCAGCTGATGGATCTTGCCGCCCTCGGGCATCCCGTCGACGACCTCGAGCTCGCCCGGAGGATCGTCGGGCAGCGCGACCTCGCCGTTGCCCCAGATGCCGGCCATCTCACGGTAGTCGCTAGGGCTGAACGTGTAGAGGCGCCGGTGCGAACCCTCGTCGAGGTACTTCTGGCACTCCGGGATCTTCGACAGCGGGATGTTCGGGGTCGGCAGGAACTTGTCGAGGTCGACCCCCGTGATCTTCTTCAGCGCCAGCGCATAGGCATGCGCATGCACCGAGCCGCGCACCAGAAGATAGCCGCAGACCTCGCGGCCCGTCGGATCGCTCAAGGTCTCGTAGACGCGCAGCTTGTGGAGGCGCGCGCCGCATTCGAGGTGGAAATTATGAAGGAGGTCCACCACGATGTTGCCGGTCGTGGTAATGAAGTCGTTGTTCCAGGACACGCCGTTGGAGTTCACCGGCATCGACCCGCCGCCCGCCGACAGGAAGGCCGCGGCGTTGCGCATGTCCTTCATGTCCTCGAAGGGCGCGCCCGAAATGTCGCCGCCGTCGCCGGCATCGCCGTCCTTGGTGTCCGGCCCGTTGGCGAGCATGGCGACGCCGTTCGACACGAGTTCCACATGGCCGAGCTCCTCGGCGGTGATCGCGGCCACGAGGCTGTAGAAGGGCCGAAGCTTCGGCTTGGATCGGAAGTTGAAGCTCTGGAACATGTAGTTCCCAAGCGTGGACATCTCGCCGTACTTGCCGCCGAGGAGTTCCTGCAAGGCGGCGGCCGCAT
>NZ_CAJYIU010000131.1 GCF_913775355.1 uncultured Aureimonas sp.
GGTCGTGGCCGCAGGCATGCATCGCCCCGTCGGTCCGGCTGGCGTAGGGCAGGCCGGTTTCCTCGTGGATCGGCAGGGCGTCCATGTCGGCGCGCAGGAGGAGATGCGGGCCGGGCCGGCCGGTCTCGATCCGGGCGGTGACGCCGGTGCGCCCGACGCGCTCGCGCGGCTGGAGGCCGATCGCGCGCAGGCGCTGAGCCACGACGCCCGCCGTGCGCTCGACCGCGAACCCGATTTCGGGATGGGCGTGGAGGTCCCGCCGGATGGCGACGAGGTCGGGCTCGGCAGCGCGGATGACGGCTTCGATCTTGGAGCCGGGGCTGTTGGACAGGGTCATGATGTCTCCCGATGTCTCCCCGCTTCTATAGGCTGGGGACATCGGCTCCGGTCGAATTTTCTTCCGTCGGCCGCCACAAGGCGACGTTTGTCCCTTGATAGACGAGACCACAACGGGAACTCTGCGCCCGGTGCCGCAGCCCATCGACCGACCGGTGGCAGGCGCTGCGTATCCCTCAGCATTTTTCAGCGTTCCAGGAGACCCGCCTTCCATGACGACCGGACCCAAAGACCGCATCCCGTCCCTCGTCATGGATCGGCGGGCGATTCTGAAGGCGTCGGCCGTCGCGGGCGCGTCGCTGTTCGTGCCGGGCCTCGGCGTCATGGCTTTCGCGCAAGGAGCCCCGCAGCCGCAGCGCGGCGGGCACCTGATCCTCGGCCTCGACACGGCCTCGAGCTCCGACAGCCTCGACCCCGCGCTCTACACCGAAGCCTACATGTACACGGTCGGCTTTCAGCTCTTCAACACGCTGGTCGAGATCGACGAGACCGGCAAGATCGTGCCCTCGCTCGCCGAGAGCTTCGAGCCGGTGAAGGCAGACGGCTCGGCCTGGCGCTTCAAGCTGCGTCCCGGTGTCCAGTTCCACAACGGCAAGGAACTGACGGCCGCCGACGTCATCTACTCCATCAACCACCATCGCGGCGCCGACAGCCCCTCGGGCGGCAAGGGCCAGCTCCTCGCCGTCACCGACCTCAAGGCCGAAGGCACGAACGCGGTCGTCTTCGAGCTGAGTTCCGGCAATGTCGACTTCCCGGCCGCGCTCACCGACTATCATCTCGGCATCGGCCCGGAGGGCGGAGACTTCGCCAAGGGCGTCGGCACCGGGGCCTTCCAGTTGGAGAGCTTCCAGCCGGGCGTGCGCGCGCTGACCAAGCGTTTTTCCAATCACTGGAACCCCAATCGCGGCTTCGTCGATTCTGTCGAGACGCTGGCGATGAACGACGCGACCGCGCGCTTGGCCGCCGTCATAAGCGGGCAGGTCCATGCGATCAACCGCGTCGAGCCGCGCATGCTGGCGCGCATCAAGGCGATGCCGCAGGTCACGGTGCATTCCACCACCGCCAGCACCATGCACTGCTTCCCGATGCGGCTCGATCAGAAACCCTTCGACAATCCCGACGCGCGCCTCGCGCTCAAATACGCGATCGACCGCGAGGCGATCGTCAAGACGGTGATGGGCGGCGTCGGGCAGGTCGGCAACGACAACCCGATCGCACCCTGGAACCCCTACTTCGCCGCCGACCTGCCGAAGCACACCTACGATCCCGACAAGGCGCGCTTCCAAGCGCAGAAGGCGGGGCTGTCCGGCCCGATCCAGCTTTCCGCCGCCGACAACGGCTTTCCGGGCGCGGTGGACGCAGCTCAGCTCTTCCAGGTCTCGGCGAAGGCCGCCGGCATCGACATCTCCGTCAACCGCGTGCCGAGCGACGGCTACTGGGACGAGGTGTGGATGAAGCACGCTTTCTGCGCCTCCAACTGGTCGGTGCGCCCGACGGCGGACGCGATGCTCTCGCTGGTCTTCGCCTCCGACGCTCCCTGGAACGAGACGGGATGGAAGCGGCCGGACTTCGACGCCAAGCTCATCGCCGCCCGTTCCGAGTTCGACGAGGCGAAGCGCAAGCAGCTCTACCACGACCTCCAGCTCATGCTGGTCGAGGACGGGGGCGAGATCATCCACGCCTTCGCCGATTCGCAGGTTGCGACCTCGGCCAAGCTCGTTGGCGTCACCGACGTTCCGGGCGGCGGCGACCTGTCGGGCTACCGTCTGCCGGAAAAGGTGTGGTTCGCCTCTTGAGGCGCGCCCGCCGCTTCGACCATAAGGAGCGGAGCCGCTCGTCGGCTTCGCCCCTTCGTCCTTGCGGGCGAGAGACGTAAGAGCAGTTCTTGAGCGATCCCGACCTCCGCGCGCCGAGCCAGATCGCGCACGATCCGATCCTGGCCGAGCACAGCGGCATCACCGCGCTCCGGCTCAAGCCCTCGCGCCGGGGGCTGGGCGCGCTGCTCCTGCGCCGGCTCGTCCTCGGGCTGCTGACGCTTCTCGCCGTCTCGGCGCTGATCTTCGCGGGCACGCAGATCCTGCCGGGCGACGTGGCGAGCGCCATGCTCGGCCAGCAGGCGACGCCCGAGGCCGTCGCCGCGATCCGCGCCCAGCTCGGCCTCGACCAGCTGGCCGCGCTCCGCTACCTCGAATGGCTGGGCGGCATCCTGCAGGGCGATCTCGGGCTCAGCTCCTCCAACCGGCAGGACATCGCGGCCAGCATCGCGCCGCGCCTGGAAAACACCCTCTTCCTTGCCGGCACCGCCGCACTCGTGGCCACGCCGCTGGCGCTCGTCCTCGGCTGGATCTCGGTCCTCTACCGCGACCGCTGGCCCGACCGGGCGATCAACATCGTCACGCTCGGCGCGATCTCGCTGCCCGAGTTTTTCGTCGGCTATCTCCTGATCGCCACCGTCGCCGTCCAGTGGAACTGGTTCGCGACCAGTGCCGTGGTGCACGACGGGATGACGCTCCTCGAACGGCTGGATGCGATCGCGCTGCCGGCCTTCACGCTGGTGCTCGCGGTCCTCGGCCACATGATGCGCATGACGCGTGCCGCGCTCATCAACGTGCTCTCGGCGCCCTACATCGAGACCGCCCGCCTCAAGGGCCTGCCGCCTTCGCGCGTTCTCCTGCGCCACGCGCTGCCCAACGTGCTGGGGCCCATCCTCAACGTCGTCCTCCTCAACGTCGCCTATCTCGTCGTCGGCGTCGTGGTGGTGGAGGTGATCTTCGTCTATCCCGGCATGGGCCAGTACATGATCGACCATGTCACCAAGCGCGACGTGCCGGTGGTTCAGGCCTGCGGGCTGATCTTCGCCGGCGTCTATATCGGCCTCAACATCCTGGCCGACATACTCGCCATCCTGGTCAACCCGCGCCTTCGCGTGCCACGGTAGTCCGCCCATGCGACGCCCGCCATTCTCCGCCGTCCTCGGGCTCGCGCTGGTTGCGCTGTTCCTCATGCTCGCGGCCTTCGCGCCTGTCCTCGCGCCCCACTCGCCCGTCCAGCCGGTCGGCGGCGTCTGGGACCCGGCTTCGCCGGAAGCCTGGCTCGGCACCGACAATCTCGGTCGGGACCTCCTCTCACGCCTCATCTGGGGCGCGCGGCTGACCTTCCTCGTGGCGGCCGCTGCCACGCTCCTCGCCTTCGCGCTCGGCGCCTCGCTCGGCTTCCTCGCGGCGGTCGCGGGCGGGCGGGTGGACCAGGTCCTGTCGCGCGGCAACGACGTGGTGATGTCGGTGCCGACCTTGATCTTCGCGCTGGTGGTGCTCTCCATCCTGCCGAAGTCCCTGCCGGTCCTGATCCTCGTCATGGCGGTGCTGGATTCGACGCGCGTCTTCCGCGTCTCGCGCGCCATCGCCGGGGACCTCGCGGTGATGGACTTCGTCGAGGTGGCCCGCCTGCGAGGCGAGGGCTGGCTCTGGATTATCCGGCGCGAGATCCTGCCCAACGCCTGGTCGCCGCTCCTTGCCGAGTTCGGCCTGCGCTTCGCCTTCGCCGTGATCTTCCTCTCGACCCTCTCCTTCCTCGGCCTCGGCATCCAGCCGCCGGAGGCGGACTGGGGCGGGCTCGTGCTTGAGAACAAGGACGGGCTCCTCTTCGGCGTCACGGCCGCTCTGGTGCCGGGCCTCGCGATCGCGGTGCTGGCGGTTGGGGTCAACCTCGTGGTGGACTGGCTGATCAACCGCGCGGCCGACCCGGCGAAGCGGGGCGGCACGCGATGAGTGCTCCGCTCCTTCGCATCCGCGACCTGACGATCCGCCCCCGCGATCCCGCCGCCGCCCCCGTCGTCGAGGGCGTCTCGCTGACGCTGGAGGAGGGGCGCGTCCTCGGCCTCATCGGCGAGAGCGGGGCAGGCAAGTCGACGCTCGGGCTTGCCGCCCTCGGCCACCGCCGCGAAGGCTTGCGCCAGACGGGCGGCGAGGTCCTGATCCGGGGCCGCGACCTCGGCGCGCTGGGCGAGGCGGCGCTGCGCGCCTTCCAGGGCCGCTCCGTCGCCTATGTCGCCCAGTCCGCCTCGGCCGCCTTCAACCCGGCCCGGCGGCTCGGCGATCAGGTGATCGAGGCGTCCGTCTTTCACAAGGTGATGACGCGGCCGGATGCGGTGGCGCGCGCCAAGGCGCTCTTCGCGCTCCTCGCCCTGCCGGACCCGGAGACCTTCGGCGCCAAGTATCCGCACCAGGCGTCCGGCGGTCAGTTGCAACGGGCGATGACGGCGATGGCGCTTTGCGGCCGGCCCGACCTCATCGTCTTCGACGAGCCGACGACGGCGCTCGACGTCACCACCCAGATCGAGGTTCTCACCGCGATCCGCCACGCGGTGCGATCGACCGGCACGGCGGCGCTCTACATCTCGCACGATCTCGCCGTGGTGGCGCAGATCGCCGACGACATCCTCGTCCTGCGCAACGGGCGCATGATCGAGGCCGGACCTGCGCGCGCCATCATCGAGCGGCCGGCGGAAGCCTACACGCGCGCGCTCGTCGCCACGCGCGGCGGCGCCGACGCCGCGCCGCGCGCCACGACCGAACCGGTCCTGCGCATGGAAGGGCTCGCGGCGTCCTATGCCGGGCAGCGCGTCCTCGACGATGTCACGCTTGATCTCCCGCGCGGGCGCACGCTCGCCCTCGTCGGCGAGTCTGGCTCGGGCAAGTCGACCCTCGCCCGCGTCCTGACCGGGCTGCTGCCGCCCGACGCGGGGCAGGTCCTCTTCGAAGGCCGTGCACTGCCGCCGCTCCTCGCCGCGCGGCCGAAGGACACGCTGCGCCGGATGCAGATGATCCACCAGCTCCCCGACGTCGCGCTCAATCCGCGTCAGCGGGTCGGCGAGATCGTCGGCCGCCCGCTGACCTTCTACTTCGGGCTGCGCGGCGCGGACGCGCGGCGGCGTGTTGAGCGGCTGTTCGAGGAGATCGAGCTGTCGCCGTCCCTTCTCGACCGCTTCCCCTCGGAGCTTTCGGGCGGCCAGAAGCAGCGGGTCTGCATCGCGCGGGCGCTCGCCGCCGATCCCGACGTCCTCGTCTGCGACGAGCCGACCTCGGCGCTCGATCCCCTGGTGGCGGACGGGGTGCTGGAGCTTCTTGCCCGCGTCCAGGCCGAGCGCGCCGTCTCGCTCCTCTTCATCACCCACGACCTTGCCATCGTCGAGCGGATCGCCGACACGGTGGCGGTGCTGCGCCAAGGGCGGATCGTTCGTCAGGGGCCGAAGGACCGGGTGCTCTCGCCGCCCTTCGACCCCTATACCGAACGCCTTGTCGCATCGGTGCCGCGCATGGAGATCGGCTGGCTCGACCGGCACCAGGGAGAACGCCCGGCGGTATCTCCAGACAGGGAATAGGACAATGGGCCCCCATCTCGATTTCGTCCCCGGCGACACGGTCGTACCGCGCAAGGTGGACTTCGTGATCGTCGGCGGCGGCGTCATCGGCGCCTCCGCCGCGATGAGCCTCGTGGAAGCCGGCCATTCGGTCGTGCTCTGCGAGAAGGGGCAGGTCGCGGGCGAGCAGTCCAGCCGCAACTGGGGATGGTGCCGCCAAGCGGGCCGCGACGAGCGCGAGGTGCCGCTGATCGTCGAGAGCCTGCGTCTCTGGCGCGGCATGAACGAGCGGGTCGGCGCCGAGACCGGCTTCCGCCAGCACGGGACCCTCTATGTCGCGGACAGCCCGGAAGAGGAGGCTTCCTTCGAGGCCTGGGCGCGGATGGCGCGCCCGCAAGGGGTCGACGCCGAAATCCTGACCGGTGCCCGGCTCGCCGAGGTCACGGGAGGCGCGCCGCTGCGTCACGATGCGGGCCTCTTCGTCGCCAGCGACGGGCGCGCCGAGCCGCAGCTCGCTGTGCCCGCCATGGTGCGCGTGGCCAAGGGAAGGGGCCTGACCGTCCTCGCCCCTTGCGCCGTCACAGGCGTCGAGCGGTCCGGCGGGCGGGTTGACGCGGTCATGACCGAATACGGGCGGATCGAATGTTCGGGCGTGCTCGTCGCAGCCGGCGCCTGGTCCAGTGCCTTCTGCCGCGGCCTGGGCCTGCGCCTGCCGCAGCTCAAGGTCCTTGGATCGGTGTTCCGCACCTCTGCCATCGAGGGTGGGCCGGAAGCCTCGATCTGGATCGGGAAGATCGGCCTGCGCAAGCGCCTCGACGGCGGCTACACGATTGCCCACAGCGCGACCTACGACACGCCGCTGACGCCCGACAGCGTCCGCTTCCTGCGCGAGTTCATGCCCATGCTGCGGGCGGAAGCGCGCGGCGTGCGGCCGCATCTGGCTCTCCGGTCGTTCCGCGAACTCTTGACGCCCCAAAGCTACGCGGGCGCCCGCATGCTGGACCCGCCGCCACGCGCGGGCGATGGCCAAGCGCTCCTCGGGACGCTCGCCTCGCTCTTTCCGGCCTTTGCCGAGGCCCGCATCCTGCAGCGGTGGGGCGGCTATATCGACGTGACGCCCGACGTCGTACCCTATATCGACCGCATCGCTGCGGATCCCAACGTCGTCGTCGCGACAGGTTTCTCAGGCCACGGTTTCGGCATCGGGCCGGGCGCCGGTCTCCTGGCCGCGCAGCTCCTGATGGGGCGTGAGCCGATGGTGGGCACGCGTGACTTCGAATTACGGCGGTTCTCGGACGGGCGCGGCGTTCGGCTTGGCGCCGAAGTGTAGGTGCTCAACGACGCCTTGCACATGTTCTGAAGCGTCAGCGAACTGGCAGCAAGCGATCGCCGTTCGGAACGCGATGGCAAGATTGTTGGAGAGCATGGATCCCGCCGGTTGCCTCTGCCGAACACCGAACTGTGTGCCATCAGGCGGGTGCACATCCTTATCGCCCATGCTCAAGGTGAACCATGCTCAACGCGGCCCGCCAAGACCTAGCCCCCACCGGCCGGCTTCGCGCCGGCATCAATCTGTCGAACTCCTTCCTCGTAAGCGGTGCGGACTCCGCTGGAGGCCCCGTCGGCGTGTCTCCGGACATGGCGAAGGCGATCGCAGCACGGCTCGGGGTCGCCGTCGAGTACGAGCCTTTCGCGTCCCCGGGTCTGCTCGCTGATGCCGCCGCCGACGATGTCTGGGACATCGCTCTGATCGGCGCCGAGCCAGCACGCGCCGAAGTTATCGACTTCACTGCTGCCTATGCTGAAATTGAGGCGACCTATATGGTCCCGGCTGGCTCGCCGATCCGAACTCTCGCCGAAGTCGGCCGACCCGGCATTCGCATCGCCGTCTCAGCCCGCAGCGCCTACGATCTCTGGCTCGAACGCAACATCACCGCAGCAACACTAGTCCGGGCAGCGGGCATCGACGCCTCCTATGCGCTGTTTGTGGAGGAAGGGCTCGATGTGCTTGCCGGGCTGCGGCCACGCCTCATCGAGGACGCCAGGACTTTGCCAGGTGCGCGTATCCTCGACGGCCGCTTCTCGGCCGTGCAGCAGTCCATCGGCGTGCGCCGTGGTCGTCCTGCGGGCGCCGCCTTCCTCGCAGCCTTTGTCGAAGAGGCGAAGGCCAGCGGCTTGGTCGCCGACCTGATTACGCGGCGTGGCCAGGAGGGCAAGCTGAGCGTCGCCGACCTTCCGCCTTCTGTAACCAACACATAGGTGTTAGGTCCCGGCAGTGACCGTCTTCAATTAGTCGCAGGTGGCCGATATTTCACGAACCTACCACGGCGCCCATGGATCCGCCATGTTGAACGTCCGGCCGCGACCATTGCCTTTGATTCCAATACGCACCTTACCCCGTCCTGCCTTCGAGGAATAAGAAAGTCGACAACATCCACGGCAAGTTTCCGTCCGGTCTTCGATGGGCGGCAGAAGCCCAGCTTGTCGACAACGGGGCGATCGGCCTTAAACACCGAGACTGCGGTTTCCCAACTGCCCTTTCACCGTACCGAAACAGATAAGATCTTCGGCCGACGGGATGAACTATGAGATCATCATCGAAGCAGTCGATGGCACAGAACCCTCCTCCTTTTGTCAGTCCCACGATGGACGTCGGGATCGCTCAGGCCGAAGCCGTCCTTCGCGCGTCGTCCTCGACGTGCCGAACGACGGGGGGAAGCCCGAGATTGACGCGGAACCCGCCGTCCACGTAATCCTCGTCGAGAAGGCCCCGGCGGCGAAGCTTGGGCAGGACGCCGTTCAGGAGAAGGTCTTCCTGATCCGGGTTGCCGAGCCCATGCAGCGAGACGACGTCGAGAACGCCGGCCCGGAAGCGTTCTTCCGCCGCGTCGGCGATCTGCTCCGGTGTGCCGGCGACCGACCAGTGCCCCGTCTCGCCGGCCTGGACGATCAGCTCGCGGAGCGACAGCCCCTGCAGCGCATAGCGACGGAAGATCTCGATCCGCCCGCGTCGCCGTTGGGCCGTGCCGGTGTCGGGCAGGAGGCTTTCCGGCAGCGGGCAGTCGAGCGGCAGGTCCGACAGGTCGATCCCGCCACCCAGCATGTCGGCCAGTTGCAGCCGGCCGCGCCGATAGTCGATGCGCTCGTGCTTCTCCTTCACGCGCCGAGCGACGTCCGCCTCGCTCTCGCCGATGACCGAATGCAGCGAGTTCATGATCAGGGGCAGGTTCCGGCCGCGCCCGAAGCCGGCGGCCTGCCGGCGAAGCTCGGTCGCGAAGGCGACTGCGTCGAGCAGCGTCGGCTGGGAGGTGTACACGACCTCGGCGAGACGGGCCCCGAGCGTCACGCCCTCGGGCGACTGGCCGGCTTGGAACTGGACGGGACGCCCCTGTGGGGGCGTCGAGCGCGTCGTAGTCGTCCTGCCTCCTGGCTGGCCGTTGGCACTGTTGACCCAACATTTGGCTGTTCAGTCAGCCATCGTCGCGCAGGTATGCAGTGCGCCAACGAAAATGTCGGCCGCGCCTGAGGAAAGGCGGGACCGACAACCTCAGTGTCTTTCAGCGGAAGTTCGGTGTCTGTGCGTCCAGCTCCTCGGCACCATCATGATGAGCACAGAAGCCCTCAAGTCGGGCCCGGTCGAGCACGTCTTCCATCTCAGAGGTGCTTGGGGCGAAGTATCGGCCGATGAATACATTGATGCGCACGTTCACCTCCACATACTCGCGGATGGAGTCGGGCGTAACCTCCGAGTTCAGGGTCGTCAGGGTATAGATCGCGTCGTCGACAAGACGGTCGAGGCCCTCACGCGAGAGTGCCTCCGTGGCTGGGCCATGTTCGTCGCGCTTAACTCTCACCCTCAGCTTGTTGATGTCCATTTTGTTGCCTCCATCGCAGCCGCTCGAAGCGTCACGGGTTGGCTAGCAAGCATCAAATGAGGGTAGGCCATTCGACAAAGCAGCATCGCCGCCTGGTTTCCCAAATCCAAGGGTGAGTCACCGGGAAGCGTATGTTGAGTCCCGGTTATGCGTTAGGAGTCCTGGTAATCAGACGCGACAGGGTCAGTCGTCGCGCGCGGCGGCGAACCAGCGGCAGATGTCGTTGAGAAAGCAGGTCTCGCAGCGCGGCCGGCGCGACAGGCACACCGTCTTGCCGAACTGCAGCAGCCAGAAATGGCCGTCGCGCCGGGCCCAGTCCGGCACCAAGCGCTCCAGTGCCGCGGCGGTCTTGTCGGCGGTGCGCTCATCGGTGATGCCGGTGCGATTGCAGACGCGGAAGACGTGGGTGTCGACGGCGATCACGTCCTCGTCGAAGGTGAAGCTCATGACGATGTCGGCGCACTTGCGCCCGATGCCTGGCAGCGCCATCAGGCCCTCGCGCGTCTGCGGCACGACGCGGTCGTGCTCCTCGATCAGGGCGGCGCACAGGCGTCTGATGCTCTTCGCCTTCATGTTGTAGAGGCCGCAGGGCTTGATCGCGCGGGCGATCTCCTCCTCCGACAGCTTCAGCATCGCGTCCGGGGTCTTGGCGAGCGCGAACAGCGCCTTGGCGGCCGCCGCCGTGTTCACGTCGCGGCTCTGCGCCGACAGGAGGCAGGAGACGACGGAGCGGAACGGGTCGGGCTGGTCCTTCGGCCCCTTGGCGCTCGGTGTGCGGCCCGGCATGTGCTCGCGCAGTCGCCGAAAAGCCTCCTCGCGCTCGGCCTCGCCGAGCGCCATGTGCCCCGTGTCCTTCTCCACCGCTGCGTCCATGCCGGTCGTCCTCCACGCGTCGTCGGGGTGGGGGACGCTCCGGGCCGCCGACGGGTTCCCCGCTGCGGCGATCAGCCCGCGGCCGCGATCGCGAACTCCCAGCCGAGCATCGCGCGCTTGCGCGTCAGGCCCCAGTGATAGCCGGTCAGGGCGCCCGACTTGCCCACCACGCGGTGACACGGCACCACGAAGGAGATCGGGTTGCGCCCGACGGCCGCACCGACCGCGCGCGAGGCCTTCGGCGCGCCCATCTCGGCGGCGATCCCAGAATAGGTGTGCGCCGCGCCGAACGGGATGGCGAGGAGCCGCTCCCACACCCGCACCTCGAAGTCGGTGCCGATGAGGACGATGCGGAGCGGCGCGCCTGCGCCCCACTCCTCCGGCCGGAAGACGCGCGCGAGCCGGCGCGCCGCACCCTCGTCGCTGCGCGCAGTTGTCGCCCGCGGCCAGCGGCCGAGGAGATCGGCGAGAGCATGCGCATCGCCGCCCCGTTCCTCGTCGGAGAAGGCGAGGCCCGCCAGCCCCTGCGTCGTCCAGACCGCCAGCGCGCGGCCGAACGGCGTGTCGGCGAACCCGTAGGACAGGGACAGGCCCTCGCCGCGCGCCTTGTGAAGGCCGGGGCTCATCGCCTCGTGCTTGACGAAGAGGTCGTGCAGGCGCGACGGCCCGGACAGGCCGACCTCGATCGCCGTGTCGAGAAGCGGCAGCCCGTCGCCGAGAAGGCGCCGGGCGTGATCGATGGTGACGGCCTGCAGGAAGGCCTTGGGGCTGAGGCCGGCCCAGCGTCGGCAGGCGGCTTCCAGCCGCTGGGGCGTTACCCCGCAGGCCTCGGCCACGGCGTCGAGCGAGGGCTGGCTGCGATATTCCGCCGAGATGAACTCGATCGCCGCGCGCACCAGCGGATAGTCCGAGGGCGGGGGCACCTCCGACAGGCCGCCAAGCGGCAAGGCCGAGCCGGGTGAGGGGGTATGGTGGGCCATCGGATCGCTCCGCGCATCATCTTCGGCGCGACGATGGACCATGGCCGACCCCGGGGCCACCCGTTTTCCGGGAGCGCGGCGCGTCAGCCGCGTTTCGCCTCGTTGAGGGCGCGGTTGAAGGCTTCGGCGAAGCTCTCGCGGTCCTCCGGATTGAGGAAGGCTCCGATCTCGGTCTGCCGCCCTTCGCCCGCGACCGCCATATGGGTGACGCCCGCCAACTCGTGACGGCGAACCAGGAACCGCGTCCAGAACGGGTTGTAGCGCGCTTCCTGCACCGCGCCGCGCGGCGAGGTCTTGCGGATGGTGAGTTCAGTGCGCGACACGCGGACCTCCTCCGACGCGCGGGCCGACCGGAAGCTCGCCCTCAGCGCCACATAGAGGAGCAGGACGTCGAGCCCGAAGAAGCCGACGACGGGCCAGGCCCCGTGCGAAACGAACACCGCGCCGGACAGGAGGCTCAAACCCCCGAACAGGGCCATGGTCACGTTGAAGCCGCGCTTTCCCAGCGATCGGTAGGGCGTCAGAAGGGCATGGAAGACGGTGCGGTCGGCGCTGTCGGTCATCTGCGTCTTGCCTCGCAGGCTGGATCCGTTCCAATGGGCGGCGGCTCCCCGAGCCGCCGAGGCGATAATAGGGCTCTGACCATGGCGGAAAAAGCGCCTGCGACCAAGCGCGCGCGAAAGGCGCCATCGACCGACGCGGGCAAGGCCGCGCCGGTGGCCACGGCCGTGCGCGCCAAGGCGAAGGCGAAGGCGCCGAAGTTCCCCTACACGGCGGACGAAGTGGCCGAGATCTTCCGGCGTTTCGCGGTCCAGCGCCCGCACCCGACCTCGGAGCTCGAGCACGTCAACACGTTCACGCTGCTGGTTGCCGTGGTCCTGTCGGCGCAGATGACGGACGCCGGCGTCAACCGGGCGACGCGTGGCCTCTTCGCGCGCGCCTCGACGCCCGAAGCCATGGCGGGCTTGGGCGAGGACGAGATCCGCGAAGCGATCCGGTCGATCGGCTTCTTCCGCACCAAGGCGAAGAACGTCCAGCGCCTTTCGGAAATCCTGCGCGACCGGCACGGGGGCGAGGTGCCGCGAGACCGCGCCTCACTGGAGGCGCTGCCGGGCGTCGGTCGCAAGACCGCCAACGTCATCCTGAACACGGCCTTCGGCGAGGAGACGCTCGCGGTCGACACGCACATCCTGCGTATCGGCAACCGCATCAGGATCGCGCCCGGCAAGACGCCGGAGGCGGTGGAGGAGGGCTTCCTCAAGATCATCCCCGACGGGTTCCTGCGCCACGCCCATCACTGGCTGATCCTGCACGGACGCTTCGTGTGCAAGGCACGAAAGCCCGACTGCGCGGTCTGCATCATCGCCGACCTCTGCCGGGCCGACGAGAAGTGGTGCGAGACGGCGGCGCCGCTCGTCGCCCTGCCCGACGCCCCGCCGGGGCCTCAGCCCCTGCCGCCGGGGGCGAAGCGTCCGGGCGGCTGAGCCGCGACGCCCGGCGCACCTTCCATCGTGCCGGGCACCACGCCTCCGACGGGCAGCCCGCCCTCGCGCTGCGACACGCGCTGATGAAGATGCACCATCATCGCGGCGGCAAAGAGCGGCGTCAGAAGGTTGAGAATCGGCATCGCCAGGAAGGCCGCCAGCAGCAGGCCGGCGGCGAAGACCGTGCCGCCGTAGCGCGAGCGCAGCGCGCGGACCTCCTCCTCCGATCGGTAGCGGAGCGCTGCGAACTCGAAATACTCGCGGCCGAGAAGATAGCCGTTGATCACGAAGAAGGCGCCGAAATTGACCACCGGCACCAGGAGGAGCGCGAAGGCGAGGAGATTGCCGAGGATCACGACGCCGAAGAACTTGACCGACAGCACGATCGAGCGCCCGAGCGGCAGCGCGCGCCCGACGGCGTGGCCGGGATAGTCGTCCCGCTCCACGACCTCCGCCACGTCGTCGAGGAAGAGACCGGCGATCACCGCCGAGACCGGCGCGATCAGGAAGGCGAGGAGGAAGGCGAGCGCGACGCCCGCCGCCCAGCCGGCAAGGGTCCCGGCATTGTCGACCCAGGCCGGCATGTCCGGGGAGAACTGCGAGAAGAACGGGATCACCTCGGCCTCGAACAGCCAGCGCACCGCGAACCACAGCGCGACCAGCACGACGGCGGTCAGGCCGAGCGATTTCCAGAGCGCGGCCCGGAAGGGCGGTGAGAAGACGTCGCCGAGGGCGCGGCCAGCCGAGGCCAGGATCATCGCTGAGGCTCCATCGTGTGTTCGGGAACAGG